>CAYFRX010000081.1:0-12267 GCA_964345515.1 uncultured Rhodothermales bacterium
GCTCTGCCGGCTCTGGATCAGGCCAGAACAGCGCCTCGCCACGCCCGCCGGGCGGCCGCACGCGGATGCCCGCCCGGTCGTCCGTCACCGCGTACCACGACCCGTACCGGTCCCGCGCTGCGCCCCGGCGGTCCGACCGGGACCACGGCCGCGCCTCCTCGGCGCGCGGAAACCGCACCGGCCGCGCCCTGAGGCGCACGCCCCCCCGGTCCGCGTCCCACACGACGGCGCCCTCGCCGCTCGGCAGCGCCGCGGTCATCCGCCGCGTCCAGTCCCGGGGACCAAACACGAGCCGAAATGAGGTGTCGTTAACGTCTCTCATGGGAGCATCTTCGTCTTCATTGCGTGGGTGCGTCGTTCTCGTTCACCGTCCCAACCTTCGCGTCAACAATCCTCGGGGATCATCGGTACGGGGACCAGTTCAGGCCCCTCGGTAACCGGCGGCGTCGTGGCCGTGAACTCGTCGAGCGTCGGCGGTGCGCCGGCTTGCACACCGAGGGCACCCAGCCGGGGAAGCTCAAGCGGGCCGAGCGTGACCGCATCGGTCGAATCCGTATCGGTATCGGTGCCCAGCGTCACGCCGCGGACGCTCGCCACGCCGTCGACCCGGGCCGCCACGGCGATGAGTTCGCTCGCCTGCACGGCGCGGCCCAGAGGCCATCCCGCCTCGGCAAATCCGCCTGTGAGCGGCGACAGAAAGTCGCGCACCGCCGTGCGGACGGCCTCGCGGATCGGCGGCAGATCGCGCCCGGGCACGACCTCAATGCCCACCCCGACGTGCACGCGCCGGTAGGTGGGCCCAATGACGTGTACCTCGGTCGTCACGAGGCGCCGGGGATGGAGGTACGCGCACACGGCATCGAGAAACAACCGATCGGGGGTGGGCGCGTCGGGCTGGTCGGGGTCGGTGGCCGGAATGACGAGCACCGTCACCACCCCAGCCGCCTCGGCCGAGGGATCGTTCGGATGCCGGAGGGGCAGCACCTCCACCCGCCCTACGTCCACGCCGGGCGCTTGACGCGCGACGTCGGCAAAGTCGGATTCTGACACGAGCCGCTCACGCCGCCGCAGCTCGCCCGGAATGCGCCGCTCCGCCTCGGCGACCGTTTCGGCCTCGGCCCCGCCGTGCGTCGGCACCGGGTTTGTGACCTGCAGCCCCGGTGGCAGCCCAGATCCCGTGTTGATGGCGCCAATGCCGACGACGCCGTCACGGCCGCCCCCGTAGTCGTACCGGGCCTGGATGATGGCCCCCCGCGGCGGCCGCGCGCCCCGCAACCCATCGCCAAAACGGACCGTACCGTCGGCCGGGTCGAGCGTATACACGCGGGCCGCCTCGGGCACCTCGCGGCGTTCGGCCTCGCCCGCGGTGCGGCGGAGGCTGCGCCGTGGCACCTCGGGCGGCGCAGCTGCCAGGTCGTCGACGCGCGTCCACGTCTCGCCATTGACGGTGAGTTCGACGCTGCCTGGAAGGACGGGCGTGTTGACGAGGGCGACGTGCTGGTCGGGCCGCCCCGTCCCCTGTCCCAGAAACTCGGAGGCCACGCGCGCCCGCTGCACGACCCGCGCCGCGTTGATCCCGACGTAGCTCAGGCGGGCCCGGACGCGGCTGCGCGTGGCCCCGCCCTCCTGGCGCGGCCGGATACGGATCCAGGTGATCAGTCGCTCCGCCACGTCGGTCTCGTCCAGCGACGGTGGATAGGCCCCGACCCCGCCTTCAAGCGGCCCAAACGTCGACCACGTCTGTGGCCGCTCCGGAAGGCGCACGGTGACAAGCCCCGGATGCGCCAAGACATCGTCCTGTTGCAACACGTCGAGCGCCTGATACTGCGCCGGCCCGGACGTCCCGTCCTCATGCACGAGCGGGCGTTCAAAGACGAGATCGCCGGCGGGTGTCGCATCGGCTTGCCCAGACGGCGCGAGCCGGCGGCGCATGCCGGGCTGCACGCCGGCGGCGGCCGCGCGCTCCTCGGCGCGCAGGGCCGGCACGACGCCGAGCGACAGCGTGGCCCCGCCGATGGCCCGCCGCGCCTGCTCCAGGTCATCGCCGGGGCGCGCCAGGAGCGCCAGCCAGAGGGACTGGTCGCCGTCCACGGTGTCCTCGTTCAGATCGGTCTCGGGCAGCGGCGCCCCGGCCGCCGGCGCCTCGATGCGGCGCGTCTCGTAGTAGGTGAGTTGACGACCGGGCTCGTTCAACGCTTCGTACAGCGTGCCGTAGAGATCCTCCGCCTCTGTGGCCGCATCGCCCGTCAGTTCGGGATCGGCCTTATAGTACAGGTGCGCTTCCACGGGGAGGACGTCGAGCCCAGTCTGCGTACGAAAGGGCACGGACCCGGCCGTCAGCGGCGCGTCGGGACCCAGCGTCTCGACCTGCAGCGGACCGCGCGGCGACTGGAACGCAACGAGTCCTTCCGCGGCCGTGGCCGGACGGCGTCCCATGCCGAGCAGCTTCAAGAACTTGATCCGATTCCGCTCCGGCACGCGGTTCGCCCGGTACTGCAGACTCTCGACCATGAAGGCAAAGACCTGCAGGATCGTCACGCCCGGATCGCTGTCGTTGTAGTTCGTCCACAACGGGGTGTGCACCGGAATCCGCGCGAGCGCCTCGTCGAGGATCTGCTCGTAGCTGCGGTCATCAATGGTCGGCTCAGGAAGCGACATAAGTCGGGTCAGGCAGGAACGGAAAGTAGATTCGTCAGGGCGCGGTGCGACCGAGTGGCACTCACCCGGCGTCCAACTGCACGGAGAGGCTCGTCCGCTCCCGGGCCCCGGTGGCTACGATGCGGTAGACGATCTCGACGATCGCCGCACTGGGATCATCGGGATCGGGCTCAGCGGTGACGCGGTCCAGCCGAATCCGGGGCTCCCAGCGCTCCAGGGCACGGCGCGTCCGCTCTTCGAGCATCCGGCGCGTCGCGAGCGTGTTGGGCTCAAAGAGCAGGGCCTGCAACCCGCCACCAAAGGTGGGGCGCATGAGCCGCTCCCGGAGGTCGGTCAACAGAATAATCCGGATCGACTCGCGCACGTTCTGGGCGCCTTCCGACCAGGCCAGCCGACCATCGGCCCCGATGCGGGGCGGGAACGCAATGCCGCGTCCGAGAATGGAGTCAGCCATTGGCATTTTTCTTTGGATTGAGCGCGTGAGGGACGTCGGTCATGAAAGATGCACCCCGCGGAAAATCAGTCGCTGGAGGCCACGGGAATCGGGAGGCAGATCTTGAAGTACGGCAGCCACCAGAACACGATATTCAGCAGGTTCACGATGATCAGCAGCAGGATGAGCGCGCAAATCGTGATGATCGGGATGGAGAGCGAGCAGATCATGCCGATGCTGACTCCGCCGCTGTCGCTCAGGTCGCCGTTGTCGAGATCTTCGAGCGTGACGTCCTGCACGCGTTGCACCTGCTTGCGAAGCTGCTCCGAAAACAGGAACGACACCCCCTTCGCCGAATCGCGCAGCGAGCCGACGCTTGGGTCGACGGGCAGCGCCACCTTCAGAGGACGAGCGGGGGCCTCGGGATCGAAGAACGACGCCATTGTGAACAGGCGCGACGGGGCGCTCACGGTCCGCATCTCGTGGGGCGCACAACGGGGCCGCTCGTAGATGCACCGCACGATGTACTGGCTTCCTTCCAGCATCTGGACGGGGGGCGGCACATCCGGCGGGCGCGCCGCCGGATCGTCGAGGGCGGGCTTCTCCGTTGCCGCAAGCACATCGCGGAGCCGGGTGTAGAAGGCTGTTTCGCTGGCACGCGCTGCATGCCCCGGCCCGAACACCCCGAGCCGCACGATGGCATCCCGCACGACGGCCGGATCGAGGGCACCAAGCGCAGCCTCAGGCGCTCCGGTGCGCACGTCAACTGCGGCTGCCTGGACCGCCTGCATTACGTCTAGCCAGGTGTCGCTGGCCTGGAAGGTCGTATCGCGGAGATGGACGAAGAGCGTCCGCTGCGCCGCCGGGAGGCCGGAGGCGTCCGTCGAGCCGCTCGCGATGCGATTGTACAGCAGGGGCAGATCGTCATCGAACAGGTCGAGCAGATCCAGCACGGCGAACACCAGCGCGTCACGAAGATCTTCCTCGTCGGTCGCATTGCCGGCCTCGTTTGCCTTCTCGCGGAGCGTCTGAAGCGCCAGGAGCGCCGTCGCTCGAATCCGGTTCCAGCGCGGGTCGTCGCTGAACGTGGTATCCCCATTGAGGTCCTCGGCCTCGACGGCCGGGGCACCGGGGGCCGTCTCGTACTCCTCACGGCGCCCGACCGGAAGCAGCGCTGCCCAGACCGTGCGCTGCGCCGATGGGCCCGACGCAGCGGGCCAACCATTCCGTTGCCCCGACCGGTCGGTCCGGGGGCGGCGGGTATCCAGCGCGCGCTCGACGGGAAACGTCACCGGAAACATCGGCAGTTCCTCCTCGATGAGCCCCTCCGGCAGTCCGCCCTCTAGGACGGCCCATCCGGCCGCCGGCCCGCACCACGCCAACTCCCGGAACGACTTCGGCCGTGTGATATCCACGGTGCCTTGTGGGTTCGTCGGCTCGACGCGGCGGATCACAATCGCGGCCCGCTCCTGCTGCTGCGGACGCACCCGGCGGTCGGGCAGTCCGCGCATGCGACACACCAAGCTGGCGGTCACCAAGTAAAATCGTTGATGGGCGGGCTGGTACAGCTTCACCGCTTCGCTGAGTCCGGGCACAGCCGTTTCGGCCCAGTCCGATGCCGACTTCCACGTCTCGGGGCGAACCCGGTATCTGTCGAGTGCACCCGGATCGCGCGTGAGCGTGTCGCGCAGCGTGCCCATGAAGTCGTCCACCGCAAACCGAAGCAGGGCCGGTCGGTCAAACCGCGCTCGGTCGGCCGTGAGGGCGGACGACCACATCGGGGCCGGTGGATTCCAGATAACAGGATGACGCATGCGCTTTACCCGTTGGGTGCAATTCGGTGTGACGTAGTCCCTGACATGGCGATCTGCATGGTGGTTCTACCAGATGTTGCCCGCGCCCGGCGTATAGCTGGATGCGACGATGCTCGGTGTGGTGACGACCGAGCCGACCTGCACGGCGCCACTGAAGCTGCTCATCCCCGACGATACTGTCACGCTGCCGGCCGTAATCGTGACGTCGCTGCCCTGAATTTGGACGCTGCCGGGCGTGTTGATCGACACGCCGCTGGGCCCCATCTCCACGGTGCTCCCGCCGCTGTCCTCCACCGTGATGGTGCTGCCCTGATCGGCCAGGGTGACGGTGTGCCCGCCGGGCGTCTCCAGAATCAGCGTTTCCTGCCCGGCGGTGTCGTCGAGCGTGATCTGCACACCCTGGCGCGAACGAAGCACCTTCACGTTATTCTCGCCCCCGCCGTCCATCGTCTCGGGCGGGGCGTCCTGCCCGTTCCACAGGCTGCCCACCACGTACGGGCGGCGCGGATTGCCGCTCTCGAACGCGACGAGGACTTCGTCACCGATGTCGGGCACGAACCAGCTTCCACGGTCGGCCCCGGCCATCATGGTGGCCAGCCGCGCCCACGCCTCGTAGCGACTGTCCCCGGTGTCGGGCGTCCAGGGCAGTTCCACACGCACCCGCCCCTGGTCGGCCGGATCGGTGATGCTCACGACGGTCGCCGGATACACGCCGTAGAAATGGCCGCCGTACCCGCGTGCCTGGCGGCGATCCACCGCGTCGTCATAGGAGCGGGTTGAAGGAAGGGACATGGGATCGGACGTATTGTGACGAAAAAGGATGAGGACGGTGATGCCGACTCTCAGGGCACGTCAATGACCGGACGCTGCACGTCGAACCGCGTCCGGAAGCCGGTGGGGATATCGAAGGTGTGCTGGACGCCGACGACGGTGTACGCCCCGTTGAACAGCCTTCCCAGGCCACGGAGCGTGACGCGCGCGCCGACCCGCAGCCGCGCATCGCCGAGTGCCACGCCGCGGCCTTCCACGAAGCGCCGGGCTCGATGGCGAAACGCGGCTTCGGCGTGCGGGCGGGCCTCGGCCTCGGTAAAAGGCACGGTGTGCACCATCTGCTCGATGCGATCGCCGAAGGCGGCCTGGAGGATGGCAGGGCCGCTCTCGCCGCCGTCCGTTTCGCTCTGCACAACTTGCTCGTCGGCGCGGCCCGTAATGCGTTCTTTCGCTTCCGAATCCCACCCGCTCACGACGAACGTCGTGCACTGGTGCGCGAGGTCGGCGAGCACGGAGAACTCGCGCAATCCCTGGCCATAGGTCAGCGTCACCTCGTCCTCGCGCCGATCGCTGCGGCGCTGGGCGTAGAGCGTGTCGCCCATAACCCACACCTCGGCATCCACGCTTCGGACGCGATCGCGGAGAAACGCCAGGTCGCTCTGGTTGACTTGGGCGAGGACGGCGTAGGACGGCTCCGCGGGCACGTCGAGGGCGGGCTGCAACCCGTGCTCCGAGGCCACCTGGTTCAGGACGTCTTCCGTCGTAACGTCTTCGAAGGTGCGCGTCCGGCGCGTCATCCGCAGGTCCTGCAATCGATCCTCCGCCAGCACGGTGAGCTCCGGCGGCCGTGCATTCGGATAGTGCGCTTCCAGCCCAGTGATCATCCCATCAAACAGCTGAGCGGCCGACCCGCCGGCGCCAGCCTCCAGGACGAGCCGCTTCCCAAAGTCGAAGGTCTGCCGGTCAAAAAACACAAAGTTCGGTGCGCCGTCTCCGGAGGGCCCCCAGTTGCCAAACGTCGCTTCGCAGCGATACAGTCCGTCCGTTGTCTCTTCCACCAGCAGGGTCAGCAACCCCTCCGCGGCGAGCACCGGGCGCGCCGCGCCGTCCAGCGTGATCCGCGGACGTGCCGAGTAGACAGCGGGGGTTGAGCCAAAATCTCCCATAGGAGGTGTGGTTGTGTGGTTATGTGGTGCGCGGCGTGCCGTCTGGGCCCGCGCGGTGCGGTTCAGTGAGCGCGGAGCCGGCGCCGTCGCTGCGCCACGCGCTCCATGATGGCCTCGACGTCGCGGGGCTGGATGGAAGCAGGCGCGGGGGCCGGTTCGGATTCGGTGTCCTCCGGCGACGCGTCGGGCGGCGGTTCGGTGATGATCTCAAAGTCGTTGATGACGACACTCATGGCGTCGGGGGGTCAGGGTATGCGTAAGGCAAGTTGGATCCCGACCGGGATCCGGCGGGGGTTTTCGATATTATTCCGTTCGGCGATGGCCCGCCAGCTGGACGGGTCTCCCGTCGTGCGGGCAGCGTGCTGCTGGACACTCTCTCCTTCGCGCGCCGCCGTTCGCGGCGTCTGTTGCTGCTGTGTCGTTCTGGCGTCGGGGCTGTTCGTGGCGCCCCCATTCGTACCGCCAATCTTCGGGTTGACCTTTTGCTGGGTAATCGAGATGGACACCGAGGCCCGCAGCGGGCGCCCTTCGTGGGAGAAAAACTCCAAGGTCTCATTCATCCCGTCCATCACGCCGGCGAAATAAAACGACCCCCACTGGAAGAGCACGCCGGGTGGCGCGTAGCTCTCCTCGCCCCCGTCCTCTTTGGGCCGCAAGAAGTAATTGACGGCTCGCGTGAGCACCCGCACGTCTTTCACCTCGCCATCCACCACGGCCCCGGCCCCCACCCGCTCGTCATCGCCGGGCTGTTGGGGCGGCTCCTCCACTGCAATCGTCGTGTCGAACACGAGCTCTACGGCCAGCTTCGTCTCGCCCGGGCCGGTGTACTGGACCGCCGAGCCCCCCTGCTGGTCGTCGTTGGCCTTCTTGACCTGGTACGTCACCTTGAGCGTCTCCGGATTGAACTGGATGGGTACCACGAGGCCGCTTCCGGTGTCGTCCTCCACCTCGCCATCGTCATTGAATGTGACCTCGACGAGTTGCGCTTTGGCGAGTGTCGTTCCTTCGGTGGACATGGAGTCGGTCGGTACATGCGTAGGTCGTGAACGGGCGGGGCCGCTTTATGCGGCCGGCGCGGACTGGTCGGAGACGGTGCCGGCGAGCTCCTTCACCTCCAGCCGCTCGTAGGCAATTTGCATCTCCTCGATGGCGATGCCACCGTCCTTGGCGTTGAGTGCCGGAGCCCGCATCTTGACCGGCAGGCAGCGGCGCACCTGGAACGTCATGGCCGGCTCCTCCGCTGCCGACCGGGTCGGGTAGACACGCACCGTGACGTCCGCCCGCAGGCGATAACCGTCCGGCCGGGTCACACGGCTGAACCAGTCCCACAGATCAAACGTCGTCGTCATGCCCCGCTTGAGCGTGAGCTGCCCGTAGCTCACGGGACCGACGAGTTGAATCTGCGCGACGTTGTTGCCCCCCTCCGTGAGGGTCTTGGACTGCATCGTCAGCTCCAGCCCGTCGCACTCGGCGAAGGCCGCCTTGCAGAGCGCAGGCCCGGTGGCGTTCGGATCCGCCGTCCCGTCGGTCGGGAGGCGAATGTCGACTTCAAAGTTGAACGTAGTAAGCGGTCGCATACGTCACTGGGAGACTGAATCGGTGGATCGCACGTCAGCACTTGGGGTCATCCTTCGCGCACCGTGAACGCCTGTTCGCCGCGCTGCACGAGGCGGATCGTGATAAAATCGAGCGGCCGAGCCGGGGCGACGCGCACTTCCACGACGAGTTGCCCCCGCTCCAGCCGCTCGGGCGGATTGACCGACGCATCGGCCACGACGCGGTAGGCCTCACGGGCCGTGGTGCCCGCCAGCGCGCCGCGGCGATACAAGGCGCTCAACACGCGTTCGAAGACGGCCGCGGCCTGGCGGCGCAGGGCCGGACGGTTCGATTCAAACGCGAGGCTGGGACCGACGCGCTCGGCCAGGCGGCGCAGCAGAATCAAAAGACGACGCGTCCCGATGGGCTGCAGGGCCACGTCGGGCGCGAGCGTCTGCGCGGTGAGCACGACGGTGCCCCGCGGTGCTCGACCGAGCACATTCGCCCGGGCCCCCAAGAGCACCTCGACCGCGTCATCGTGCAGGGCAGGCCGCAACCCGAGGACGCCATTCAGCGGCACGTTGGCGGGCGCCATCCAGGGCCCGCGTTGCAGAGATCGCGCGGCCGCCATCCCACAGGCGATGCCATCCGGCGGGTGGACGGTCGTGCGGCCCGACTCGCCTGCGGCCTCGACCGTCCAGGGATGGTATAGGGCACCGAAGCTGAGCGTCCGGGCCTCGTCCGTCCGCCACGGAGGGACGGACAGCGCCGCCTGCATCCCTCCGCCCCTTGACGCCCTCCCTGACGCCCCGCTTAGTCGGGTGAGCTGGGCGAGGTGCTGCTGCGCCTCCCGGAGCCGGTCTTCGGCCGGAAGCGCCAACGTGGCCAGGGCGTCGCCCCGCGCGGCGCAGAAGCGAAGCACCGCGCGCTGCAGATCAAGCAAGCCGTCACGCCCCCGGTTGGGGGTGTCCGACGTCGGCTGGTTGTATTGCTGGGGCGTGATGGGCGCGACGGGCGGGTCGGCCTCCGGCGGGACCACGACGGTGTTCGACCAGGGGCCGGGCCGGTCTTCGGACTCGACGCGGGCGCGAACGCGGAAAAACGTTTGCTGCACGCCGGGGACGGGAACGTGCTCCAACGTATCGGCCCCGACGACACGTACCGCCGTCACCCGCTCCGCGTGTACAAACCCGGGGTCGCGAGCGCGCTCCAGGTCGTACACCACAGTAGGTTCAGCGGGCAGCGCCCCCCCGCTGAACGGGTCGTGCGAGACGCGCTGCCACCGGATCACGAATCCATCCGGCACGGACGCGACCTCACGGCGCAGCGTCGGCGCATTCACCCGCGCCCGCTGCGTCCGGAAGGCGGCCTCGGGCACCACGGCCCCCACGGTGGACGACCAGGGGCTGTACACGCCCCCCGCCGCGGCTCGGACGCGCACGTACAGGCGGCGCGGGCACGCTTCGGTAATGGGGCGCTCGACGTGCACGTCCGGCCCCTCGTACCGCGTCGTGGATGGCTCGAAGGTTGGGGACGTGCTTTCCTGCAGTTCGTAATCCACGGGCTGCGGCGGCGAGCCGTCGGGGGCTGCCACCGGCTCCCAATCGATGCAGAGCAGCGACGGATCGTTGGCACAAGGCACGACGGTCAAGCCGCGGGGCGCATCCAGCCCGACAGGAGCCCCCGACGCGGCCTGCTGCTTCCACCCCCGGTGCACGGCATCCGGAAGCGCCAGCAGCGTCACCTCCCGTACGGGCCACAGCGCGTGGACGCCCCGCGTGGACCGGTTCGGCTGAAGGTACAGCTTGTTGCCGAGGCGCGGACCCAGCGACGCCGTGGTCGCGTCGGCCACGTCCGGATCCAAAAACAATGCGTTGGAGAACGTGTCTAGCCCATCCCGGCGCAGGTCCGAACGCGCGTCCGGGACGGGGCCGCGGGCTGCCGCTGGATCGGGCCGGCCGGCCATGCCAAACGGGATGAACACGGGGGGTGGACCGAGCGTCTCCGGCGCCTCGACCGGGCCGGCGATCGGGAAGCGCGGGTCGAAAACCTCGGCAGCGAGGGACCCTGAAGCCGGTGCATCGATCAATCCATCCACGAGCTGGAAGAGGGCATCGTCGGTGGGAAGGCGCAGCCAGGACCGCGCCGCGCGGGCCGTGAGCCCCAGATCCGTCAGGCGGGCGTCAACATCTTCACCCCGCCACGCCAGCATATTGCAGGTGACGCGTTCGACCACCAGGCCGCTCGACAGGCGGGCCCCGTCGGGTACGACGCTGTTGGGCTCGACGGGCCAGCGATGCGTCCGCACCTCGATGTGGGCCGAGCAGCCGGTGGGCGCGGATGGATTGTCCACCGTGCGCGCCACCTCTACCTGCAGCCAGGCCGTGCGCCCATCAGCGAGCGTGGCAATCAGGGTGTGGCCCGGGGACGGCATCGGGGCGAGAGCGTCTTCGCACCGCACCTGCAGGCCTCGGGCCGTCGCCAGGAGCATCGCGGGATAGGAGACGGGGCTCGTTGCGCCTTCGACGTGTGACGGAAGCGCTGCCCGCCCGTCAATCACCTGGATGGTGGCCGGCACGCCGCCGGGCGGCGACAGAGGCACGCCAGGGTTCACGCGATAGGCGCCGACGAACGACGTCGTCGCCACGACGCCTCCATCCTGATGGGTTCCTGTACCCACCGTGTCCACCGCCGCGAACAACTCAATGCCGGCCAGCGCGCCTGCCTCGGGGCGCGTGATCCGCAGGAGCGTGCCCGATTCCACGCCGTCGGGTCGCGCCGTCCAGTGCAGCGACCACCGATCCACATCGCGGCGGAGCGTAGCGCCGGGCACTGTGCGCCGGCGCAGCACCGTGCCAACGCGCAGGTCGTCGAATCCGCTGCCGCGGCTTCGGGCCCGAGCGACGGCCGGGCGTCCGGTGCGCGCGTCCACCACCCCGGGGACCACAAACCACCGCTGCGCCGGCGCCTCGGCCACGCGAACGACCCAGCACCGGCGTCCGCCCATCCGAAAGAACGCGGTGACCGCTGCTGCCAGATGGGACGTGATCATCAATCCGGTGTCGGGATCGCGGACGAGCTCAAGCGGCGGACCAAACACATCCGCAAAGCGCGCCGCATCCTCGATGGGCACCGGCACGTGGAGTGGCCCACGCGCAGCAAAGCCGACAAACCCGGCAATATCCATGCGTGGAAGCGCCTCCGCCGGGGCCGGTGGCACCGTGCGGAAGGCGATTCCGGGCCGTCGTGTGGTGAGAGCAAGCGCCATACGTTGCGGTTGGATTCCGAACGGGAGGTACCGCTGGACACTAGAAGCGTGCTTGAGCCGCCGTGTCCAGGATGTCCCCGCCCTAGTTGTCATTGATCTTGATGTCTTCGCACGCGAAGACGAGCTCTTCGATGGCCACGTCTGTGCCCTTGCCGTTGAGCGAGGCGCCCGTGTATTTGATCGGCCGCGCCTCCAGCAACTCCCATGTCACGGCCGGGTCCGTCTCATCCCCCGCCTCGTTGAGCAGCTTGATGGTGAGCGTCGTGTAGGTGTCTTCCTGCTCGCCATCGCGGACGCGCTTCAGCCAGGTATAGAGATCGTCCGCCCCGACGACGCCGCGCTTGAGCGTCACATCGGGCACCTTGAAGGTGGTGTTCACCTTGCGCGGCGCCTTGAGCGGCGAGTTGCCGGCGCGGTACTCGGCCACGGTCACCTCGATGCCCAGTCCACTGACTTCCTGAAAGCCGGCCTTGAACTCGAAGTCGCCACCGGCCTCGACGGTGAAGTTGAACTGGCTATAGGGTCGATCCAGTCGTTCTGCCATGAGAGGAATGCGTATCAGTTAAAAGAGAAGACCAAATAGAGCGCGCCGAGCGCAGCCGCGCGTGTTGTCATGCGTAT
>CAYFRX010000082.1:0-12264 GCA_964345515.1 uncultured Rhodothermales bacterium
CCACGGGTAGGAGAAGCCCATCTGCTCGCCGAGCTGCGTGATGGCGTGCTGCTGGTAGCGGGTGACCTCGGACCAGAGCGGCGCCGTCGGGCGGTAGAACGTGTTGATCGCCGTGTAGTCGATCTGGCCGTCGCCGTCGCGGTCGCCGACCGGCGTGCGGGCAGCTTCCCAGTACCCATTGCGCGTGACGCTGAAGGCGGCGTCCCGCATCTGCTCGGCCTGGAAGGTCCACCGAAGCGTGTCGCCGGGGGCGCCGCGCGTCGCCTCCGTGTCTGGGCCGGCCACCTGCATCGGCAGGTCGCTGCGGTGCGCCTCCCGCATCCGCGGGGCGACGGCGGGCGTGAGCACGGCGTCCGGGTTTTGGAGCGTGCCCGTCCCCGCCACGATCCAGCCTGCGGGCACGGCGAGGGTCACGGTGTAGTCTGCGAAGTCGGCGTAGAACTCGGCCCGGCCCATGAAGGGCTCGGTCATCCAGCCCTGCACGTCGTCGTACACCGACATCTGTGGGTACCAGTACGCGAGGAAGATCAGGGTGTCGCGGCTGTAGCCCATGCGTCCGCCCGCGCCGGCCTGCGGGATGGCGAAGGCCCAGTCGATCTCGATGGTGGTCGTTGCGCCCGGCGGCAGCGACGCCTCAGGGGTGAGGACGAGCTGCGTGTTCGTCACCCGGTAGCGCGGTCCGCTGTTGCCGGGCTGCAGCGCCGTGCCGTTCACGGCGACTCGGCGCAGCTCGACGCCGCCGGTCACCTCGGCGCCTTCGTTGCGCACCACGCCGGCCTTGTGCAGGTTCTGCGCGAGCTCCACGTGCAAACGCCGCAGCGTGTCGGGTGCGTTGTTGGTGTACGTGATGCGTGCGGAGCCGTCGAGCCGCTTCTGCGCCGGGTGCAGCGTGGCCGAGAGGTCGTACTGCACGGCCTGCTGCCAGTAGTCGGGGCCGGGCCGTCCGCGCTCCGTCCGCGTGCCCGCCTCAACGGCCGCCGCGAAGCCACGCTCCAGGGCCGGCACGTCCGGGAGCGGGCGAGCCGGCATCTGCACGGCGGGAGCAGACGCGCTTGTTGCCTGCGCCGTGTCGGCGGAGGTCGTGGGGGCCGACGACGAGCAGCCGACGAGCAGGAGGGCGAGACTCAGTGGGGCAAGCCAGCGGGCAAGACGCAACATAGAAAAGACGGAAGGTAGTGTAGGGAAACGGGGGCCATCGAGAAAAAGAAAAGCCCAGCCGCCACGCGATGTTTCTCGCGGGCGGACTGGGCTTGTGGACCTGCAACGTTGAGCAGCGGGGGACGTCACCGGTCACCGTTCCGCGTGCCGGCTGTGCTGGGCGCATGGTACGCCGCGAGCTCCCCGGCCCAATCCCACAGCGTGAGCGCCTCCTTCAGCTCGGTGTCCACCTGGTTGAGAATGGGGATGGAGGCGCGGCCGCCGTACAGGCGCCCGGCCAGGCGCGCCTTGAGGTACGTTTTCAGTTTCGGCTTCTCCTTGACCGCTTCCGCGCGCAAGAACACACCCTCTTTCATCGAGACCTCCGCCGGGTTCGAGGTGAGCGAGAGGCCTTGCTCGTCGGCGAAGCTCCAGAAGGCACTCACCATCTCATCATCCACCGTGTACGAGTCGACAAACGCCTGGCGGCGGTTGGCCCACGTGTCGCGGAGGCTTTGCTCGTGGCTGGCAAACCAGTCGCGGACGAAGAGCCGGTCCATCCCATTGCCTACGACGGTGCGAATGAGGCCGGACGTGTCGGGCTTCACCACGTAATCGGGCAGGATCCCGCCGCCGCCGAAGACCGTGCGGCCGTGATCCGTCGTGTGCTTGAGCGAGTCCGGGACGCTGTCCTTGTATTCGCTCGGGTTGAAGGTGGCCTGGTCGTAATTAGCAAATTTCTGCGTGTAGTATTCTTCCAGGTCGCCATTTTTATACGGCGTCTGGATGAGCCGCCCGGCCGGTGTGTAGTAGCGGCCCACTGTCATCTGCAGCATGCTACCATCGGGCAGTTCGAATTGCTTCTGGATGAGCCCTTTCCCGAACGTGCGCTGCCCCACAATGAGGGCGCGGTCCTCGTCCTGCAGCGCGCCGGATACGATCTCGCTGGCCGAGGCCGAGTTGCCGTTGACGAGCACAATCACCGGCTGATGCTCGAACGTGTTGCCACCCTGCGCGCCAAAGGTGCGGTCCATGCTCTGGTCGCGTCCCTTCGTCTTCACGATCGCGTGCCCACTGCTGAGGAACTCGTCGGCCATCCGAATGGCGGACTTCATGATGCCACCGGGGTTGTTGCGCAAATCGAGCACGAGACGCTCCATGCCCTGGTCCTTCAGCACGCGGAGGCTGTCCACGAACTCCTCGTGGGTGTTCATGGCAAAGCGGTTGACCTTCAAGTAGCCCGTCCGGTCGTCCACCATGTACGATGCATCGACGGAGTACAGCGGGATCTCGTCGCGTGTGATGGTAAATGTCATCTGCTTACCCATGCCTGGGCGCCTTACCGTCATCTGAACGTCCGTTCCGATGGGCCCTTTGAGGCGGCGCTGAATGTTGTCAGACGAGACGTCCGGCCCGGCGGCATTGGAGTCCTCGATGGCCACGATGCGATCGCCTGGCATCACGCCGACTTGCTCGCTGGGCCCGTCCGTGATGGGGGAGACGACCTGGGCCGTATCGTTCATCATCTCGAACCAGATCCCAATCCCGCCAAACGAGCCACGATAGCTTTGCTGCACCTCCTTCACCTCCTCGGCGCTGATGTAGCTGGAGTGCGGGTCGAGCTCATCCAGCATACCCCCAATGCCCTGTTCGGCGACCTTGGTGGAGCTGACGGGCTCTACGTACTGGCGGTTGATAATGATGAAAGCCTTTTCCAGCTTGCGCAGCTGAGAATACGTCTCTTCGTCAGAGAGGGCAGACCCCAGTTGGACGCCGAGGATGGCCCCCACCAGAAGGATGGCAATCGCGGGGAGGATGTACGTCTTCTTGAATTGCATTGCAGGTGGCGTTGTGAGTAGGGTAAACCCCAAACAGTGGATAGCGGAGCAGCCCGCGGGTAGACGACGGGAGCACCTAATAATATATTTTATTCACTAGCATTTGTTGCATGCTGAAGCGGCACCCTTGTGTAAAGGGCACGCAACAAAAGGGTTATTGACTGGATGGAGACAATATCCGTGCCTCGTCTGAACGGAACGGGGCATGGCGGATTTATGGGAAGGCCGTGTTGTCGATACCGCCCCATTCGCTTTTCCCTCGGTCTGACGTTCATACCACCATGTCGCTTTTTGTGACCATTGTGCTCGATGGCGTTGGCATCGGCGCCCAGCCCGATGCTGACTGCTACGGCGACGCCGGCAGCCACACGCTCGGCCACGTCTGCGCCACGTCGCATCCTGAGTTACCGCACCTCGCAGCGCTGGGCCTCGGCTGCATCGCGGACCTCGACGGCGTGCCCGCGGTGGAGGCGCCCCAGGCCCACGTCGGGCGGATGCGCGAGGTGTCCGCCGGGAAGGACAGCACCACGGGCCACTGGGAACTGGCCGGCCTCCGCCTCGATGTGCCCTTCCCCACGTATCCCGACGGCTTCCCGCCGGCGGTGATCGATGCGTTTGTGGAGGCGACAGGCTGCGGCGGTGTGCTCGGCAACCGGCCCGAATCCGGCACCGTGATCATCGACGAACTCGGCCCGGAGCACGAGCGCACGGGGTATCCCATCGTGTATACGTCGGCCGACAGCGTCTTCCAGATCGCCGCGCACAAGGACGTGATTTCGCTCGATCGGCTGTACGAGCTGTGCCGCGTCGCACGGAACGAGGTGTGCGTCGGCGACCATGCCGTGGGGCGCGTCATCGCGCGGCCGTTCGTGGGCACACCGGGCGACTACAGTCGCATCGCGGCGGAGCGGAAAGACTTTTCCCGCGTGCCGGACGACTCGCCCGTGCAGGACGTGCTGCAGCAGCATGGCGTCCGCACGGTGTCTATCGGCAAGATCCACGATCTGTTTGCCCGCCGCGGGTTCGATGATGCGATCAAGACGACGTCGAACATGGACGGCATCGAGGCGACGCTGGACGAGATCCGCGCTCACGACGGCACGCCGACGTTCGTGTGGACGAACCTCGTCGACTTCGACCAGGCGTACGGCCACCGCAACGACCCGGACGGCTTCGCCCGCGCGCTGGAGCAATTCGACGCCGCCGTGCCCGACCTGCTCGGCGCCGTGCCCGCCGACAGCCGCCTCGTCCTCACCGCCGACCATGGCAACGATCCCACCACGCCCAGCACCGACCACAGCCGCGAGTTCGTGCCGCTTCTCTACGTCGACGGAACGACGCCTGGCCGCGCCCTTGGCCTGCGCCCGTCGTTTAACGACCACGCCGCGACGGTGGCGGACTACTTCGGCGTTCCATTCGAGACACGGGGTACGGCGTTTCGTCGCGAAAGGGGGAATGGGTGAGTGGGGAATGGGGGAACGGAGGATGGGGGGAGGCCGATGGATTACCGTCGCTCCAGGCGGCGCTGGCATCCCGTTTCTAGATGATTCTGTCGGGGTTCCCTCGGACGTTCTCTCATTGCGTGACCGGTTCGAGGCGTAGAAACGTTAACCGTTCGAACGTTCTTGCGCAGATTCACGGCGTCATGCGATGGGCGATGCCTCTCAAGACCCAGACATCTTGAAACGGAAACGGTATTACGAGCAGCACGGACGGACTTCAGAGAAAACCATGCACGAAACCCAATCCTTGACCGGTTCAGGCGATCGCATCTGCCCAGACGATCACGCTGCTCGACCTGCTTCCGGCAACGGGCCGTCCCCAATCCCAAACCATCCAGCCCCCATCAACCTGGAACCTTCCAACCTGCAACCACCCCCACACCCCCACACTCATCCGTCATCCTCCTCGCGGACGAGCGGGACGAAGCGGAAGCTGTGAAAGTCCTCGCGGCGGTAGCGATCGGGGCCGGTGCGGGTGATGCGCTGCATCTGCTGGCCGCCGCGCCCGCCGACCGGGATCACGAGCCGTCCGCCGTCGTCGTCCTCGGCGTCGGGCTCGCGGAGCTGCTCCAGCAGTGGATCGGGCACGTCAGCGGCGCCGGCGGTGACGATGATGCCGTCGTACGGTGCGAAGGCGACCCAGCCGTTCGTGCCGTCGCCGTGCTTGGTGACGACGCGATAGCCGAGCCGGTCGAGGAGCGTCTTCGTGCGCTCCAGCAGCGACTGGTGCCGCTCGATGGAGAAAACGCGCGCGTCCAGTTCGCACAACACGGCGGCCTGGTACCCGCTGCCGGTCCCGACCTCCAACACGCGGTCGTCCGGTTGCGGGTCGAGCAGCGACGTCTGATACGCCACCGTAAACGGCTGCGAGATGGTTTGCTTCTTCCCGATGGGCAGTGCCTCGTCGGCATAGGCGCGATTCTGGAGAGCGGGATCCACGAACTCGTGGCGCGGCACACGGCCGATGGCGGCCAGCACGCGCTCGTTCTCGATGCCGCGCTCGCGGAGGCGCGCTACGAGCCGGGCGCGCTGCCGTTGATACTTGCGATCGCGCTGTGTGCTATTGGGCATGCCAGGGATCGGTTTGTCGCGAAAGGACACTACGCGTTGGCCACCGCAGGCCGCGATTGGCGCACGGAGCTGCCCATGAGCGCGTTCGTGAGATAGGTGCGCAACTCGTCCACGGTGATCTTGGAGATGAGCGTGCCCTCGCGGGCGATCGAGATGTTGCCCGTCTCCTCCGAGACGACGACCACGAAGGCGTCGGTCTGCTCGGTGAGACCCACGGCGGCGCGGTGACGCAGGCCCAGCTGCGGGCTCAGCTTCATGGTCGTCGAGACGGGGAGGATGCAGCGCGCCGCCTCGATGCGCCGGTTGCGGACGATGACGGCGCCGTCGTGCAGCGGGTTCTTGCCGTGGAAGATGGCCAGCAGCAAATCGCGCGACGGCTCCGCGTTGAGCTCTTCGCCCGTCTCCACGTAGCTCCGCAGGCCCGTCGAGCGCTGAAACACGATGAGGGCGCCGATCTTCTTCTTGCTCATCTCTTCGACCGCCGCCACCGTCTCGGTGACGACCTCCTCCTGCCCGGTCGTACTTACGAGGCGCCGCACGAGCGGGTTTTGCCCGAGCATCAACAGGAGGCGGCGGATCTCCGGTTGAAACAGCACGATGACGGCTAGCACGAAGACCTCGCTGATCGAGCTGAAGAGCGCCTGCAAGATTTTCATGTTGAGCACGCGCACCAGCACCTGAACTAGGTAGAGCGCGCCGAGGCCGAGCGCAATTTGCACGGCGATGGTGCCCCGCATCAGCTGGTACAGCCGGTACAGCAGGTAGGAGACCAGGCTAATCTCGATCACGTCGACGACGCCAATCGAGATGATGTCAAACGGGGTGACAGAAACCGCGACGGGCACAGGCAGCGGGCTACTCAGCGAGGAGGACGAACGCGTGTGGATGCGCAAATATACAACAGAAGCGGCGTCTCGGTCCACCGGCTACCGCGCCTGCAAGGTGGCCCCCATCGCGCGGAGCATCTCGACGGTGGGGCGCACGTCGTGAACACGGACGAGGGTGGCGCCCCGCATCACGGCGACGGCCGTGGCGCCCAGCGAGCCGTACAGCCGCTCGCCGATGGGGGCAGGCTCATCGTTTGTGCTGAGGACCGCGCCGATCGTGCTCTTGCGCGAGATGCCCACGAGGACGGGGCGCTCCAGCGCCAGCAGTTCGTCCACACGATTGATGAGCCGCAGATTTTCTTCTGTTGTTTTCCCGAATCCGAAGCCGGGGTCGGTGATGATGTGGGGCACGCCGGCGGCCTCGGCGATGGACAGCGCCTCCGTCAGCGTGTCCTTGACGTCGCCGGTCACGTCGTCGTAGTCGTGGGTGTGCGGCATGGCGCCCGGCCGGCCCAGCGAGTGCATGACGACGAGCGGCGCGCCGTACTCGGCCGCAATCTCCGCCGTCTCGGGGTAGTGGCGCAGCCCCGTGATGTCGTTCACGATGTGCGCGCCGGCCTCCAGTGCCGCGCGGGCCACCTCCGGCTTGTACGTGTCGATAGAGATGAACGTGTCGGGGAGGCGATCGGCAATGCCTTCGATGACGGGCAGCACGCGGTCCAGCTCCTCCTCAATGGCGACTTTTGCGGCGCCTTCGCCATACACCGATCCGGCCGGCCGCGTCGACTCGCCGCCCACGTCGATGATCGCCGCGCCCTCGTCGCGCATCTCGACGGCGCGCGCCACGGCGTCGTCGGCATCGAAATACTGGCCTCCATCCGAAAACGAATCGGGCGTCACGTTCAGGATACCCATCACGTGTGCGCCCACCGGTCGGCCTGGCCGGCAGTCCAGTGCGCGACCGCGGCAGTCGAGCACAAACCGGTCGGCGTCGAAGCGCTCAGGGACGAGGGGGATGGCGGCAACGTCAGGCATCGGCGGTTCGAGGATGGGTTTCGGAGCGGGAAAGAGCGGCAAGCCAGGAGACAGGACGCCGCTTCGTTTTGTGGGTTTTCCATTATAATCGCCGATGCAGTCCGTTGTTTGCTCGCGGCGGTGGAACCTGCATGGCTGCAAGATTTTTATGTGTCCGGGAAATTAATCACGTGCCGATCTCGTCCCGTATGTCACTGTTTCGCTCGTTGCTGCACGCGGCCGGTCCGCTCCGCACGGTGGATCGCTTCGTAGACGCGCCCGTCGCCACGCAGCATCGTGTCCTGCGCCGCCTGCTCCACGAGGCCGCCGACACCGAATGGGGACGGCGGTACGACTTCGCGGCCCTCGCTGAGGCCGACGACGTGGTGGCCGCCTACCAGGATCGCATCCCCCTGCACACGTATGATGACCTCCGCGAGGATGCCAAGCGCATGCGGCAAGGTGCTGAGGACGTGACGTGGCCCGGCCGCTTCACACACTTCGCGGTCTCCAGCGGCACCGTCTCCGACGGGAAGATTATCCCCATCAGCATGGAGATGATCGCCAACGACCGTGCCTTCAGTATGGGTGCCGGTGTGAGCTATGTGGCGGAGACAGGCAACTTGGCGCTGTTTGGGGGGAAGCACCTCACGCTGCCGGGCCGCATCGAAGAGGACCCGAACTACCCGGGCACGCTCGTTGGCGAGATCAGCGGACTCCTCGCCGAGCATGCGCCTCAGTTTTTCAGCGCGCTGTTCCAGGCCGTGCCCAACGAGGTCGCCTTCCTGCCCAACTGGGAGGAGAAACTGCGCGCCATCGCCGAGCGCACGGTCGACCAAGACATCCGAATGCTCGTGATGGCCCCGACGTGGGCGCTCGTCCTTTTCAAGGAGCTCATCCGCTGCCACAACGAGCGGCACGACGCGTCGGCCACCACCGTCGGCGAAGTGTGGCCGAACCTGCAGCTTTTCATCTCGGGCGGGGTGGCTCTCCGCTCGTACCGCGCCCTACTGGAAGAGCAGATCGGGATCGACATCAACTTCATCGAAACGTACGGCGCGTCGGAGGGCTTCTTCTCGTTCCAGAACGCGCTCGACGACCCGGCGATGCTCCTCCACCTGGACAACGGGCTTTTCTTCGAGTTCGTGCGGATGGATGAGAAAAACGATCCGAGCCCCCGGCGCTACACGGTTGCCGACGTGGAGCCCGGCGTGCGGTACGCGCTGTACGTGACCTCGTGCAGCGGCCTCTGGGCCTACGATGTGGGCGACGTCGTCCGCTTCACGCAGACCGATCCGCCGAAGATCATGGTGGCCGGGCGGACGAGTGAGATGATCGACAAGTACGGAGAGGCCGTGTTTGGCGACGAAGCGCGCGCCGCACTGCGGGCCGCCTGCGACGAGACAGGAGCGCACGTGACGGACTATCACATCGCCCCGCGGGCCATGCACAACGGCAACGTCCCCGGCCATGAGTGGCTCGTCGAGTTCGAGGAGCCCCCGGCCGACCCGGACGCTTTTGCGGCCGCCATCGACGCCCACCTCCAGCGCGTCAACCGCCACTACCAGATTCGCCGCGAGGCGCACGCCTTTGCGGCGCCGGTGATCGAGGCGCTGCCGGCGGGTACGTTTTACGCCTGGCTCAAGGCCACAAAGGACCGGGTGAGCGGGCAGACCAAGGTGCCGCGCATGAGCGAAGAGCGCACCGTGGCCGATGCCGTGCTCCGCGCGGCGAGAAACAATGAATAATACCCACCCCTACGGAGAGAGCGAATGTAATTCATGCGGAACATCACTTTGGGTTGTTCGTGCTGAATTCGCGTAATCACACGATGTGTATTGCTTTGCCCGCGCAGACCATTTGCCAGGCCGGGTCACATCCGCTGTACGCCACCACGCTGTAATCTGCACACACTAAACCGTCGAAAGCCTTATGTACGTCCCTCGCCAGCAACGGATGCTGGATCAGTATCTCCAGGAAATCGGCAAAATCGAACTGCTAGAGCCCGAGGAAGAAGTCGATCTGGCCAGGCGCATTAAGGAGGGAGACCAGGAAGCACTCCACAAGCTGACCCGCGCCAACCTGCGCTTCGTGGTGTCCGTCGCGAAGAAGTATCAAGGGCAAGGGCTCTCCCTAGCTGACCTCATCAACGAAGGCAATTATGGGTTGATCAAAGCTGCGCAACGCTTCGACGAGACGCGCGGCTTTAAATTTATCTCGTATGCCGTCTGGTGGATTCGTCAGGCCATCCTGCAGGCGCTCGCCGAGCAGAGCCGCGTCGTACGCCTGCCCCTCAACCGCATCGGCACGATCAGCAAGATTCGCAAGGCCAGCGCCCGGCTCCAGCAAGAATACGAGCGGAAGCCGAACATCGAAGAGCTCGCCGACGAGCTTGAGATCGACGTCCGGAAGGTGCGCGAGGCGATGCAGCATACGAGCCGCCACCTCTCGATGGACGCCCCCTTCAATGAGGAGGATGAAAACAGCCTGCTCGACGTCCTGCCGGACGAGGAGTGTGACGATCCGGACGAGGACATGATGGACGAGTCGGTGAAGATCGACATCGAGCGGGCGCTGAGCATGCTCCACGCCCGTGAGGCCGAGATCACCCGCCTCTACTTTGGCATCGGCCGCGAGCACCCGCTCACGCTCGAAGAGATCGGTAAGCGCTTCGACCTGACGCGCGAGCGCGTCCGCCAGATCAAGGAAAAAGCGCTCCGCAAGCTTCGGCAGCGCCACCGCCGCGAAGACCTCCAAACGCACATGGGCTGAACGGCTCCCTACATTCAGTTTGGACGACACAAGGGCGCATCCATCCGGGTGCGCCCTTCTTTTTTGCCGTCCCCGCCCCATCGACTCTCACCGCTCCGATGCGCCTTCCCTTCCTCACTGCACGCTGGTCCAACATCGCGCTGATCACGTACGCCGTGCCGCCCGAGCGGGTCGCTCCGCATCTGCCGCCTGGCGTCGTGCCGGATCGGCGCGAGGGCCGTGCGTTCGTCAGCCTCGTGACGTTCGAGTTTCTGGACCTGCGCGTGCTTGGCGTGCCCGTGCCCGGCGCCCAACGCTTCCCGGAAGTTAATCTCCGGATCTACGCGCGGCAGGGCGAGCGGCACGGGGTCGTCTTCGTGCGTGAGATGGTGCCCTCACGGCTCGTCACGGGCGCCGCCCGCCTGCTGTACAATGAGCCCTACGCCCGAGTGCCGATGCAGATCGAGCAGCAGACGCCCGGCGAGGCGATTGCGATGACGTACCGCTTCGACTGGAAGGGCCGCGAGCAACGCCTGCGCGTCACCGGCCGCATGCCGGCCGCCATGCCCGACACTGACAGCACGGCGCACTTCTTCAAGGAGCGCCGTTGGGGTTTCGGCACGACGCGCAACGGCCGCCTGTTGCGCTACCGCGTCGAGCATCCGCGGTGGGCCCTCTATCCGGTGGCGGAGCATCACGTGACGCTCGACTGGAGCCACGTCTTTGGCGCGGACTGGGCCTTTCTGCAGGAAGCCAAACCGTACTCGGTCCTGCTCGCCAAGGGCTCGCCCGTCACGGTCTACTGGCGGGAGACCCGTTGACAGGCCTGCCGCGCGAGAACGCCAAAGGCGCGCAGTCAGTGATCGTCCAGCGGCACCTCGGCGTACCAGTTCATTCCCGAGCCGCCGTTCGAGCCGGCGTCGTAAACAAAGCCATACACGCGGGGCGCGCCGCCGCCGCTCGTGAGCATCATCCCGCGCACCCATTGCGCGGTGACACCCGCCACCTGCTGCGTCGCCGGCGACCAGGCGCCGGCCGCGTCGCTCTGCGTGTGGTAGATGTGCCCGCTGCCGTCCTCGATGAACAGCACGTGGACGGTGCCCGCAGCCGCGATGGCATCGGCGCCTGTTTGATCGGAGTCGACGGCGTTCTGGACGACGCGGCGGGTGCTCACCTGCACCGGCGCCGTGGGCGCGCCGCCCTCGACGATGCGACGTTCCCACAGTGTACCGTCTGCGCGGCGATAGAGGATGACGACGGTGGTTGTCTCAGGTAGAACGACGAGCGGCAGCACCGAGCCTACATCGGCCTCCGTCGTCCCGATGTCGGAGGCGATCGCCACGCGCGGCGTCAGCGTGCCATCGGGCCGGATGCGGCGGTACCAGGCCGTGCCGTCGCGCGCCGTGTGGGCCAGGTGCACCACGTCGCGGGCGCCCAGCACCGCCTGCGGGCCCGACCGAGGAGCTGCCGCCGACGGGTCGATGATCGTCTCCTCGCCCCACGTCCCGTCGGCCGAGCGGGCGGCCATGCGAATCGTCTGTGGCCCGCCGTAGACGGCGACGAGGCTGCCGTCGGAGCGGGCGGTGAGCGCAGCGACCTGCACGGGCGGCTCACCGGGCGTGGCCACCGTGTCGTCGCGCACGACCCACGTGTCCGGCGCCGTTGGGTGATCTGCCGTGTGGAAGGCATGGTACAGCACCGCCTCATCGATCTGGTGCAGCATGTGGATGGTGTCGCCGTGGCGGTCCGACGCGAAGCCTTCCAGGTCGCCCGTCGCCGGCCGGTTCGCGCCGTCGACCTCGCGCCAGGTGCGCCCGCCGTCGGTCGACTTCACGACCATCAGCACGTTGTACGTCTCGGCCGGCTCCATGAGGAAGTACAAGTCGCCGTTTGACGCTTCCCACGGGCCGATCCGGCCTGGCGTCTCCACGAACGTGCCGCCGAGCAGCCGGGGCGGGACGGTGGCCGTGAGGGTGGGATACGCGCCGGATGCGACCCCGCGACCGTTTGTGTCCATCATCCGAAAGGCGAACGCATCGCCGTCCTCGTTCGTGACGGCGCCATCGGCGAAGCGGCGGATGACGAGCGGCCATTCCCACTCGCTGTGCGTGCTGCTGTCCGCCG
>CAYFRX010000083.1:0-12182 GCA_964345515.1 uncultured Rhodothermales bacterium
GCGGACTGCTACTACGAGCGGACCCTTCGGCTGTTGCCGCTCCCTGCTGACAGGAATACCACCGGCGCATCACGACACCGGCGCCTCTTCGGAGGAAGCCGCCTCGGAAGAGGCGACATCAGACGGCTCAAGCTCCTGATTCACCTCGTAGCCAGACGTCTCCTCCATGCGGGGCCGGACGATCATCTCGCCGAGCAGGCCCGTCGTGAACATCTGCGCGCCAAACAGGATGAGCAGCGCGCCGAACAAGAGCAGCGGCCGATCGCTCAGGTACACGCCATAAACAATCTTCTCGATCGAGAGCCACAGGCTGATCGCGAGCCCCAGCACGAATGCGATGGTACCGAGCGTCCCGAAGAAGTGCATGGGTCGCACGGCAAAGCGCGTCAGGAACGTGACCGTGATCAGGTCGAGAAAGCCGCGGATGAACCGCTCCACCCCGAACTTCGTCTCGCCATGCTTGCGCGGATGATGCTGCACCGCCTTCTCGGTGATGCGCTCGAACCCTTCCCACTTGGCGAGCAGCGGGATGTAGCGGTGCAGCTCGCCGTACACGTTGGTGCTCTTGACAACCTCCCGGCGGTACGCCTTCAGCCCACAGTTGAAGTCGTGGATGTCGATGCCCGAAAAGATCCGCGTCACGAAGTTAAAGAAGTGGCTCGGGATCGTCTTCGAGAGCGGATCCTTCCGCTCCTTCTTCCACCCGCTAACGAGGTCGTATCCCTCGTCCAGCCGGTCGATCAGACCGGGGATCTCGGCCGGGTCGTCCTGCAGGTCGGCGTCCATCGTGACGACGTAGCGGCCGCGCACGCGCTTGAATCCGACTGCCAGCGCAGCCGACTTCCCGTAGTTGCGCTGGAAGCGCACGCCCACGAATCGGGCGTCCTCCGCGTGCAGCGCTTCGATCACGTCCCACGAGCCATCGCGCGAGCCGTCGTCGATGAGCCACACCTCGTAGTCGAAGCCGTCGCAGGCCGCGCGGATGCGGTCGGCCAGCTCCGGCAGCGAGGCCGCCTCTTCGTAAACGGGGACGACGATGGAGAGATCGGGGTGGGGCATGGAAAGTGAGAAAGCGGAAAAGGGAGAACGGAAGAATGGTCACCTCTGCCTCCGTCCACCTCTGTCATCGCAGTTTTTCCAAGTGCGGTACTACCACAGTGTCTCCACTAGATACTGGCCAACGATCGTATCGTTGCTTACCAGTGTCGCTCTGATAACGTTCGACTGCGCGATAAGCAGACGATCGAACGGATCGCTGTGGTGCGGTGGTAATTCCTCCAGAGCCAGTACGTGCTTCACTTTAATCGCGACACACCTGTATCCAATTGACGCGGCTCTGCTCCTCGATGATCTGCTTCAGAGGAAGACGAAGCTGATGCTTGCCGAGCTGATGCTTGATCTGCATCTCCCACGCGCTTACGACGCTGAACAAGATGTCATTGCTTGCGTCCAGGAGGGCGGCACGCACGCGCCACGAGCGCTTCAAGATGCCTCTTCGCCTCATTTACTTCGACCGTAGGCATTGTAGTAACTGTAGTAACCAGATTTGTGCATGGAAGGGAGACGCGCGCCCGCTCTCCTATTCACTCATCCTCACACTCAGGTGTCAATCGTCGCGTACTTGGCGTTGCGCTCGATGAACTTGCGTCGCGGCTCCACCGAGTCGCCCATCAGCGTCGAGAAGATGCGGTCGGCGGTCGCTGCGTCGTCGATAGTGACCTGTTGCACCATGCGGGTGTCGGGGTCCATCGTGGTCGTCCAGAGCTGCTCGGGGTTCATCTCACCGAGGCCCTTGTAGCGCTGCAGGCTCGGCTTCCGCCCCTGCTCACGCAGCTCCGTCATGATCTCACGCATCTCGTCGTCGGACCACGCGTACTGCTCCTGCTTGCCGTTCTGCACGCGGTAGAGCGGCGGCAGCGCGATGTAGATGTACCCCTGCTCGATGAGCGGCCGCAGCTGCCGGTAGAAGAACGTGAGCAGCAGCGTGCGGATGTGGGCCCCGTCCACATCGGCATCCGTGTTGTGGCAGCAGAGCCCCCCCATACCCGCCACAAAGTTCTCGTCAGTCTCGACCGAGAAGTCGTACACGTAGCCGTTGGAGGCTTCGACCGCGTCGACCGAGCGGACCGGGAGCGCCATCAGATCGCCGGCGAGCGGCGTGAATGCGCGGCCTGTCGACGGGCGCGTGCTTTCGTTCAGGCGCTGCGCTAAGGCCTCGCCGCGCGGATGGTCGACCCACACCGCGCGCAGCGCCTGCAGATCCTCGCGGGCCGACACCGTGACGGTGTGCACCGGCTGCCGGCTCACACAGGGCGCGCCCCGAATCGTGCGCTCGGCGCCGTCGGGCATGCGCTCCGAGCGCGAGGCCACAACGCCGAACGACGACAGCAGATACACCAGCCCACTGGCCACCTCGCGCGAGGTCGTGGTGAAGGCCATCTGCCGCTCCGACAGCGTGCCGTCGCCGAGGAAGTAGCCGCGCAGGAATGCCGTACGCAACGGCTCGGACACAGCAAAGACGAGGTCGGGGATAGACTTTGTGGCCGCCGTCTGGCCCTCGAACCCGAACAGGTGCTGCCAGACGAGCGCCGCCACCCGGTTGACGAGCTTGGTCTCTCCCGCCCGGGCATCGTCGGCCGGCCAGTACGTCGCGGCTGGCAGGCCGAACACCGATTCGAGCGCGGCCTCCATCTCGGGCAGCACGACTCGGTTGCGCGCGCCGATGGTTAACCGGATGCCGTTGCGCGCCGAGCAGGAGCCGTCGGCGAGGAAGAAGCCCAGGAGCGTCATAAGCTCCGGCGTCACCTCCAAATAACGGGAGAGCCCCTTGTCGGCGTTGTGCTCGGGCGTCAGCGTGAGATCGGTGCGGCCGTCGAACCAGTCCAGGTCGTCTTCCGCCAGGTCGGCAAGGCGGACGTAGTTGCGCACCCGGTTGGTCGGGGCGCCGTTGTACTGCGTCGCCCACGCGTGGCGCAAGCGGCTCGGGCCTGCCTCGACCTCGGCCATCACGGCGTGGGCATCAGCGCTGATCGCCTCCAGGTATGACCGCCAGTTTGGAAGCGTCGGGCGCGATGTGCCCTGCTCCCACGCGTACAGGGTGCACGGCTGGCGGATGCCCACGACGTCACAGATTTCCTGGTTCGTGAGCGGACTCTGCCGACGAGCTTCGGCCACCGCCGCACCGGCCTCGGTCGGCACCTCGACGCGCGGCGCCGTCATCTCCGGACGGTCGGCGTACTCGGCCTCCACCTGGGCGCGGTACCAGTCCTCGACGGCCGGGCCGCGCACCCACACTTGCTCGGCGGCCTCGGGCACAGCGTGCAGCACGCGCAGCAGGTCGTAGCGCTCAGGCGCCGTCTCGGGCAGATTCACCGTGCGCGGCGCCACGATCTGGTCGTCCTCGGTGATCTCGTCCCCGCGCTTCAGGCGCACGGCGCCGTCTTCGTAAACGAACACGCTGTGGCTGGCCGTGACGCGCACGGAGCGGCCATACGCCGTCGTAATCTCGAAGAGCGGCTCGTCCACTTCGTGACGGATCACGCTCTTGATCGGGCGGAAGCGCACGTCCTGCTGGTCAACGCCGAAGCAGAGCACCTCGCCCAGGTCGCCGCCGCTGCGCTTGTCGTAGGGCAACGCCGGCGTGTCGTTGGCGACGGCGAGCGCCTCGTCGATGAAGTCGCCGATCTGCACCATGCGCACCATGCCGTGCCGGCGGACGAAGACGTGCTCCTCGGCGTCCACGCTCATCATCACGATGCGGTGGTAGCGAAGCTTGTCGAGGTCGAACTCTTCTTCCGTCGTGGCCAGCCCCGTGCCGAGCGCGGTGACGATGTTTTTGATCTCGTTGTTTTCGAGGATGCGATCCAGCCGCGCCTTCTCCACGTTCAGGATCTTGCCGCGCAGCGGCAGGATGGCTTGGAAGTGGCGATCGCGCGCCTGCTTGGCCGAGCCGCCCGCCGAGTCGCCCTCGACGAGGTAGAGCTCGCTCTCGGACGGGTCGCGCGAGGCGCAATCGGCCAGCTTGCCGGGGAGGCCGCCGCCGGTGAAGGCGTTCTTGCGCTGGACGAGCTCGCGCGCCTTGCGCGCCGCCGCCCGCGCCTGCGCAGCCGTCACCACCTTCTTGATGATGCGCTCGGACTGGTTCGGGTGATCCTCCAGCCACTTGCTCAGCTCGGTGCCCACGAGCGACTCCACAGCGCCCTGCACCTCGGAGTTGCCCAGCTTCGTCTTCGTCTGTCCCTCGAACTGCGGCTCGGCCACTTTGATGGACAGCACGGCGGTGAGCCCTTCACGAAAGTCCTCACCCGAGAGATCGAACTTGAGACCTTTCAGCAGCCCGTTCTTCTGCGCGTAGCCCTTCAGCGTGCGCGTGAGGGCCCGACGGAAGCCGGAGACGTGCGTGCCGCCCTCGTGTGTGTTAATGTTGTTGACGAACGAGAGGACATTCTCGTTGTAGCCGTCGTTCCAGCGCATGGCCAGTTCGACAGGCACCTCGGCGTCCTCGTCACCGATGTAAACCGTCTCGTCGATGATCGGCTCGCGCGCCTCGTCGAGGTAGTCGACGAACTCCTTGATGCCCCCCTCGAAGTGGTACTCCTCGCGGCGGAGCGCCTCGTCCTCCTCGCGGTGATCGTCGATGATGATCGTGATGCCGCGGTTCAGGTACGCGAGTTCGCGCAGCCGCTCGGACAGCGTCTCGAAGCGGAACGCAGTCGTTTTGAAGATGCCGGTGTCCGGCCAGAAGCGAATCGACGTGCCCGTTCCCTCGTCCTCCTTCATCGGGCGCAGCTTCTCGACCGGGCCCTGCGGCACGCCGCTCTTGTACGTCTGCTGCCACACGCCCCCATCGCGCCGCACGGTGGCGACGAACTCTTCGGCAAGCGCGTTCACGCAGGAGACGCCCACGCCATGCAGGCCGCCGGACACCTTGTAGCTCTTCTTGTCGAACTTGCCACCGGCGTGGAGCACGGTCATCACGACCTCCAGCGCGGAGCGGTTCTCAGTCGGGTGTTCGTCGACCGGGATGCCGCGGCCGTTGTCCGAGACCATCACTGAGCCGTCTTCGTGGATGTGGACCTCGATGTGGTCGCAGTAGCCGGCGAGCGCCTCGTCGATCGAGTTGTCGAGCACTTCGTACACCAGATGATGCAGGCCGCGAAAGCCTACGTCGCCGATGTACATGGCGGGGCGCTTGCGCACGGCTTCCAGGCCTTCCAGCACCTGGATGTTCGACGCCGCGTACGGAGTGATCGGAAGGTCGTGTTCTTGACTCATAAATCGGCCGAAACGGTGAGGGGATAGGGTCCAGAGGGCGAGAAGCTGTAGCCGTAGCTACAGTCTATAATGTAACGCTCTAGTTGCCTCCCTGTTCGGCGCGCGGCCCGCGGAGAAGCGATGAAGGAGACCGACGGGCTCCGATTACGCGGGCAGTTCGTGCTCGGTCCACGCCGCCAGGCTCAGCCCGCGCTCCAGCACGGCACCCAGCTGGTCGATGAACGACTCGACGTCACTGTCAAGCAGGGCCTCGGCGTCGCGATGGACGACACGCGCTTCCTCGACGAGTTCTTCAGACACCTTCGGATACAAACTCAGCAGCCGCTGGTGCATGCCCTGGAGCAGCCGCACGATGCGCCGCAGCTTCATGCGTTCGTCGAAATGGCGTACGGCCAGCGCCAGCGCATCGTCGTGGTCGAAGCGGAGGTTCACGTGGCTCAAGAGCAGCTGCATGAGGAGTTCCTGCAATTCAGTCGCCGCTTCGCCGAGGTACAACACGGATACCGGCTGCGGCTCCTGCGCCGACGGGTCCCGTCCGGCGCGCCGTTCGGCAATGGCCGACCGCACGTCCTCGGCGGTTGACAGCGTGGCCAGAAGCGCCATGGATTGCAGGACGGCGTACTCTTTCGGGTGGGCACTGGCGTCGTCTCGACTCATCGGTGTCGGGATGGTGGGAAAGCACGTGAGAAGACAACCACATTCCATCTGGGCAGCCTCAAGCAGGAAAAGGAGGTCTCGGGGAGACCTCCTTTCCGGAATGGATCGATAGATGAAGCGAACGCTTACACTTCGAGGTAGCGCATGAACGCTTGGGCGCGCTCCAACATCTCTTCGTCGTCCTCGCTGAAGGACGCGACGATGCGGTATCCGTGGTGGTCGATGACGTGGCGCACGCGGGTGATGTCGGTCACGTTCAGCTTAAGCGTCACGCGGATCTTGTCCGAAGCCTGGTCGGGCGACTCGGAGGCGACGGCCAACACTTTCGCGCCGTTTTGCTCGATGGTGTGGATGAGCTTGGCCAGCGCATAATCGCGTGGGTCGACCTCCAGCGCCACGATGGCCCCGGACTCTTGGGTCGCGAGCATCTGGGCAAAGCGGTCGAAGATGTCGTGGCGCTTGAGCAACCCTACGTATTCCCTGCCTTCACGCGTGACAGGGAGCGTCGTCAGGTCGTGCTCCACCATGATGCGCGCTGCGTCAAAGATGTGAGCCTCCGGATGGATGCTGACCGGCCGAGGCCGCACAAGGTCGCCGATTTTGGCATCGGCGCCCGGCGCGTCCATCAGTTGAGCCTCTGAGATGACCCCGGCCAAGTGCTCGTCCTCGTCGAGGACCGGCAGGTGGCGCACGCGATGCTCCATCAGCAGGCCGTAGGCATGTTCGACCGTGTCATCAGTGCGCAAGGCTGGCGTGGAAGCGCTAAGTACGTCCTGGACTTTCATGACGATTGAGGCTCAGTGATGCAAGCGTAGGGCCTACAGGGGGTGCCAAAGTGGCGGGTCATCTTCACTAGAGGATGCTGCAAGCGCTGTGCCGGGCCGCTCGAAGCGGATGCACAGAGCATCCGAATCAGCCCAGCGTGCCCTTGGCGGAGATCCAACCGCTATTCAGCGTGCATTTCATCCTGCTCTAACGGCGTGAACTTGGCAAAGTCTTCGAGCATGCGTCCAATCCGTTGGTCATGCTCCTTCGCCACGCGAAACTGCATGCGAGCGACCGCCTGCGGCGCTGCCCCGTTCGAACCGTTCCTGGCGTACATGTAGTCTTCAGACACAACGTCGGCCAAGCGGTGGATGTTGGATATCGCTTTCGGCGCAGTCACCGGTACGTATGCCACCCGTTCGACGAAGTCCTTTTCGATGACGGCCAGCAAGTCCTGCTTCATGTCCTCCAGTCCAATCCCGCGCAGCGCGGACACAAACGACGCATCCGGATGCTCGCGGCGGAGCATCTGCAACAGGTTGCGCTCTTCCAGCGCGTCGATTTTGTTGAAGACCACCAACGTGGATTTGTCTTTCGCGCCGAGTTCGCCGAGTGTTTCTTGCACCACACTCATATGATCCTCAAATCGCGGATGCGTTACATCCACCACGTGGACGAGCACATCACTTTCGCGCACCTCATCGAGGGTGCTCTTGAAGCTCTCGATGAGACGGTGCGGCAGCTTCCGGATGAACCCGACGGTGTCGGAGATGAGCACCTCCTTGTTGCCGTCCAGCGTGACGTTGCGCGTGGTGGCATCCAGCGTGGCAAACAGCCGATTTTCGGCGAGCACGTCGCTATCTGAGAGCGCGTTCATGAGCGTGGACTTCCCCGCGTTGGTGTAGCCCACGAAGGACACACGCGTGTGCTTCGATCGGCCCTTGCGCTGCGTGACGCGCTGCTGATCGATCTTTTCGAGCTGCTCCTTCAGCTTCGCGATGCGGTTGTCGATGAGGCGGCGGTCGGTCTCGATCTGCGTCTCGCCCGGCCCCTTCGTGCCGATGCCGCCTTCCTGCCGCGACAGGTGCGTCCACCGCCGGGTCAGGCGTGTGCGGAGGTACTGCAGCTGTGCTAGTTCGACCTGTGTCTTAGCCGCAGCCGTCTGCGCCCGATTGGCAAAAATGTCGAGAATGAGCCCCGACCGGTCGAGCAGCTTGCAGTCGACCTGCTGTTCGATGTTGCGGATCTGGACCGGGGAGAGATCGTCGTCGAAGATGACCAGATCCGCGTCGCGTTCGCTAGCGAGCCGTTTGATTTCCTTCACTTTCCCCGACCCGATGAACGTAGCCGGGTTGATGCTGGAGAGCGACTGCGTGACGCGATCGGTGACGTCGGCGCCGGCCGTACGGGCCAGTTGCTCCAGTTCGTTGAGATGGTCGCGCACGTCCCAGCGCGATGCGTCCGGCGTGATGACGCCAACAATGATGGCTGTTTCAGGCGTCGGATCCTGCGTGATATACAAAGGCAGATAACGCTTGCTGAAGAGGAATGGCGAGGGGATCAGCCTGTTGGCAACCGACCTCTTAGGGGGCAATCTTCATATCCATTTCCGGGTACGATGTTGCATCTGTCCCTGGCTGCACTGCCACAGAAACGCAGTGGCCGCGTGCAAGATGGCAGGCGCTTCTTCCGCCCGAACGGCTCAAGCGTCCTCCGGGTTGGAGAACTCGCGAGTGGTGAAGGCGAAACGGGCATCCAGCTTGGCGTCGACGAGACGGTGGAAGGCGTCGGCCCGCGAGGAGGGCACCGTAATCTCCAACCGGTGCCGCCGCGAACCACCGTCTTCAGTGTAGAAGAACACGTACCGCACGCCCCGATCGGCGTCGACCGTGAAGTAGTCCACGATCTGGGACCATGCCACGGCCTGACTGATGCGGTTGATGTCGTGAATGATGCCGTACTCGGTGACGACGACGGAGCGCGCCAGATAGGCGGCCACGAGCCAGAACGCGCCGCCGGCCGGATAGCCCACCAGCACGCTGGGCCGGACTGGTTGCCCCTGCATCACGACGTAGCCAAGCCCGATGAGCGTGGCGCCCAGAAAGCAGGCAGGCCCGACGGGGATGCCGTACCATCGACCGCCCTGCCACGAGAGGAGCATCCGACGTACGCGCAGGTGGCTGATGACCGTGAGTAGCATCGACAGCGACGCCACCCCGACGAACGCGGCAAGCAGCGCCAGGTGGACAATGCCGAGCAGATGAGCCGTGTTCATAGGCGTAGAGCGTCAACCCAACGTGTCGGTCGCAGAAGAGGCAGGGACCGTCGCCTTCGGTCCGACGGGACGGACAGCCGGGTCTTCATGCCGTCGCCGATTCCGGCTTCCACTGACTGGCAACGAGCATCTCGGTGACCAGGAATCCCAACGCCAAGAGCAAGAAGACGTTCCAGATCTCTGTGCCCACGCGCCGCTGCTGGATGGTTTCGGCCACCGGTACGGCACCGTCCTCCAGATCCAGCGTGTTGACCGGATGACCGAGTGCGTCGGACAGCGTGCTGGTGGCCGCCTCGGGCGATGCCGTACGCACGTCCGACTCGCGCGCATCGAGGTTGAGCGCCACCCGCCGCACGAGCGCATCACCCGCCCGCACGTCGTGGATACCGGGCGTCTGCGTGGAGGCGTCCAGCTGCACGAGCGTGGCTCCAAACAGATTACGTTGCTCAGGGGTGCGCTCGGTGCCCTCCGGCCCGATGAGGCGAACGGGCTCTGCCTCGGGCACGCCGGTGATCCGCAGCTCGCCGGGCTGGCCCACGGTCAGCTGCTCGCCGGCGACGGATTCTCCGGCCGAGAGGTAGTACACCGAGCGGTACAGGAGCGGGATGAAGAGGCCACGCACGGGCAGATCGCTCCACTGCGGATCGGGGGCCACAGCCATGAGCAGAGTCACCCCACCGCCGTGGCGCACCTCCTGCAGAAATGGAAATCCGTTGGACAGCTCGACGAGCGTCTGGGCCGATCCGCCGCTCGGCGAGTAGTTCATGGCGTAGTAGATGTCGGGGCTCTCAACCTGAACGTCCTCATCCGGCGATCCGGTGCGGTCGAAGACGCCCTCGAACAGCGGGTGCTGCAGATCGACGCGGTCGAAGGCGGCGATGGGGCGCGCGTCGCCAAGCGATCCACTGAACCCACTGAACCGCCCGCCGCCGAGCTGATCGAAAAGGGCATTGTAGTCCGCCGCCTGGGCGCGCTGGCTCGGAAAGAAGAGCAGTCCGCCGCCGGCCTCCACGTACCGCGCGATGGCGTTGGTTTCCCCGCTGGATAGCGTCGTCGGCCCGGCGAGGACGACGGCGTCGTATCCGCCCAAGGACGTTGCGGCCAGCGCGTTCTCAGGAATGGTTTCTGTGCTAAACGCGAGGCGCCCCTGCACCAGCTCCGGCGAGAGCGCGAGATCGAGGTACCGCGTGGCTTGTCCGTCGCCACGCACGATGAGCAGCTTTCGCTCCCGAGGCACGTGCAGCACAAAGTGGCGCACGTTGTCGTGCGCGAACGCGTCGTCCTCGATCTCGACCGTGCCGGCGAGCCACCCGCGCTGCTGCGGCGTCGCCGTGAACGTGACGGTGGTCGACTGCTCCGGCTGCAGGGTGGCCGTCGCCTGGGCCACCCGCTCACCTTGCAGGTACATGCTGGCCACGTAGCCATCGAGCGCTTCGGTCCCGTAATTGGTGATCGTGGCCTGAACCTCCACGGGCTGCCCGACCTCCACGATGCGGCTCTGCACCTGAGCGGCCGTGACGGCCACATTGGCGTGCTGCCGGTTCCCAATGGGCACGAGCGTCACGCCGACATCGTCCGGCACGTCGGTGGCCACCGAGTCGGCCAGGGTGCTCTGCTGCCCGTCGGTGAGCACATAGATTTCTTTGTTCAGATACGAAGCATCCTGGAGCCGCTCCACGGCCTGTGCTACGCTCCGGGCGATGCTGCGCCCGCCCGGCTGCGCCTCGATGGATGCGATGGCCTCGCGCACGGCAGCCGGACTCTGGTACGCCGCCGGACCCTGCGCTGGAGCGTCGCCCGTGGTAAGCAGGAATAGTTCATCCTCGCCCCCCATGGCCTCCACAATATTCGCAGCGGCCTCCTTGGCCTGCTGCAGATAGGCCCCCTGGCCGTCACGCAACGTCATCGACAGCGAGTTGTCGACGACGAGTGCCCACGAGGTGCGCGCCTGCCCGACGGTGCCGGCGAGGTTGCCCGTGAGCGTCGGCCGCGCAAAGGCGAGCACGAGGCAGGCGATCGCCAGCATGCGGAGCGCGAGCAGCAGCCACTGCTTGATGCGCACGCGCTGCATCGTCCGCTGCTGCAACGACTGCAGAAACTCTAGCGAGCTAAAATCGACCGTGCGCGGACGGCGCAGATTGAAGAGATGCACCAGAAGCGGGACCGCCGCGGCCGCAAGGCCAAACAGAACAAACGGATCGAGAAACGTCACCGGCGGGGCAGGGCGGATGGCAAATGCTGCAGACAAGGGTTGCGGGTGCTACCGAGCCGCCGACAGCCCAGTTCCACGCGGCCCCCTATCGCTTCCGCCTGCCGATCTATCGCACGAGTGTCAGGCGTCGGGTGATGGCGAAGTCGCGTTCCGCTTACTCCCTCGGCCCAGCCCGCTGCACCGCCGGGCCGGGCTGAGCCGTAATCCGCACGTTCCCAGACTGAACCTCTTCGGTGTGCCGTAGCGTTCGAGCGCTTCCAAGCATGCTGTCCTGCATGTGGTGCTATGGCTTCTTCACCCGCCTCCCACGCCGACTGGTCGTACGACGCCACCATGGAGGCTGTCAAGCACTCCCTCGAAGCCTGCCTTGATGCCGGCTACGGGCTCCTTCACCTCGATCCGACCACCGACCGCCGCCCCCCCGATGAGACCATTCCGGTTGACGACCTCGTCGCGCGCACGACCGAGCTGCTCGCTCACGCCGAGGCGTATCGCAAGGGGCAAACGCTCCCTCCCGTGGCGTACGAGGTCGGGACCGAAGAAGTGAGGGGCGGTCCGGAAAGCGTGCAGCGCGTTCGCATGTTTCTGGACCAGCTCGACGCCGCTCTCGCCGAGCGCGATCTCCCTCCCCCGCATTTCGTGGTGGGCGACATCGGGACGCTGCTCGACTCGGCGCACGTCAACACGGCGCGGGCCGAGCAGCTGACCCAGATTGCCCGGCGTCACAACGCCCTCGTCAAGGGGCACTACACGGACGGGGTCGTCGACCTTGCGGCCTATCCGCGCTGTGGGATAGGAGGCGCGAACGTGGGGCCAGGCCTCGCCGCCGCGGAGTACGACGCCCTGATGGACCTCGTGCACCTGGAGCAGTCGCTGGGGCGCGACGCCGGCTTTCCCGACGCGCTCCGCACGGCCGTGATCGAGAGCGGGCGATGGACCAAGTGGCTGCGCCCGGAAGAGGCCGGGCTCGCGTTCGACGACCTCGCCCCCGAACGGCAG
>CAYFRX010000084.1:0-11885 GCA_964345515.1 uncultured Rhodothermales bacterium
TTCACGGCCGCAATCACGGAGTCCGCGCTGACCCTCGATGCCGGTCCCAATGGCCAGGAGGCTGTGCTCGACGGCGCGGCGACCCTCACCGTCGCGGAATCAAATCGCGTCAGCGGCCGGTTTGGGCTCGACCTGACGACGGGGCGCTTCACCGACCTTCGGTTCCAACTCGATGATCCGTTCATGTGGGACGTCCCGGCCGACGACCCCGTCTTCACCTTTCAGATTGACGAAGCCGAGATCACCCAGGACGTGTTCCGGGTCGACGGGCGTAACGAACTGCTCTTTGGCGAGGGCGCCTCGGTGGGCACGACGTTCGATAATCTGGAGATCGATCTGTACTCGCGCCAGATCCGCGCCGGCCGCCTCGTGATCGACCGGGGGGTGGCGCTGGAGGCGACCATCGACCCGAACACGAACGCGCTGGACTTCGCGGCCCAGCCGGCCGGCACCCCGCTCAGCCGCGAGCCCGGCGTGCGCGTCGACCTGCCCGGCACGGTGACCGTCGACTCGACCGGCCTCTCCACCACGGGCGCCGCCGAAGCGCAACTCGCCTTCGGCCAGTGGGCCGCCGGGCTCGACATCACGGCCAGCTTCTCCCCCGACTTCCGGCTGGGCCTCTTTCCCTTCGGCATCGAGCGCGGGCTGATCGACCTGCAGCTCAACAGTTCGAGCATCGCCTACATCGACGACACGGGCTTTCACCCGAGCGCGGCCGCGACGGCCGCGGCGCTGCCCGACCGCCTGCCGCTGCCCAACGAGAACGTGGCGTACCTGGAGCTGAAGCGCAACGGCCAATCGCTCGTGAACGCGACGACCCAGTCCGACGGCTCGATCCTGCTCGAAACGGCGCCGGGCGAGAGCGTCGACCTCGTGGTGCCCGCGCTGCAGGGCGCCCAGGGCGGCACGCCGCGCATCGAGGCCACCTTCACCGGGCTGGAAGTCAACCCGTCCGGTGCATCGTTCGTCTACCACAGCGGCACGATCAATGCGCAGCTCACGGGCGGCCCGCTCGACCTCACGCCGCTCGGCGTGCCGATGCAGCTGACGGAGGTAGCCTACGGCAGCGTGCCCGTCGGCAACGTCTCCGTGCCGGGCCTCTACCTGCGCGGCGAGCTGGCCGTCTTCGAACAGGGCCTCAGCGGCGACACCGAGTTCATCCTGTCGGTCGGCGCGCAGGGCGGCATCACGGGCACGGTCAATCTCAGCAACCTGGACGAAACCATCGAACTGGCCGGCGGCACGGGCACCGTCGCGCTCGGCTTGGACGCTGTGACGGGCACCGTGAGCACGACCGGCTCCACGAGCCTCACGCTCGGCGGCGGAATCGAAGTGACGAGCGGCGGCCAGCTCCTCGGCGCGGCGGACGTCTCGCTGCGCGCCACGCCGCAGTCCGTGAGCGTGCTCCAGTTCACGGCGAGCAGCGACCTCACGGCGCCGTCCGTGGATCTCGGTGCGCTCCGCGTGGGCGTCGACCGGATCACCGACCTCAAATCGCTTTCGCACACCCCCGGATCGGGCTTCTCGTTCCGCCTCGCGCTCGACACGCGGTTCGACCTCGAAGCCCCCAACGGAAACACGTTCACGATTCCGCTGAAGGGCGTGGAGATCACCGAGCAGGGCCTCCACCTGCCCCCGCAGTCGATCAACGACGGGACGACGCCGCAGCTCGACGCGCAGCAGACACTGGCGCTCGGCCCGGTGGACCTCCGCCTGTTCGACGTGGAGCTGACGCAACCCGTGACGCTCGACTGGTACGGCGCGCCGTCGCTCACCGGCCTGAGCGGCCTGGAGCTGAGTCTCGGTCTGCGGATCGCGGGCGTGCCGGGCCTCGCGCAGGAGGAGCTCACCCTCAACAACGTGGGCTTCCAGGACGGCGTCTTCACTGGCCAGTTGAATCCGTTCAGCTTCGTCCCCAGCCAGGAGCCGACGGTTCCCCTCGGCGGGACGCTGGGCCTGGAGGTAAACACCATCGCCGGCAGCCTCACCCAAGTGCTGGACGGCAATACGCCCACGCAGGGGTTCGACATCGACCTGACGGGCGCGCTGCAGCTGCCCGATTACTTCACCCCAGACAATGCGTCCCCCTGCCCGCAGACGGACGTCACGTTGGGCCTGACGAGCCAGGGGGCGCTGGAGGGCACCGTCTCGAACTTTGCCGCCTGCGCCACGATGGCGTTTGGCCCGGCCACGCTCGGGTTCCCGTCCTCGACGCTCGACATTGGCGTCGCGGCGAACGGCGACCCGGCGGCGTCGCTGAGCGGCCAGGCCGTCGCCTCCATCGATGACGTGAACGGCAGCACCATTACGGCGAATGGCACGGTGGACCTCGATCTGATCACCGGCACGCTGCAGTCCGGCAGTATCGCGCTCAATGGCTCGTTCGACGTGGGCGTGCCGCAGGACGACCCGCTCTTCACGCTCGGCGTGAGCAACCTGACGCTTGCCCCCAGCGGCTACAGCATCACCGGCGCGGGCACGCTGGCCGTGGGCACCGGCGCCGTGAACGTCGACTTCGACCAGTTCACGCTCGACCCGCAGACGGGCGGCGTGGACAGCGGCAGCCTGACCGTGCAGAGCGCCTTCGCCCTTGAGGTGACGCTGCAGGGCGAGCCGGACTGGCAGGTGGTGGACGTCGCGGCGGCCCCCTCCACGAGCACGTCGCTGCGCGTCGGCGTCCCGGCGCAGGTCACCCTCGACGCCACGGGCCTGAGCGTGGACGGCAGCACGTCCGCTGCGCTCAACTACAGCGGCGAGACGTACGCGTCGATGACGGCCGACTTCGTCAACTTTGGGCTGGGCCTCACGCCGGTAGATGTCGCCCGCGGCCGGGTCGACTTCACGACACAGCAGGGCACGCGCGTCGCCTACTACGACGCCAGCGGTTTCCACTTCGACGCGGCGGGTGTCACGGTGGCCGTGCTGCCCGACCGCCTCCCGCTCCCCTCCGAGGATGTGGCCTACCTGCAGCTCAAGCAGAGCGACGGCACGCCGCTCGTCACGTACACCGAGATCTCGGGCGGCTACCGCCTCAACAGCACCACGGACGGCCAGGGCACCCCCCAGCCGCTCAAGCTCGTGCTCGCCGGGCTCGACGCGCAGGCGCCGCCCGAGATCGACATCACCATCAGCGACCTGGAGGTCAACAGCACGTGGCAGCAGGTGATGGGCGGCAGCATCGTGGCCTCGGCCGACGAAGACCTTTCCAGCGCGCTCGACATTCCCGTCGTCCTCGAAACGCTGCGCTACGAGCAGGGCAACAGCGGCTACGCGCTCACCGTGGACGGCCGGATGAAGCTGCCCGACGAGCTCGGCGCACCGGACGTCACGTTCACCGACCTCGGGCTGACGGCGGATGGCTTCCAGGGCCTCGTCGAGGCCGGCGACACGCCGTTCGCCGCGAGCTGCAGCGCCCTCCCGGCGTCCTACGCGCCGCAGACGCCCGTCGCCGCGCTCGCCTACGCCAACGGCGGCCTGCAGGCCAACCCGTCGGAGGCGCAGATCGAGGGCGCCGACCTCGCGCTCAACCTGCGCACCGCGCGCCTCGACTTCGACCCGACCGGCACCGACACGTACGCGCTGCTCGGCGACCTGTCGAGCCGCATCACGGTGCCCGGCCAGGGCCAGGACCCGACGCAGATTCCGTTCATTCTCGGCTACACGAGCGGCAGCTGGACGGCGACCCTCTGCACGGATCCGCTGCCTGACGACGGCAACGGCAACGACAAGGTGTCGATCCTGCTGGCCGACCTGTACCTCGACGAGAACAACGGCGGCAGCGCCACGCTGGAGATCGGCGGCGGCGACGTGGACGTGCGCCTCTCCGGCACGATGCGCCTGCCCGACGTGATGGGCGGCGCCTTCGAAGCGACCGTGCAGGACCTGACGATGGGCACGAGCGGCATCTCGGTGGCGCAGGCGGGCGGCGCCACGAGCGGACAGGAGACGCTCCTGTTCGGCGATGCGCTCAAGCTGCGCAACGACCAGCTGGCCGCCAGTTGGGACAACCAGGCCGACGCGCTCGTGCTGTCGCTCAGCGGCTCGCTGTGGCTGACGCCGTTCATGTGCCCCGACGGCAACGCAACCCAGTGCCAGAACAGCGACGCGGCGCAGTTTAGCAACTTCACCGTCAACACGCGCGGCGACGTGTCGCTCGGCAGTGCGCAGGCCAACCTGCTGGCCGGCCGCGAGGACCCGCTGGCCGTGATCGGCGACACCCCGACGCCGACGCTGGGCGTGGACTCGCTGGCGCTGCGCAAGCCGCAGGGCCAGGACGTGCTCGCGCTCGACGTGGGCGGCCTGCTCAACCTGCCGGATGTGGCCGAGGGCGTCTCCTCGCGCTTCCTCTTCCAGATTGACAGCCAGGGCCAGATTGCGTCGGAGGACGCGCTGGCGCTCCGCTTTGTGAACCCGAGCGGCCCGAACGATCAAGTGGACGCACGCGGCGACAACCCAGACACCGAAATCGACTTCGGCGGCGTGGGCCTGCTCGACGTGAAGGAAGCCGGCCTCCAGTTTCAGCAAGATCAGCTCACGCAGCCGGCCGTGTACGCCAACTCCACCCTGTACGTGCAGGACGGCACGAGCGACCTCGTCCGCTTCGGCGCACTGGGTGCCAGTACGGCAAGCACGAGCGGCCTTTACGTGCACGTCGATCCCAACAGCGGCCTCTCGGTCAACGTCAACCCGACGGACGTTCAGATCAGCCAGATCGACCTCGGCGGCTTCCTGACGCTGAGCAACATCAATGTGTCGACGACGCGCGATCCACAGCGGGGACCGCAGTTCGCGCTCGACGGCACGGTGGGCGTCGCGCTCGCGGGCGTGGACGGCTCGGCCAACTGGCAGGACTTCACGTTCGACAAGCAGGGCATGGTGGACTGGGGCACCCCCGGCGGCAACCTCGACCTTACCATCGTCAGCGTTGTGAGCCTGACAGTTGGCAGCGTAGACGTCGGCAGCGGCTCCGTCGACATCCCCACGCAGGGATCGATCGACAGCGATGCGTACTTCACGCTCACCGACGCCAGCCTCGACCTGCAGGATGCCATCTCGGGCGGCGTCGACGCGGTGTACTACTATAAAGCCGGGAGCGACGTCTACTTCCGCGTCGACAACGCGAACATCGCGCTGGCCGCGACGGTGAGTGCTGGCGTCTCGTTCACGTACGAGAACCAGCAAGGCAACGTGCTCCTCTCGGCCGCCGGCAACGCGCAGGTGGAGGGCGCGGGCGAGCTGGCCGTGGCCGGCCAGGTGGGCAAGCGCGTCCTCAACAACGGCGACGTCGTATCGAGCTTCGGCTTCTTCGCGAGCGCCTCCATCAACATCCCGATCATCCCGGGCGTCGTGTCGGTGAGCGACATCGGCGGCGGCTTCTTCCGCTACCCGACCGTGACCATGCTGCAAGACGTGCGCAACCAGCTCGACGCGTTCGAGCTCGTCGACCAGATCAACGCGGTCACCGGCAGCCAGGACCTGTCGAACACCGACGACATCGCGTTCGCCGTGTACCTGCAGGGCGGTGTGGGCGTTATCAGTGCCGGCGCCGACGCCTACTACATGAGTGGGCAGGTCGTCCTGGAGTTCATGGAGGGGGACTTCACCATGATCGCGATGGTCGACGAGATGTACGGCCTGAAGAACCGCATCCGGGCCGGCATGGTGCTCAGCATCGAGTACAACCCCGGCGCCGTGGAGGGCGGCTTCGTGGTGGACGTCGACTTCCCCGGCATCATCGAGGGCACCTCGGTCATCGCCTTCCAGGCGTACCAGCAGCAGGGCAACACGGTGTGGGCCGTGATGGGCGAGATCGGCCCGTACGACGTGCTACTCGGCGTGGCCTCGGCCAACGGCTCGTTCATCGCCTCCAACGACGGCGTCTTGCTGCGCGAGCTGACGGTGAGCGTGAGCTCGCCCAAGATCTACATCATCGAGATCGAGGCGAGTGCCACCGTATCGTTCTGGTACGTGCCCGATGAAGTGCTGGGCGCGTATGGCGAGTTGGAGGTAGAAGCCAGCGTGCTGGGCGGCCTGGCCCGGCTCGGCGCCAACCTGAAGGGGGCCTATATCCATGAGGAAACACTGATCTACATGGCCGCGGAAGGCTACGTGGAAGTGGCGTTCGTCTTCGAGGGCCGCATTGGGCTGTGGGTGGCCCTGGAAAAAGGCAATCTGCGCGGCGGAGAAGGCGAAGACCCGCGCTATGAAGGCATGATTGCCGACGCGCGGCAGCAAGCGGAGGACATGATGGCTCGGGCTGATGAGGCGGCTTCGGCCCTCGACGACGCGCAGAACACCCCCTTCGAGTTCGACGCCGAGACGATCCGCCAGGCCGGCCTGGAGCTAGTCAGCGGCTCGGCTGGCATGCGCGCTTTCGATGCGAAGGCCATGCTGTGCAACGATCAAGGGCTCTACACGTCCGGCTGCGACGAGAACAACCTGAACAGCCGGCTGAGCCTGCTGGAGGGCCTCGCCAACGACATCATTACGAGCCCGCGCCCCGACAACGGCGTCGACATCGCCCAGCGCCGGCAAACCATCCAGCAGGAGCTGCAGGACCTTCAACAGCAGGCGACCGCCGTCGAGCAGCATCTGAGTGACCTGCAGGCGCAGGCCGTCGAGTGGACCGACGAAGCCGCCGACATGCTGGCCAACATGACGATGGGGTCGCCCATCACCCAGTTCCAGGACGCGCAGTACACCGGCTCGGGCGACGATCGGCAGCTCACCGCCTCGCCGTCCTTCACCGTCGACACGGACCAGCACAACGCGCAGGCCAGCGACCTCAACCAGCTCCGCCAAAACATTGAGGCGCTCGACGCGCAGTACCAGCAGTCCATCGCCGCCGCCGCGCAGAACCTGAACCAACTGGGCGACCTGATGTCGGGCAGCATTGTGTTCGAGGAGACCTCGTGGAGCCGCTACACGACCACGATCAACAGCGTAGCCGAGGAGTACGCCGACCTTACGAGCGACATCCGCAGCCTCTTCGCCGCCCGGGCCGACTCGCTCTGGAGCCGGCACAGCTGGGCGCTGACGCAGTACGCGAAGTTCACCAGCGGCCCGTACCGCGCCTCCCAGATTCGGTCGCTCATGGATGACATGATCAGCGACTACAACAACGGCAGCACGGCGGGCGACCGCTTCCGCGCGCCCGTCGTAGCCTGCAACCGCAGCTTCTGGATCTACCAGCTGCAGCGCCTCGGCGACGAGAACTTTACGCTCGGCCAGCAGAATCAGGCGACGGACGATTACTGCGACATGGTGGACGAGTACTATGACACCGGGAACTATGCGCAGCTCGACACCGAGTTTAAGAACGTGGGCAAGACGCTGTGGCACGACGTGCCGCGGCAGGGCCTGCTCGCCTGGCGCAGCCGTCTGCAGACCGAGGGCGAGGACAACCCGGCGGCCCTGCAGACCGTGCTCCAGCCCATCCAGTCGGGCCACCGCGCCCTCACGGAGTCGATCGACGACCTCTTCCTCGTCAAGGCCGAGATGGCCACGACGCTGCGTGGCATGATCGACACGTACGTGGGCTGGCGGCGCGGCACGTTCGGCCTGGGCGCGAGCGGCACGGACGCCGTCATCCAAGAGCAGCTCGACAAGAAGCAGGCGCTCACCGAGGCGCTTCGCCCGCCCCGCATCCAGCAGTTTTTAGTCACGCGGCAAAACAACGGCTGGCGCGGCAAGGCAACCATCTGTGGCTGGATGAGCCACCCCGACCACATTGCCCAGGTCAGCTACGCGGTCCGCCGAGGCAGCTCCACGAACGTGTACAGCGCCCAGGACTTCTACAGCATGGGCCGTGAGCAGTGCCTCGACCTGCACGCCTTTGCCGAGGACGCCAACCAGCAGACGCAGAGCTGGTCGGCTACGCTCCGGGCGCGCGGCCCGGCGGGCAACACCATCACGCGTGGCACGAGCTTCGATATCGCCGTGAGCGGCTCGGGCACGTCCAGCGCGCCGAGCGGTCTCGTGGCCGACGCGGCCGTCGACGACACTTCACCACCCAGCACGCCGACGGTCAGCTTCCCGACGATGGAGCGCCACACGACCTACGAACAGGGCACCGTCTCAGGCGGCACGTCGAGTGGCGGCCTGCAGTTCTCCAGCGCCAACATCATTGTGCCCATCGAGCGGCTATGGACGAACGACGCCTCGACGCTCACCTTCGTCGTCCTCTCGACGGACGCGGAGTCCGACATCGCTGGCTTCGAGTACAAGCTGGGCACGACGCCCGGCGGCGATGAGGTGCGCGGCTGGACGTACGCCCCCGGCCTGCCGGTGACGACCGACTACGGCTCAGCCTTCAGCAATGCGGCGCGCGAGATCACCGTGCGCGGCATTACCCTGCAGCCGGACCAGCCCTACTACCTGAGCGTACGCTCGGAAAACGGGGAGGGGCTCTTCAGCAGCGTCCGCGAGGTGGACGATGGCATCGTGTACGACCCGACGCCACCCACCCAGCCGAGCACCGCGAACAACACGCTCAATCCCGGCTCGCCGCCCGATGACAACGCGAACCTTGGCTACACGTACCCGGTCGTGCAGCAGGCGCCGGACTACGAGGGCCCGATGCCCACGAACACCAACCCCGCCACACCGACGGTGACGGCGCGATGGAGCGGCTCAACCGACCCAGAGTCGGGCATCGATGAATACCGCTACGCCGTCTCATCGAGCGCCGACACGACGGACGCCTTCACCGATGCGCTGTCCACCGGCTCGACCACATCGACGTCCGTCACCCTCGATGACGAGGATGGCATCGGCTTTGTTGAGGATCGATACGTGCATGTCCGTGCGATTAACCACGCGGGCGCGGCCAGTCCCATCCACACGATTGGGCCGTTCCGCCCGGTGGATCCCACGGCGCCGCGCCACCCGCACCCCCACGCGATGGTCATGCAAGACGGCATCCGGATCTACCTGCCGCGCCCGGCGGCCGATCGCGAGTCGGGCATTGAGGGCTACCAGTACGCCGTCGCTCGGCAAACGTCGCAGGGCTACTTCAACGGGTGGGCGCGCGAGTTCCCGAAGGACAACACGGTCGACTTCCAGCCCCCTTGCTCCAGTGGCAACAGCAGCGGCGGATATCTAATCTACATGCCGGTGTACACGCTGGGCGGCAGCAACAGCGGCTCCTCGGGCCCGGCGCCCACCGGCTGCTCGCCAGCATACAGCGGCTCGTCAGCACCGTACGTGTTCATTCCGAACCAGAACCTGCCGACGGGTACCAGCCTGTACGTGTACCTGCGCGGGATCAATCAGCAGGGTCACCACTCGAAATACTCGAGCAAAACGGGCCCCATCGTGCTCGACACATCGCCGCCCGAGCAGCCGAGCGTGACGGCCCGCTTCCTGCCGGTCCTCAACGGCAGCAGCACGCTCTTCATCGACGTGAGCGGCGTGCACGATCCGGAGTCGGGCGTGCGGAAGGTCGAGTACGGCCTGAAGGAGAATGGATCGACCACGTGGTACGACTACGTGACGCTCTCCGGCCTGGCGACATCGCCACAAAGCTACAGCCGCTCCTTTGGCGGCCCATCCGGCCCGGGCAGCGAGGTCGGCATCCGGATCACGAACGGGAGCGGCGTGCAACGCGTGAGCTGGCACTGCATGGACAACGACTTGCTGGAGGGAAACGACTGTGCCCAGACAACTACGGTCACCGTGGACGACGCCAACGACACACCGTCGTTCGACCTCAATACGATGTTTATCAACAACGATGAGTGATTCGATGCTTCGCCGCTTTTTTCTTCAGCCTGTGCTGTGGGTCCTGCTGCTGGTCGGCGGCGGGCTCGCCGGGGCGCTTCCCGCGCACGCTCAGGAGGACGCCGCCGTGCGCGTGGCCCTCCGCGGCGACAGCGCCTACGTCTACCACACGGCGATCCTGCCCGCTGGCCACGGCTTCCACCTGGAGCGCATCAGCGACGCGGGCGACACCACGCGCATCACGGACGCGCCGGTCCTCAGCCTCCAAGACCCCAACGGCCTGCCGGCTGCGCTCGGCGACGCCTACGACCCGCTCCGCAACCAGGTGGGCGCCGATACGCCGCTGGATCTGTATCTGGCGCTGCGCAGCGACCGGATCACGCGCCGGCTCGGCCTCTTTCTCTACCCTGATCTCTCGCGCGCGCTCGGTCACCTGGCCGTCGATACCACGGCTCCGATCGGCACGCCGGTCACGTACCGCTTCGTGTTCGTCGACGACACGGGCGTCCCCACGGGGCGTACGCTCTCGCAGCGCGTGCCGCTGGAGCGCGTGGAGCGACCGGTTCCGGCCGACCTTAACGCCGAGCATACCGGCCGCACGGTGACGCTGTCGTGGACCTACCCGCAAGCGCCGCCCGACGCGGACGACACCATCATCCAGTTCCACGTGTACCGCCTCGCCACGCTTCAATCCGAGGACGGCACGACGGATGCCGTTCCTGAGCGCGTCAACGACGTCGCCATCGTGCGCAATAATGCCGTGTCGGAGTTCGAGTACACGTTCGAGGTGCCGAGCACCGGCGCAACGGAGACGTTCTACGTCGCGGCCGTCTCCATCACCGGCGAAGAGACGCCGAGCGAACGCATCCAGTACGAGGTGCCCGACAACGTCCCGCCCCCGATGCTGGCGGACGTGCGCACCGTCGTGGGCGACAGCCTGCCGACGGCCGAAGTGACCTGGCCCGTGAGTCCCGCCCCCGACGCGGTGGGCTACCACGTGTACCGTGCCCCTCGCATGGAGGCCGAGTTTCAGCGCCTGACCGAAGCGCCGCTCGACGTATTGTCTACCGTCTACCTCGACACGACGGTAACCGGCGGCGAATCGTTTTTCTACCGCGTGTCGGTTGTGGATGAAGCCGGCAACGAAAGTACGCTCAGCAACCCCGTCATGGCGCAGGTCACCGACCGCGTCCCCCCGCCCACGCCGCAGAACGCCGCGGCCTCCTTTCAGGACGACGGCGCCGTGCTATTGCAATGGTCGGCCAGCAACACGCCGCCCGACCTCTGGACGTACCGCATCCTGCGCCGCCGCCTCGACCAGGGCGATCTGCCCTTCGCCCAGGTGAACCCCACGGCGGTGCAAGACACAGCCTTCACCGACCGCGGCGGCGGTCAAGGCGGCACGGAGGCACGCTTCGACGAAGGCGCCCGCTACCGCTACGCCCTCGTGGCTGCCGACAGCGCCCGCAACTTCAGCGATAGCCTCTTCGTCGACGTAACCATTCCCGATCGCACGGCGCCTCCGCCGCCTGAGCGCTTCAGCGCGATCAACGACGGCGGCCTGCGCGCCGTCCTCCGCTGGGCCCCCGGCGCCACGGCCGACATCACCGAATACGTCGTCTATCGCCGGGCGGAGCAGTCCGCCGCCGAAGACAGCGTGATTGCCCGCGTGCCTCACCCCCAATTCTCCACGCAGGATGACAGCGTGACGGTAGGCGCGACGTACGTGTACACCGTCACCGCCGTCGATTCGCTGGGCAACGAGAGCCCGCGCACCCGCACGGCGACGCTCCAGATGCGCGACCTCGACCCGCCGCCGGCGGTGCGCAACGTGCAGGCCTTCCGGCAAGACGGACAGGTCACCGTGCGCTGGGACCCCTCGCCCGCCTCGGACGTTGCCGGATACCGTGTCTACCGCGCCGATCTGGCGACAGGGATCTACGAGCCAGTCGGCCCACTCGTTACCGAGACGCAGACGACCCTGCCACCGGACGAGGAGAACACCTTCTACCGCGTCCATGCCGTGGATACGTCAGGAAACGAGAGCCGTCCGAGCGTCCCTGCGCGCCGCGTGGTCGTCACCGCCGAGAACTGACCCGCATTGCGACGCGTCGCCTCATCGAGTAAACTATCCCATGCTGCACCATGCCGCGCGATTGATCGTC
>CAYFRX010000085.1:0-11686 GCA_964345515.1 uncultured Rhodothermales bacterium
GGCCAGGTTAACCATGGTTTTCGGTCCATCACGGCGCGCTCCGCCGCCAAGCAGTCCGGCGCCTGCAACGTGGACGTGACATGCGACGAAGCCAATCCGTGGCGCGCGCAGGCACGGTCCGTAGGGCGATACACTGTAAGCAGTGGCGTGCTCTGCAGCGGAGCGCTCGTAAATAACACCGGCGGCGGCCAAACGCCTTACTTCCTGACGGCCAATCACTGTGGCATCGACGAAGAGAACGCCGCCTCGGTGGTCGTCTATTGGAATTTTGAAAACTCGTTCTGCCGCTCAGACGATGAAGACGGCGGGCGGGGAGACGGACCGCTCGACCAATTCTCGTCAGGGGCGATCTTCCGCGCCAGCACGGGCGACGCGGAACCCCAATACGACGCCTTCATCCGCGGCTCTGACTTCACACTGATTGAGCTCGACACGCCGCTCGACGTCTCCTTCAACGCCTACTTCGCCGGCTGGAACCGAGCGGACGCGCCAACGACCTCGGAAGCCGTGTCGATCCACCACCCGCACGGGCAAGAAAAGCGCATCAGCTTCGACTTCGACGCGACCACCGTCACTTCCTACCTGGAGTCGAGCACGACGCTCGCCCCCACTCATCTGCGCGTGGGCAACTGGGAAGTCGGAACGACCGAGGTGGGCTCCTCGGGCTCGCCCCTCTTCGACGCCAACCGGCGCATCGTCGGCCTCCTCTCCGGCGGCTTTGCGGGCTGCACAACCAGCGACCCCGCCGTGGATAATGACCAGCCCGACTGGTACGGGCGACTCGCCTACGCGTGGGACAGCGGCGACACCCCATCCACGCGCCTCCGCGACTGGCTCGACCCGGCGGGAACGAACGCCACGACGCTCAACGGCGTCGATCTCGAAAACGACACCACACCGCCTGGCCCGATCACGGATTTCGTCGTGGCGGATGTGGACGCCAACGGCATCACACTGCAATGGCAGGCGCCGGGCGACGACGGGTTTAAAGGCACGGCGGCGCAGTACGAACTGCGGTATGCCACAGCCCCTATCTCCCTAGGCACTTCATTCGACACGGCGCAGTCGGCTCCCACCGTTCCCACCCCAAAAGCCTCGGGAAGTATCGAGCGCGTCACTGTTACGGACTTGCACCCCGACACGCCATACTACTTCGCGCTGCTAGCCCGCGACAATGTCAGCAACACCTCGCCCCTGGCCACCACGAGCAACAACGCCGTCATCCTGACCAACCGCGGGCTGGTGCGGTCGGCCTATCCTAATCCGTTCCGTACGACCACGCGCGTCGGGCTCGCCGTCGACGAGGCGCAGCACGTGCGCGTCGATGTGTTTGACGCGGCCGGCCGCCACGTGCAGCGATTGTATGATGACACGATCTCGCCCAACACCCTGCGCGAATTCCAGTTCGGCGGCGGGCTGAGCAGCGGCGTCTACTTCGTCCACATTGTAGGCGAGCAGTTCGAGCGCACCACGCAGGTGGTCCGCATCCGCTGACGCTCCGCGGCCTTACGCACTTCCGTTCGCCACGACCTTCACGTAGCGCCGCTTGCCCACCTGCAGGACGAACGGCGCCTCTTGGGCCACGTCGATGTACCGCCCCGTGTCGCTCACCTTCTCGCCGTCGATGGACACCGCGTTCTGCTCAATCATGCGGCGGCCCTCGCTGTTCGACTCCGTCAGCCCAGCGGCGCGCATCAGGTTGAGCAGTCCGATCTCCGAGCCGCCGCTCACGTCCGGCGCAAACTCGTCGATGTCATCGGGCACCTCGCCTTCGACCACCGTGCGTTCGAAGTGCTTGCGCGCGGCGTCGGCGGCCGCCTCGCCGTGGTACATCGCCACGATGCTGTGTGCCAGCTCGTGCTTCGCGTCGCGCGGGTTCTCTTCGGCAAACGCCTTCACCTTGGACAGATCGGCCGTCGGGATGTCTGTGACGAGCTCGGCGTAGCGGTAGATCAGATCGTCCGGAATGGAGAGCGTCTTGCCGTACATCTCCTCCGGCGGCTCCGAAATGCCGATCGCGTTGTCGAGCGACTTCGACATCTTCTCCGACCCGTCGGTCCCTTCGAGCAGCGGCAGCGTGAGGCACACCTGCGGCTCCTGCCCCACGGCCTGCTGCAGGTGCCGCCCGACGAGCAGGTTGAACTTCTGATCCGTGCCGCCTAGCTCCACGTCGGCCCCGATGTGGACCGAATCCTGCGCCTGCGCGAGCGGGTACAGAAACTCGTGGATGCCAATCGGCTGGCCCGTGCTGTAGCGCTTATCGAAATCGTCGCGCTCCAGCATTTGCGCGACGGTGACCTTGCCGGCCAGCTCAATCACATCGCTGAACGACATCGCCTCCAGCCACTCCGAGTTGTACAGGATGCGCGTCTTCTCCGGATCGAGAATGGCGGAGGCCTGCTCGAAGTAGGTGCGGCCGTTTTCGCGGGTCGCCTCCAGCGTGAGGGCTGGGCGCGTCTTGGAGCGGCCCGTCGGATCGCCGATCATACCCGTGAAGTCCCCGACGATGAGAATCGCCTGATGGCCGAGGTCCTGAAACTGGCGGAGCTTGCGCAGCACCACCGTGTGGCCCAGATGCAGATCGGGCCGGCTCGGGTCGCAGCCGAGCTTCACGATCAGGGGGTCGCCCGTTTGGCGGGACGTCTTGAGCTTTTCGACGAGGGCATCTTCCGGGAGGATCTCCTCAGCGCCACGGCGCAGCTGAGCCAGTTGCTCGTCGACAGGGGGAAATTCCATTGCAGATTGCTAAATGGCCAATTGATGATTTGAATCCTATCGGTTGTACTGCTACCGGTTGTACCGGCGCATCTCTTCGTCCATGCGGCGCTTCTGCTCGCGCTCCTTGATAGCCTGCCGTTTGTCGTGCAGCTGGCGGCCCTTGGCCAGGCCGATCTTGAGCTTGGCGTAGCCGTCGCGGAAGTGGAGTTGGAGCGGGACGATGGTGTAGCCCTCCCGCTCGGCGGCCTCTCCCCACTTCCGGATCTCGTGCGCGTGCATCAGCAGCTTGCGGTTGCGACGCGGCTCGTGGTTGTTGTGCATCCCGGCCTGCTCGTACGGCTTGATGTACATCCCGTGGACGATCATCTCGCCGTGGCGGTCCACCGAGCAGTACGCCTCCTGCAAGCTCACATGCCCCTCGCGAGTCGACTTCACCTCTGTCCCCTTGAGAGCGAGGCCCGCCTCCAGCGTCTCTTCGATGTCGTACTCGTGCCGCGCCTTCCGATTGCGCGCGATAACCTTGACTCCTTTCGCCATAGCCTTTTTCTACAACCAATGCGCAGCGTTCTATTGTGGAGTTGTGCGTTGGAAATAAAACGTAAAACGTGAAACGTAAGGGAGCCAGTTTCTACGCGATATACGTTTTACGTGCTTACGCATCCCCCGCCCCATCGAGCAGTGCAACCGTGGCAGCGAGCCCACGACACGCACGCCGGGAGCGACCATCTCACGACTCCTCTTCCTCTTCGTCGAACGACGCAAAGGGAACGTCTGGGATTTCATCCATGACGTCGTAGTAGAAGAGATACGTGCGCAGCTCAGTGAGGCTCGCAATGCCGAGGCGGTCGATGCGGATGCGCAGGTCCTCGCTGTAAAACGCATTGAGGGCGGCGGGCGTCTCCTGCGCCTGCACCCACACGTCGCGGTGCTCCTCGGCCGCCTTCGCGTTCTCGACCATGATTTCGATGAGCGCATCGTCGGCCCGGTCCCGGCGCGTGACGAGCAGGCCCCATACCATCGGGTAGTTGGTAAGCTCGTACCACTCCCGCCCGAGATCCATGGAGAAACCTTCCGTCTGCAGTGTGGGCACATCCGGCCCAACGAGAAGCGCCGCCTCTTCCGGCGTGTCGAGGAGTTCGCGAGGGGCCCGCCCGTCGTGGGCGACGAACTCGGGGTCGACCTGGTAGTGCTCGTGCATCACGACCCGCGCGACCAACTGCTCCTGCGCGTGGCGCCGGTTGTAGGCGATGGTGTCCGGGAAGTCGTGCAGCCCGCCCTTCCACGCAAGACGCGCGTACGGATACTTCCATGACACGAGGCCGACCGTGGGAATGGCGTCAATGTCGTCGTAGGCCTGCAGCGCCATCGTGGTAGGCAACAGGGCCACGTCGACTTCATCCTGCACGAGTCGAGCAGCGCACGCCTCCGGGGCGTGCCGCTCGATCGTGAAGGGCGAATCGACGGCCCCAGACGTAAATCCGGAGACGAGAAATTCAGCCGCTGGATAGTTCCAGATCGCCAGTTGCATAGCAGCGACGCGTCATTCGGTGAGCAAGAGACGCACAGAGCGCGCGCTCCACCACTGATTACCAGCAGCGAGGCGCGCTCCTCAACCTACTGGCGCAGGCGCTCCTTGATGCGCGCTGCCTTGCCGCTGAGGTCGCGCAGGTAGTACAGCTTTGAGCGCCGCACACGGCCGCGCCGCTGCACGTCGATCTGCGCGACACGCGGTGAATGCAGCGGGAAGACGCGCTCCACGCCAATCCCGCCAGAGATCTTGCGCACGGTGAAGGTGCGCCCGGACCCGGAGCCATTCATGCTGAGCACAACGCCCTCAAATTGCTGGATGCGCTCCTTCTCCCCCTCAACCACGCGCAGATGCACGTTAACGGTGTCGCCGGGCTCGAAGTCGGGCAGGTCGTCGCGGTATTGCGTGGCTTCAACAACATTCAAAAGATCGGTCGCCATGTCAGTACCTCTTCAAAGTAGATGAGTATTCAATACGTACAGTCAATCTAAGCACGCGCTGCGCGTCGCAGCATTGGTCGTGCGGGCCAATCGGACAGCCGCCCTATAGCAGATCCGGCCGTCGCTCTTTCGTCTTTTCGATGCGTTGTTCGTCACGCCAGGCGTCGATACGGCGGTGATTGCCGGACCGCAGTACGGCCGGCACCGAGAGGCCCCGAAATTCCGCCGGGCGCGTGTAGACCGGCGCGTCAAGCAGTCCGTCCTGGAATGAGTCCGTGAGCGCCGACGACGCGTCGCCGAGGACGCCCGGAATCAAACGCACGACCGCATCAACGAGCACCAGGGCAGGAAGTTCACCGCCGCTCAGCACGAAGTCGCCGATCGAGACTTCCATGGTGACAAGCTCGTCGCGCACCCGCTGATCGATCCCTTTGTAGTGGCCGGCGATGAGAATCAGGTGATTCTTCGTGGAGAGCCGGTTCGCGAGCGGCTGCTCCAACTGTTGCCCGTCCGGGGTGAGATAAATCACCTCGTCGGGTGCGTCGTCCGCGTCGGCCTGGATCGACTCGATGCAGGCGAAGAGTGGCTCCGGCTTGAGCACCATGCCCGCGCCGCCGCCGAACGGGTAGTCGTCAATCTGGCGATGCTTGTCCGTCGCGTAATCGCGCAGGTCGTGCACGCGGATGTCCACGAGCCCTTTCTCCGTGGCGCGCTGCAGGATGCTCTGCTGCAGCGGCCCCGACACAATGTCCGGCAGTGCCGTAATGATGTCGATACGCACGGTTCTGAGTGTGGGTGTGTGAGTGTTTGGGGATTGGGGAGAGGAGTATTAGTCGCATCCTTCCTCACTCCCACACGCCCAAACTCAATCTAGGAGTCCTTCGATGGGGCGGACGACGAGGCGTCCGGCGTCGAGGTCCACCTCCACGATGAAGTCCTCGACGGCGGGGATCATCTGCTCGGCGTGGCCAGACCGGTGCACCACGTAGATGTCATGCGCCGGCATGGGCAACACGTTCGACAGCGTGCCGACCGTCTCGCCCTCTTCGGTCACCACATCGAGGCCGATCAAGTCATGCACGAAGAGCTCGTCGTCGGCCAGCGGCGGGAGCGCGTCTTCGGTGGCGTACAGGTGCTGCTTCGCCACGACTTCGGCGTCACCGCGGTCGGCGATACCGTCGAGCTGGAGGATCACCGTGATGCCGCGCTTCGTCTCCTGATACCGCACCGCCGTGATGCGGTGGCGGGCGACACGCCCCTCGTTCGGCCCCACGTACACGACGTCGAGCGTTTCAAAGCGCGTCGGGTCCTCCATGTCCGGAGCCACCTTGAGCTCGCCGCGCACCCCGTGCGGACGAAAGATCTGCCCCACGCGAACGAGGGCCTCAGGGGGCGGGACGTCAGATGGCGAAGGCGGATGCTCCTCCATGAGTCAAACCGTCGGGTTACTTCTCCTCGTCATCTTCGTCGTCGGCTTCGTCCTCGTCGGAATCCGCTTCCGCGTCATCCGCCGCTGCTTCGGCCTCGGTGGCTTCCTCTTCTTCAGCCTTATCTTCGGCCACCTCGGTAGCGGCTTCTGCTTCAGCCGTCGCTTCCTCGCCGTCGGCTGTAGCGTCGGCGTCATCGGTCTCGGCTTCCTCCGTGGCCGCTTCGGCAACGGCGTCATCGGCTTCGCCTTCCGCTTCGGCGGCTTCGGCGGCTTCCGCTTCGGCGGCGGCCTTCGCTTCCTCTTCCTTCTTGCGCTTCTCTTCCTCGGCGCGGCGTCGGGCCTCTGCCTCTTCCTCTTCCAGCTCTTTCACGCGCTGCCGCTCGGCCTCCAGCGCCTTCTGGCGGCGCGCCTCGGCCGTGAGCTTGATCTCTTCCTCTTTCTCGGCGCGCCGCTCGCGGTGCTCTTCGACCGCTTCCTCTATCTGCGGCTGCGACTTTCCTTTCTTCTTGAGGTGGGTCGCCAGCAGCAGACCGCGCTTGCTGAGGATGCTGCGAACGGTGTCGCTCGGCTGGGCGCCTTCTTCCAGCCAGTAGCGCACCCGCTCTTCATCGAGTTCGACCTCGGCGGGCTGCTCCAGCGGATAGTATCGCCCCAGGTCCTCAATGTACCGCCCGTCGCGCGCGTTGCGCTGGTCGGTAGCCACAATGGAAAAGACGGGCACCTTGCGGCGGCCCATTCGTCGTAAACGGAGTTTAACAGGCACGTTGGTTTGCGAAAATTTGTAGTGGGTGATTGCGTTGGGTGCTACTGTGGACCGCGCGGGTAACCTACACGCCGGGGAAGCCTCCGCCTCCACCGCCGCCCATGCGGTCCATGAGTTTCTGTAGGTTCATGTCCCCCTCGCCGGAGCCCGTAAGGCCCGACATCTTCTTCATCATCTTCTTCATGTCCCGGAACTGCTTGATCATCTGGTTCACGTCGCGCACCCGCATGCCGCTTCCCTTCGCGATGCGGCGGCGGCGCGTGCCGTTGAGGATCTGCGGGTTGGCGCGCTCCTCCGGCGTCATCGACAGGATCATCGCCTCGATGTGCCTGAACGCGTCGTCATCCACGTCGATGTCCTTCACCTGGTTGCCGACGCCCGGGATCATGCCGAGCAGATCCTGAAGCGGCCCCATCTTTTTGATGCGCTGCAGCTGATCGTAAAAGTCCTGCAGGTCGAAGTCCTGCGTGCGGATCTTCCGCTGCAGCTTCTCGGCCTGCTTCTGATCGTACTGCTCCTGCGCGCGCTCGACGAAGGAAACCACGTCGCCCATGCCGAGGATGCGCTGTGCCATCCGGTCCGGGTAGAACGGCGTGAGCGCGTCGAGCTTCTCGCCCGTCGAAGCAAACTTAATCGGCTTGTTCACGACCGAGCGGATCGAGAGCGCTGCGCCGCCGCGCGTGTCGCCGTCCAGCTTGGTGAGCACGACGCCGTCGTAGTCGAGTTGCTCGTTGAACTCCTTGGCCGTGTTAACCGCGTCCTGCCCCGTCATGCTGTCGACGACAAACAGGATCTCGTTCGGCTCGACGGCCGCTTTGATGTCAGCAACCTCCTGCATCATCCGCTCGTCGATGTGCATGCGGCCCGCTGTGTCGATGATGACGATGTCGCGGGCGGTCCGCCGCGCCTCACTGACGGCCTCGTCAGCGACGCGCACGGCGTCCTGCACGATCGCGCCGTTCTCCTCGACGGAGTACACCGGCACGCTAATCTGGCTGGCCAGCTTCTGGAGCTGATCGACGGCGGCCGGACGGTACACGTCGGCGGCGGCCAGCAGGGGGGCGTGCCCCTCCTTCACGAAGTGCTTCGCCAGCTTGGCCGTGAACGTCGTCTTGCCCGAGCCCTGCAGGCCGGCGATCAGGACGACCGTCGGCGGCTCGTTGGCGAACTCGATGTCCTCGTGCTCCTCGCCGAGGAAGTGCGTCAGCTCGTCGTAGACAACCTTGGTGAGCTGCTGCCCGGGGGTCACCGACGTGAGCACCTCCTCGCCGGTCGCCTTCTCCTTCACCCGATTCGTGAAGTCCTTGGCTACCTGGTAGTTCACATCGGCGTTCAGGAGCGCCCGCCGAATTTCGCGCATCGTTTCCGCGACGTTCAGCTCGCTGATACGCCCCTGGCCACTGATTGACTGCAGGGCGCCTTCGAGCTTTTCCGATAGACTGTCAAACATAAAATGGATGTGCCCAGTGGGCGGTCAACCGTGAATAAACGCGTGCGTTTGTGCCTCAAGCGCGTTAAAACGCACGATACCCTGCGATGTTTGCATAGATCAGCGATGATATTGGCCGTCTTCATGAGACGCAACCTCAACGCGCAGCTCGGTGACCCAATTCCCCGATTTTTCGTGCGCCTGCCGATCGGATCGCTTTGCAGATCAATCGGCTCCTGTGCTACCAGCAACAGCTTCCGCTCGACCGTCCACCTATACGGGAAGCAGGCTGGAGGTCGATCCGGCTCGTGGAGGGTGTTCATCCATTATTCGAACCCATGTTGCGAGGTCTCCGCATACAGAGGTCTCCGCATACAGCCGGAAACAGCAGACGTGGATGGGGGACCGCTTTTGCGGCGTCTTCTGGGCAGTCTTCGGTCTACCATCCACCGTCTTCTTGCACCGTCAGCGCATAGAGCGCACCTCGTGTTATCCCACCCACGCTGCCTTCGCCCTGCTCGATGGGGTATTCGGCCGGTCGTCCCGGGACCATCATGGGCGTAACAAAATGGTCTGATTGTGCGTATTCATGAGGTGAGTAGCTGACCGCGTGTTCGCGCTCTCGCTTGGCCTCGCCACGCCCAACCTCCCGACGGATTGCCCATGACAGCACGCGCTGAGACAGATCGCAAGGAGGCGCTGCGTGCGCAGTTCCGTGCGTACCGCGCCCAGCTGGCTCCGAACGAGGCGGCGGTGAAGAGCGCATCGATCATCCGGCGCGTCCAGACGCTCCCCGAGGTGAGGCGAGCCCGCACGCTCCACTGCTATTGGCCCCTGGTGAACCGTGGCGAGATCGACACGCGCCCGCTCATTCGCTCGCTGCACGACCGGGGCGTGCAGGTGGTGCTGCCCGTCGTGGCGCATTACGGCGATGAGGCTCCGGCCCTGGCGCACCGGCAATACACCGGGCCGGATGCGCTCCGCGTTAACCGGTGGGGCATCCAGGAACCGATCGACACAGCATCGGTGCCGCCGGACGCGCTCGACGCCGTCATTGTGCCGGCGTTCGGGGCCGGACGCAACGGCCATCGCATCGGGCACGGCTACGGCTACTACGACGCGTTCCTAGCTGCGCTTGACGTGCCGACGGTCGCCCTCGTGTACGACGACTGCCTCGTGGGGGCCGTCCCTGCCGATCCGCACGACGTGCCGGTCTCGATCATTGTGACGGAGCGCCGCATCGTGCGGCCGCCTGCTGACGTGTGATCCCGAATCTACTTACGGGATTTTAGGTATGGACGGGTGGATGCTTGGAGGAGTGAACGTGGCCACGTCCACGCGTCCGTCCCTTCATCCGTCCACACGCCAACGACATCACTGGCGTTGGTATAATCATCTACTGAATCGCTACTACCTGGCCATGGCTGAACGCAATCGCCCCCGTTCGCAATCGCGCTCCACGAAGGAGTCTACGAAAGAGGACGCGTACGACGCTTCCTTCGAAGTCGGAGAGACCCATCTCGATCTGGAAGACATCTCCGACGAGGACTTGAGCAACCTCTTTCTCGACGAAGAAGACGAGGAGCAGAGCCTCTGGAACGTGCCCACCATCGCAGGGCTCACGATCATCCTGGTGGGCATCATCTACTTGCTCAGCGAAATGGGCATCTGGAGCGGCCCCGATATTAGCTTTCTGGCCTCGGCGCTGCCCTGGCTCGCCGGCGTGCTGATCATCCTGCTCGGCTTCGGCGTCCTGTCCTGGCGCCCGAGCAAGGCGAAAAAGACCACAAAAAAGGCGATCGAGGCCGCGACCGGCAAACAGAAAGTGGTCGAAGAGCCGCAGTCGAAAAATCGAGGGCGCAAGCGGCTCACCCGCTCCCGGCGCGACAAGAAGATCTTCGGCGTCTGCGGCGGCATCGCGGAATACCTCAACCTCGACGCGACCCTGGTCCGCATCGCGTTCGTGGTCGGCACCATCGCCTCGGGCGGCCCGTTCATCTTGGCTTACCTGGCGCTGGCCTACGCAATGCCTAAAGAGCCGACCCTCTCACCGGAAGAGCGCCTGCGCATCATCCGTGATAGCTGATGCGGCCGACTCCGAACGGGGTGCCCCGCAACCGGATCACGCGCCTTGCGGCGCTTGCTGCGGGACGGTGCCCGCCATGGCCGTGTGAAACTGCGACGGGTCGAAGTGCTGCCGGAGGGCCGCGTTCACTTCGTCGAGCGTCAGCGCGTCGATGAGCGCCGGAAAGCGGTCGAGGTACTCCAGATCGAACCCCCGCTCGGCGTTGGTGAGCATCGACTGGGCGAGCCGTTTGGTGGTGGCGAGCCCCACCGTGTAGGAGCCGGTGATTGTCATCTTCTTGGTGGCGAGCTCGTCGTCCGTAACGCCCTCCTCCACAAACCGCTGCACTTCCGCGCGGGTCGCTTCGAGGCCCCGCTCCAGGTTGTCCTGGCTCAGCGTGACGCCCACCTGCCAGTGCCCGTCGTACCGCGTGGAGAACCCGGAGAGGGACGCGTTGATACCGTACGTGAGTCCCATCTCGTCGCGGACGGTGGCCATCAGCCGTGCCGAGAAGTTGCCGCCGAGAATGTAGTTGGCCACGTACAGCGGCAGGTAGTCTTCATCGTCGCGTCGCACGCGCAGCGGGTGCCCCATCCGCACGTCGATGTTGGCTTTGTCGGGCATCGGCACGGCGCTGTTCCCTGGCGATGGGGCCTTGGCCTCCGCCTCGTAGGTCGATGGCGCCTCGTGGGCCGTCCATCCGCCAAAATGTTGCTCGACGGCCTGCTCGATGGCATCGTCACTGGCCCGGTCGCCCACGAATGTGAGGATGAACTCGTTCGCGCCGAAGTGCTCGGCGTGATAAGCCGCGATCTCGTCGCGCGTGATCTGCTGCAGCTGCGCGAGCTGCTCCTCGGGCGGCGGACTGTAGTTCGGATGGGCCGGGTCGTATAGCGCTCGCGCGAGGGCGCTCGACGCCTGGGAACCGGTGTTTTCCATCTCGCGGCGAATCTGCGCGGCAAGTTGCGCCCGGGCCTTTTCGAACTCCTCGGCCTCGAACGTCGGTTCAAACAGCATCTCTGCCACCACGCCCAGGATGTCCGGCAGGTCCTCCCGTAGCGCCCGTCCCGAGAGGTCGACGTACAGGCCGTCGCTGGAGATCTCCAGCTCGGCCCCTCGGTCCTCTAGAATGCGCGCCAGCTCGAATCGATCGTGCTGCGTGGTGCCTTTGTCCAGCAGACTCACGGCGAGCTCCTGGCGGATGTCGTCCCCAGCTGCCAGGTCCGGCTCGATGAAAAAGGAGCCGCGCCACGACACCACTTCGTCGACGGGCGTGTCGAGGGTCAGGAGCCGGCAGGGCCCGACAGGGCGGTC
>CAYFRX010000086.1:0-9391 GCA_964345515.1 uncultured Rhodothermales bacterium
AATGACTGCATCACTCCATGCATTGAGGCTGAGCGCGTTCCATTGCGGACGGAATCGTTGAGGAGTCCGCCAGTGAAGGCGCCCTCAATGCTCCTCTTCCTTTTTTGCACGTACCTATGTAGGACGCAGGCGGACGGTGTAGAGTAACACGCGCCCTCAGCATCCGCCACCGCCTCTGTCGAAACAACACCGTAATACCTGCCCTGCAACCTGAGGGGGGCTGGTGAGTTGTTGAAACGAATTATAACGTTGGGCCAGGTTGTCAATGCACAAACCTGTTCCTCTCACGCGGCCCCTATGCTCTCATGAAAATTGGCATCACGTGTTATCCCGTATACGGCGGCAGCGGTGTCGTTGCCACGGAACTTGGCAAAGCCCTGGCGAAACGCGATCACGAGATTCACTTCATCTCGTCGTCGCTCCCCTTTCGGCTCGCGCACATGGCCAGCAACGTTTTTTTCCATGAGGTGAATGCCCAGTCGTCCCCGCTCTTCGAGTACCCGCCGTATACGCTCACACTGACGAGCAAGATGGTGGACATCACGAAGCACGCGGAGCTCGATGTGCTGCACATGCACTACGCCATTCCGCATGCTACGAGTGCCGTTCTGGCCCGGCAGATCCTTGCTTCGGACGGCATCCCGGTGCCGGTCATCACCACGCTGCATGGGACGGACATCACGCTCATCGGGCAGGATCCTTCGTTCGCGCCGGTCGTCAAGTATTCCATCAATGAGTCTGACGGTGTGACGGCGGTATCCAATTACCTGCGCAAGGAGACGTATGACCACTTCGACATCACGCGCGACATCGAAGTCATTCCCAACTTTATTGACACCGAGCGCTTCCACCGGCTCGACAAGCAGCACTTCAAGCAGGCGCTTTGTCCGAACGGCGAGAAGGTAATCGTGCACGTCTCCAACTTCCGACCTGTCAAGAACGCGACGCAGGTGGTGGAGGTATTCCATCGGCTGCGCGCGGACGGCCTGCCCGTGAAGCTGCTCCTCGTGGGCGACGGCCCCGATCGCGTCCCCGCCGAGCGCAAAGCTCGAGAGCTCGGCGTGTACGACGACGTGCGCTTCCTCGGAAAGCAGGATCCGGTTGAAGAAATTCTCTCCATCGCGGACGTTTTCCTGATGCCCAGTGGCTCCGAGACGTTCGGACTCGCCGCGTTGGAGGCCATGGCGTGCGAGGTACCCGTGGTGGCCAGCAACATCGGTGGGCTCCCCGAGCTGGTCCGTAACGGCAAAGACGGCTTCCTCTGTCCGCTCGGCGACCTCGACGCCTTCACGGCTCGCACCCGCCAGCTGCTCACCGACGAGGACCTCCACGCCGAGATGGCCGAGACCGTCCGCACCCGCGCCGTTGAGACGTTCGACGTGGACCACATCGTGCCCCAGTACGAAGCCTACTACGAGCGCATCCGCGAGCAACGCATGGCCGAGGTCTAGCGAATGGCGGGCGTCGAGTGTTGGATGGCGAGTTATTTGCCCTTCGACATGCTGAACTCGTCGCTCGTGAGGAAGGGGTTGCTCCGGCGCTCGTGTCCGATGGTCGTTGAGGGGCCGTGGCCCGGGTAGATCGTCGTTTCGTCGCCGAGCGGGAGCAGCTTCTCGGCGATCGACTGCATGAGATGGAATCGGGACGTCTTCGGGAGGCCTTGCACACGCCCGATGGAGCCCTGGAAGAGCACATCGCCCGTGATGGCTTGATCGCCCGCGGCGTCCACAAAGCAGATGGAGCCCGGCGAGTGGCCCGGCGTATGGAGGAGGTCAAACGTCACGCCGCCGAACGACACCGTGTCGCCCTCGTCGAGAAACGTGTCCGGCACGGGTGGCGGGTCGATCTGCACGCCGAACGCCTGCGCCTGCTGCTCGGCCTGCTTGATGAACGGCCGCTCCGCCGCGTGCATCTGGAACCGCTGCCCGTAGCGTTCGCTGAAAAACGCGCAGCCAAAAATATGATCGATGTGGGCGTGGGTCAGCAGCAGGTGTCGGATCGCGAGGTCGTGGTTTTCGATGTAGTCAACGACCTGCTGCCGTTCGGAGTCCGTTGCGCAGCTCGGATCGATGAGCACGGCCTCGCCGCCGTTGTGGCAGACGTAGCAGTTCGTCATGAACGCGTTGAACGTGAACGACTGGACGGTCATGAATCGATTGGATTGATGGAAGCGTTCGGACGTGATGTCGACCCGATGTACGCGACACGACACAACGGGTTTGGTCGAAGGAGCTCGAACAACCTCCTACAACCGTCGTTTACCGGATGATTTGTTTCCTCGACGGCTCTCCTGCGCGTCTGACGCGCTGATCGATCGGTTTCATGTTGCGACGTCTTCACTGGCTGGTTCTTCGGAAGCTGCCCGGCCCCTTCTTCGGCTGGCTGGGGACGCTTATGTTCCTGCTGCTCATGCAGTTTCTAATCCGCTGGCTCCCGGAGTTGGCCGGCAAGGGCCTGCCGCTGTTCGTCATCATCGAGCTCATCGCGTACAACCTGGCGTACATGCTGGTGCTCGCCGTGCCGATGTCGGTGCTGCTGGCCTCGCTCATGGCATACGGGCAACTGGCCGAGTCGCAGGCGTACGTCGTCATCAAGAGTGCGGGCGTATCGCTCGGGCAGCTCATCTGGCCGACGCTTATGGTCGGGCTGCTCGTGGCCGGTGGCATGACGTATTTCAACAACGTCGTGCTCCCCGAAGCCAACTTCCGGGCGCGCAACCTGTGGGTCGATGTCCGCAGCAAACGCCCCGGCTTCGAGCTTCAGCCCGGCGTGTTCTACGATGGACTGGAAGGCTATAGCATCCTCGTCCAAGAGCGACCGCCCAACTCCAATCGCCTCCTCGACGTGACCATCTACGACTACACCGAGGGGCGCAATCGGCAGGCGGTGATCAAGGCCGAGCGGGGCCGGCTGGTCGCCAAGAACGGCGGCGTCACCATCGAGCTCGTCCTTCGCAATGGAGAGATGCCCCGCGTGCTCCCCCCCGCACCGGGCCAGCGCGCGCCGCGCTACGAGCGCCTCGCGTTCGACCGCCACACCCTCCGACTCGACCTCTCCGACTTTGTGTTCGAGCGCAACTCCCGCGATGGGGGCGCGCGCACCGACCGGACGACCCCCACCCCTGAGATGCTCCGCCGCGTCGACTCAATGCAGGCCAAAGCCCAACGCCACCAGGCCGAGCTGTACGAGGTGCTGCACGGATTGCTGTCCTACGACACGACGCGCTCGCGGGACTACCAGGGCTTGCCCCAGAGCGCGTACCAGACCGCCGGGGCCGACACGCTCAAACCACACCCCACGAAGTACGTCGCCCTGCGTGGCATGCACAGTCAAGAGCAGCGCAACGTGTTTTACACGGCGGCCCAGCGCGCTCAGTCGATGAAATCGGACGCAAGTGACATCGAGCGCAACGTGAACTGGCAACTGCGCCGCGTGAATCAGTACATGGTGGAGGTCTACAAGAAGTACTCCATTGCGCTGGCCTGTCTCATCTTTACCCTGATCGGAGCCCCCCTGGGCCTGAGCATCCGACGCGGGAGTCTGGGTGCCGTAGGCGGATATTCGCTCGCCATCTTCCTCTTCTACTGGGTCACGCTCGTGCAAGGAGAGAAGCTGGCCGACCGCGGCCTGCTCCCGCCCTGGCTGGGCATGTGGATCGCCAACGCGATCATGCTCGTGGTCGGCACGTGGCTCGTGCTGTATGTGGTGCTCGACCTGCGCGCGACCCCGCCTCTCCGCAAGCGGCTGTGGGACTGGATGCGTTCAACGTTCCAGATTCCAGGTTGAGGGTCGGGGGTAGAACTTGAAACCTGCGACTTGAAACCTGAACCCCATTGCATGCTCTACCTCGTCCCGACCCCCATCGGCAATCTGGAAGACATCACGCTCCGTGCGCTTCGCGTGCTGCAGGAGGTCGACTTCATCGCAGCCGAAGACACGCGCACGGCCGGCGTGCTGCTCGATCATTTCGACATCGACACGCCGACGACGAGCTACCACGACCATAACGAGCGCACGCAAGCGCCGAAGCTCGTCAACCGCATGAAGGCCGGGCAGCACATCGCGCTCATCAGCGAGGCAGGATCGCCCGGCATCTCGGATCCGGGCTTCTACCTGACACGCGCCTGCGTAGAAGCCGGCATCGACGTCGAACCGCTGCCGGGCGCCACGGCCTTCGTGCCCGCCCTCATCGCCAGCGCGCTGCCGTCCGATCGGTTCGTGTTTGAGGGCTTCCTGCCCAAGAAAAAAGGCCGGCAGACGCGTCTCCGCACCCTCGCTGACGAGCCGCGTACGATGGTGTTCTTCGAGTCGCCGCATCGCCTCGTGCGCACGCTCGGCGATTTTATCGACCAGCTCGGTCCGACTCGCCGCGTGGCCGTAGCGCGTGAGCTTACGAAAAAGTACGAAGAAGTTCGGCGCGGAACGCTCGAAGAGGTGCGGTCGTACTTTGCGCAGCAGAATAAAGTGCGGGGCGAACTCGTTATCGTCGTCGAAGGATCGGCGAGTGCCTCGTAGCCTTTCCCCCTCCTCATCGGATATGCCGCCTCGTTTCGCGCGTCCGCTACCGGGCGAGCAGCGCCTCTATCTGAAGACGGATCCATAGACGGAACGGGTCGCGGCGCCGTATTCCGGAGTCAGTATTTCTTTTTGGCTTAAGCCCTGTTTCCATGAACTGGAAAACGACCAATCGGATTGTTGCCAGCGCGGTCTTCCTGTTTGCGCTGGTGCTGTATCTTCTCACCATGGCGCCGACGGTGTCGTTCTGGGATTCGGGCGAGTTCATCGCCAGCGTGCACGGCCTACAGGTGATGCACCCTCCGGGCGCCCCCTTCTACATGCTGCTGGGGCGCTTCTTCTCCATGTTCATGCCAGCCGAATACGTGGCGCTGTCGGTCAACCTGATTTCGGTGTTGGCCAGTGCCGCCACGATTCTGTTTACGTACTTGATCATCGTGCACCTTACGCGCCTGTGGCAGGGCGATCCGGAAACGCCCACGACGGGCCACTACGTGGTGCGCACCTCGGCTGGCGTGATTGGCGCCATCACCTTCGCCGCTACCGACTCGTTCTGGTTCAACGCCGTCGAGGCCGAGGTGTACGCGCTGTCCATGTTCTTCACGGCCACCGTCGTGTGGCTCATCATGCGGTGGAGCGATCAGGCCCAACGCGAGGAGCAGTTCCTTTCGGGAAATAAACATCACCCATTTCGGCTCGATGCGAACCGCTATCTCGTGCTCATCGCCTATCTCTTCGGGCTGGCGATTGGCGTGCACCTGCTCAACTTGCTCGCGATGTTCTTCATCGCGCTGATCGTCTTCTTCACCGAGTTCGACCAGCCCGACTGGACGAATGCGCAGCGCTGGAAGGGCATCATCCTCACCGGCCTGATCTCGGCGGTGGCGTTCTTCACGGTCTATCCGGGCATCATCGTGGGCCTGCCGTCGCTCGCGGACCAGAGCGGTACGCCTCTCTTCTTGTTCCTGATCGTCGTGGCCGCCATTACGTACGGCGTGTACTACACCCACACGCGGCGTATGCCGGCCGCGAACATCGTGGCCATGTGCTTCGCCGTGGTGCTGATCGGCTACTCGTCGTACGCGCTCATCTTCATCCGGAGCCAGGCCGAGCCGCCCATCGACCTGATGGACCCGGATACTGAGGAGGCGTTCGTTTCGTATCTCAAGCGCGAGCAGTACGGCTCGACGCCGTTACTGCGCGGCGCGACCTTCGACAACCAGTCCGGTCAGGTGACCCCGCAGGGCGAGGAGAGCCTGTTCCCGCGCCGCTACTCGACGAACCCGCAGCACTGGCGCGTCTACGAACGCTACAACTCCGATCTGTCGTTCTTCTTCGACTACCAGATCGGCCACATGTACGTCCGGTACTTCCTGTGGAACTTCGCCGGGCGAGCCAGCGACGTGCAGGACGCGCCGGCGTTGACCGGCATCCCTGTCATCGCCCCCGCCTCGACCGCACCGAGCGGGGCCACCATGCAGACGCCCAGCGAGGAAGCCAGCCGCAACGTGTACTTTGCGCTCCCGCTGCTGCTGGGGCTCCTTGGCGCCTTCTTCCACTTTAGCTACGACTGGCGACGAGCCTTCAGCGTCTTCATCCTCTTCTTCGTCACGGGCATCGGCATCATCATCTACCTCAACCAGACGCCGATGCAGCCGCGCGAGCGCGACTACTCGTATGTCGCGAGCTTCTTTGCTTTTAGCCTCTGGGTGGGGATCGGCGCAGCCGGCCTTCTGCAACTGGCGTACGAATCGCTGCACGACCGATTGCGCGGCGCGTCGCTGCATGGGAGCGTCCTCGGCGTGGCCGCGCTGCTCTTCCTGATGGTGCCGGCCTGGATGATCGGCCAAAACTACGACGACCACGACCGCTCCGGCAACCACGTGGCGTGGGATTACGCGCACAACATGCTGGAGAGCCTCGACGAGAACGCCATCCTCTTCACCAACGGCGACAACGACACGTACCCGCTGTGGTACTTGCAGAACGTGGAGAACGTGCGGCCGGACGTGCGTGTGGTCAACCTCTCGCTCCTCAACACGTCGTGGTACACCGAGCAGCTGATGGAGGAAAAAGCGCTGGCCTCGGAGCCGCTCCCCATCTCGATGAACGACGACCGCGTGAGCAACCTAGGCTACATCCGCTGGCAGCCGCGCGCCGTCCAGCTGCCTGTCAACAAAGATCGGGTGGCCCGGGCCTCGGAGATGTTTGTGGCCCCGAGCGACACGAGTCAGCTGGAGAGCCCGATGTCATGGAAGCTCACGGGCCGCCCGTACAGCCAGGACCTCAACGTGCTGCAGGCGGCCGATCAGGTGGCGTACAACATCTTGCGCACCAACGCCGAAAACGGATGGCAGCGTCCCGTCTACTTCGCTATCACGGTGGCCCCCAGCGGCCAGCTGGACCTGCAGAACTACTTCCAAATGGAGGGGCTCACGTTCCGCGTGGTGCCCATCAAACACAGCCAGCAGATGGGCCGCGTTGTCCCTGAAATCACGCCGGCCCGGCTGGAGCGGTTTCGTTTCACGAATCTGAACGACCCGAGCGTGTATTTCAACGAGAACACGCGGCGCATGCTGGACGCCTATCGCAACGTCTTCTCGCACACGGCCGAGCGTCTCGCAGCCCAGGGGCACGCGTCGGAGGGCAAACAGCTGATCGAGCGCCTCATGGCCGCGATGCCGTTCAGCACGGTAGCCGGCGATGCCCGCTCGCGCATTCTCATGGCGCGCGCGTCCGAGGCCGTCGGCGACTCGGCTCGCGTGGTCGACCTCATGGAAGAGGCCGAGCCGCTCGTCTTCGGCGACCTGCGCGCCGCCTCGTCCCGTCGCAACTTCAGCTACGCGCTGCAGTACGCCGGTATGGTGCGCATGATGTACCAGCAGGCAGGGGCGCAAGAATCGCTGTCGGCGTTTGATGACCAGCTGGAGACGCTGCTCGCTCGGGCGCCCTACCAACTCCCGCCTGACGCTCGATCCGCGTTCGGCTTGCCGTCGGAGGCCTCCGACTCAGCCTCTGGCGCCAACCTCCCGTCGAATCTCCAACCCGACCTGCCCCAATAACCTCGACCGATTTGGTCGGTCATCTTGATCGGTCCTCTGCGTCTCATCGGGCCATGCCAGCGACGGCATGGCCCTTTTTATTTTTCTATCGCGATCTGATCACGAATCGTGAAGGACATATCTTCGCAAAACCTTGACAGACTCGGAAGCTGACCTCTATATTTCGCACTGTTGCAGTATCATGTGTCGAAGGCGCTTGTTGTCCCCGTGACGCGCTCCTTCAGAACGAATTGGATGAAGTGTCGCTCTGAATCATTCCCGCACATGAAAGGCGTACCTGGCACCATTCCATCAAAACCGTTCTATGAAGCTCGCCTGATTCCAGGACCGTCGCGCAGTCAAGTCAGGGATCAACGCAGTGCCCGGCTTGAACCGCATGCACGCATCCTGAAGCCGGGCATTGAGTGAAAGAGGAGGCAATTATGGTTATGCGACGAAGTACCGTCAAGTGGTTCGACGCGAAGAAAGGATACGGCTTCATCCATCACCCTGATGAAGGCGATGACGTCTTCGTGCACTATACCCAGATTGAGTCGGACAAAGACTTCAAGACACTTCGCACGGGCCAAACCGTTGAGTTCGAGATGAATGACGGTCCAAAAGGGCTCCACGCACTGAGCGTGAATACGATTGGGCAAGAGCGTCAAGCGGAAGCGGACGACGCCGATGACGTGACCTCATCGTCCGTTCCGACGCCGTCTAATTCTTCGCCCAACACGGTCGACGCGCCGATGCACTCGGAGCAGAGCGTCCCTTCCTCGGGGTCAAGCCCCGCCGACTCGCCGTCGACGCTCTGACTTCCCCTCCCCGGCTCCATCGTTCCTTCTCTCGCGGTTCCCTCCGTGAAACGGGATAACTGCGTCTTATTCACCCACATCTTCTCACTATCGCCGCCCGCTCTTGATCGATCCTTCTTCCCCTCCGTCGGTACTCGTCGAACAGGACCATCCTAATCTGCGTCTCGACGAGCGCGTTCTTCAGGCGCTGGTTCGCCGCGTCGCGGATGCCGAGGACTGCTCGATGGGGACAGTGAGCATCGTGCTGACCGACCACGACACGGTCCTGACGCTCAACCGCGAGCACCTCGGCCACGACTATGTCACCGACGTGCTCTCGTTCGACCTCAGCGAAGAACCGGCGTGCATGGACGGGGAAATCTACGTGGACCTCGATACCGCCGCCGAGCGGCACGAGGAGTTTGGCGCCTCTTTCGCGGAGGAGGCGCGCCGCTACGTGGTGCACGGGGCGCTCCACCTCGTGGGCTACGACGATCGGAATGACGACGAGCGAGCGATCATGCGGCGCCTCGAGGACCGGTTCCTCGCCGCCGTCGACGCCGACGAACTGGGGTGACGCTTATGGCGGCCTCGACGAACAAGCCATCACGGCAAGCGTTACAAGACCTTCCAAATGGTCCCATTCGTTTTATGGGCCAGTCACATTTCGACGGAGTCTAAACGTCTACTGGTGATCGATATGCAAAACCAAATTACCGCCCGCCACTTCGACCTGTATCCTGATCTGCGCGACCACGTGGACAGTCAACTCTCCAAGCTCGAACGTTACTACGATGGCATCATCAACGCCCACGTGATCCTTGGAGAAAGCAATGCCCCTTCGGGCCACAAGACGGCCGAGATTAACATCGACGTGTATCAGAAGCGGCTTTCGGCGGAGGACGCCGCCTCGACACACGAGCAAGCCATCACCCAGTGTGTGGATCACCTGCGACGCCAGCTCAAGAAGTACAAAGCCCAGCTCCGTAGCACCGACAAAGACGCTCACCGGTAGATTGAGAAAGGGTGAGAGGGAGA
>CAYFRX010000086.1:9491-11639 GCA_964345515.1 uncultured Rhodothermales bacterium
GGGAGAGATCTCTCCCTCCCCCACGCCCTGACGCTCTCGTTCCGTCTCACGCCATCTCGCGCAGCGGCTCGACGACGTGCTTCACCGTATCCGCGCTCGACATGATGTAGAAGTGAATGCACGGCACGTCCGCACTCATTAGCTCGGCGCTCTGCTGCATCGCCCAGTCGATGCCGATCTGCCGGATGTGCTCCTCATCGTCGGCGGCTTCCACCTCCGCGGCGAGCGACTCCGGGATCTCGGTATGGAAGTACTTCGGAAGCGTGCGCAGGTGGCGCTTCTTGGTGAGGATCTTGAGCCCGGGAATGATGGGGACGGTGATCCCTACGTCGCGGCACCGCTCGACGAAGTCGAAATAGTAGTCGTTGTCGAAAAACATCTGGGTCACGATGTAGTGCGCCCCGGCGTCCACCTTCCGCTTCAGGTTGAGGATGTCCCAGGTCAGGTTAGGCGCCTCGAAATGCTTTTCGGGATAGCCCCCCACGCCGATGCAAAAGTCGGTGGGCGCGGCGTTGACCATGTTCTCCAGGTATTCGCCCTGGTTCATGTTGTGGACCTGCCGCACCAGATCGATGGCGTACTCGTTGCGCGACCGGTTGGGCGGAATCGGCTTGTCGTAGCCCTTGTCATCGCCCCGTACGGCGAGCACGTTGTCGATGCCGAGGTAGTTCAGTTCGATCAGCGCGTCCTCGGTTTCCTCCCGCGTGAAGCCGTTGCACAACAAGTGCGGTACCGTGTCGATGCCGAAGCGCGCTTCGATGGCCGCACACAGCCCGAGCGTGCCAGGACGCTTGCGCTTCACCTTACGCTTCCACGTTCCGTCCGGCCGTTCCTCGTACGTGACTTCGGCGGAATGACTCGTCACATCAATGAAAGGGGGGTCGAACGGCATCAACGCGTCCACGACGTCGAGCATCTGCTCGGCCGAACCGCCCCGCTTGGGGGGAATAATTTCGTAGGAGATGAGAGGCTCGGAGGCCTGTTCGAGGTGCTCGATGACTTTCATGCAACGAGTGATTTTGGATGAGCAATTCGTTTAGTTCCTGACGCGGGCGTCGCCACACCTCCTCCCGCTATGCAACCGGCGCGCCAAACTGCAATACGAACGTATCTTCGGTAAATACCATCCAGCGATCGCGGTGTTCTATGATTGCTATTGTGTACACGTCAGCGTCCGATGCAACCTCGTTTCTGGAGCGCTTCGCCGCCGGACGCCTCACCGGGTTGGACGACGGCGAGACCGCTCAATATGATGACACGATCATCTTGGTAACGGGCGTGGGAAAAGTGAAAGCCACACTCCACACCGAGCGGCTCCTCCAACAGTTTGACATTGGCCATCTCCTGCACGTTGGCATGACGACGGCACTGGGCGACGCTCTCGAAGTGGGCGCTTTGGTGGCCGCAGACTCGGTGCTTGAGGGCGATCGCGTATCGCTCACAGCCCCCGCCTATCCGCAGATGCCACTCTCCACCCCGGATGATCTACCCACGGGCACGCTCGTCACGCACGACCACGCTGCCGACACGAAGGACGAAGAGGGCTACTGGCAGCGACTGGCCGACATGAGCGATACGACGGGATATGCCGTGGCATACGTGGCCGCGCAACACGGGGTCTCCTGCCATGTAGTTAAAGCCGTAACCGGGCGCCTAGGCACCGACCAGGACGACTTTCAGCAGGCGCTATCTTCGGCCCGGGAGGCCCTAGCCGAGTTCGTGCTGCAAACGATGAAGGACCGGACGGAGTAACACAAAAGCGCTTTCGCACCCTTAGTTGCGACGCTGCCACAGGTCCTCTTCCCACTGCTCGGGAAAGCCATCGGAGCCGCCCCACGCGTAGTGATAGCTGCGCTCGCGGGCAGCCTGGCGACGGCGGTGCCGCTCGTCAGCCCGGATCTCGCGCAGGCCCACCGGCACGCTCTTCCCCTGATCGGTCGCGCGCCGACGCACCATCACCGGATCCTGCTCAAAGGGCAGTGGGCGCTCCGGGAAGTACAGCCGGTACACCGTGGCGATAACCCACGTGAGCAGGAAGAAGATGATGGGACCGACAAGGGTGACAAAGAGGACGAACATGGCGGAAGCAGGGTCTCGTTAGCTGCGACTCTTGCGTCAAAGCGTACCACGTTAACTCAAGTTGTGTAC
>CAYFRX010000087.1:0-6248 GCA_964345515.1 uncultured Rhodothermales bacterium
ATCTGATTCAGCGATCCGCCGCCGACCGTGCCCTCTGTAGTATGCCGTGAAGTACGCCGGGTAGTGCGGGTCAGTATGGGTCACACAGCGGAAATAGACCGCCCGCTCGCGTTCGAGGTAGGCGAGCGGCTCTTCGGGCCAGCGGCCTCACCGCTTCTTTAGCCCAAAGGCTCGGCGCCGCATCTGTAAGGGCGGGGGAGAGTGCCGTAGTCTCGCCGTCCTGTAGAAACTGGGCGAACTGATCGAACGCCGCGATCTCGGTGGTGAAGGAGCGGGAGAGTTGCTCCTCGAACTGCTCACCGACCTGTTGGACGGTCTCGTCAGGCAAGACGCGCCCATCACACCGTGAGACCCGCCGCTCCTTGAGCCTCTCCTGGCACGCCCTCGCGCGTACCTCTCAGGAGACCTGCCCAGTAAGACCTTCCGCTCTGGGCGCGACAGCGGAAAATGCCGAATCTGCGTGAGCGTGCATGGACCAGCCTTTTGCGGGTGAGGCGCCTGCCCGGCCGCTTTGCGCGCTATACCGGTGCCCCTTCCCTGCTTCCTGAGCAAACTTGGCGGCTGCCTTTAGATAAATTTTGGCTTCGTATCGCATGCTTGGGTCGCACGATGCGCACGCCGCATCTCCCACCGCACGGTAACGATATTTCCGTCTCTACAGCTTTTGATCCATGAATGACCTGATAGCCGAGCTTCGCCCGCGTTTAATCCAACGTCTGAACCTGCGCATGCAGCAGATGCAAGTGAGTAACACACGCCTCCTGCTATGGCGCGCCGGGAAAGCCCAGATTCGCAAAAGCGCACGGCTTCATCCCCTGGTCGCCCAAGCACGACGACGTGGCGACGTGGCGACAGCAGCGGTCCGCGACCACTCATGGACGCTCTGGGTCAATTGAACGCCTGCGGGCATGGGCCACATGCTGGCAGCGCGCCACTAGCTGCAAGTATCGTAACGCCTTAATACCCAGACTGCGCTACCCGCCACCTTCCGGGTAGTCACCTTCCGATCCGTCATCAAACTGTCCTTCAGTCTCATGAAAGGTCTCCGGGCTCAACTAACCAAAAGCCTTGCGGCCAAGCTAGTGGCTGCACTCTCTCTCATGCTCCTTCTTGCCATCTTTAGCATCGGCGCGGTCTACACCAATCTCCAGGCGCAGCGGGCCGACAGCACCGTGATCAATAAAGCAGGTCAACTGCGCATGTTGAGCCAGCAGCTCACGAAGGCAGCGCTTGCTGTCGCTTTAGACGACAGCCCAGCCGCGCGCAACGCTCTGCAGGCAACCGCCAAGCAGTTTGAAGAGCGCCTTGACGCTGTCCACCACGGTGTGCCGGAGCGGGGCATCCCTCCAGCTCCTGCGTCTGTGGCGCCGCAAATGGAAGCCATTCAGCAGCTATGGACCCCTTTCCGGGCCGATGTGGAACGCATGATGGAGACTCCTCCCACCACTGAAGCCTTTCAGCAGGCGATGGCTGAGGTGCGGGCAAGCAACCTGGAACTGCTACGCGCCGCCGATACTGCGGTCACACTGTTTGAACGACAGAGCGCGTACAAAACAAACATGTTGTACGTCGTTCTGCTCACTCTTCTAGGGCTGAACGTAGTTGTCTTCGGCGTCGTCCTGGCGGTCGTTCGAAAATCAATCATTACACCTATTGTAACTCTCAATCGCAGTGCGAAGCGGGTTGCCGACGGTGACCTTGACGTCGAGATTGACCTCGACGCCGCCGATGAGGTGGGCCGCCTCGCGCACTCGTTTAACCGGATGGTCGACAGCGTCCGCGCTGTACAGGAGGAGCTGGCCGCTGAAAAAGCGAACGTTCAGCGGAAGGTCGATAAGGCCACCCAGGCCCTGAAAGCTAACAGGCAGCGTCTTAATGATGACGTATCGCTAATGCTGGACGCGATGGACCGCTTCGCTGAGGGTGACCTTACGGTAAAGGTCCCTGAGAAGGAGGACACTCAAGATGCCATCGGGCGCCTCTTTCACGGCTTCAACCGCGCCGTGAAGAACGTGCGCAAGGCCATTGGCGAGGCGCAACGCGCTGCCCTGTCGGCGGCATCGACGGCTGAGCAGGTCAACACCTCCACCAACCAACTCGCTACCGGCGCCGAAGAGCAGTCCGCTCAGGCCGATGAGGTGGCTGCCGCCATGGAGGAGATGAGCCGCACCATTGTGGGCAACGCCCAGGCAGCCACCGACACGGCGGAGCTCGCCGGAGAGAATCGGGAAACCGCCCAAGAGAACGGCGAGATTGTCCTGGAGACCGTCGAGAAAATGCAGGAAATCGGCGAGACGGTGCGTGCCTCGGCCGAACAGGTTAGCCAACTGGGCGCCTCCAGCCAGCAGATCGGCGAGATCGTCGCGACCATCGGCGAGATTGCCGACCAGACGAACCTGCTGGCACTCAACGCGGCCATTGAGGCGGCCCGTGCCGGCGAGCACGGCAAAGGCTTCGCCGTCGTGGCCGACGAGGTGCGGGAATTGGCCGAGCGCACCGCCGAGGCCACTGGTGAGATCGATGCGATGATTACGTCCATCCAGACGGAAACTGAAGCAGCCGTGCGGGCGATGGAGCACGGGCGTGCTGAGGTGCAAAGCGGCATTGCGCTCGCTGGTCAGGCCCGGATGGCGTTCGAAGGCATCGTGTCCAGCACGGCACAGGTCACCGAGCGAGTCGGTGAGATCGCGGCTGCTACCGAGCAGCAGTCCACCACCAGTGAGCAGGTTTCCCGTAGCGTGGAGTCGATCTCAACGGTAGCTCAGAGTCAAGCGCAGGCCACCGTCGAGATTGCGGAGGGGATCGATGAACTGAGTAGCTCAACCACCTTACTACGGGATTTGGTGGAGCGGTTCGATGTGGGCCTGAACGACGGCGCCTCCAAGCCGCCGTCTGATAACGACATTCGAGTTGGCGACGGAGCAGCCTCACCGGCGGCGCCTCCCGTTGAATCGGACACTGCTGCAAACAAATTCGCTTCATGAGCACGCAACGCCTGAGGCTCTGGTCTGCCAGTGCCCGTGTGCATCGGCGCCGGCGCGTTACGCCGTCGCTTGGGGCACACGGGCGCTGCAGGCAGCCAAGCCTCAATGTCAACGTCTTCCCATAGCCATACTTATCACACGCCCTGCGGCGCGCTTACTACGGCAGCTTACCCACTAACGGCAGCCTACTAGTAATGACCGCTTACCACTAACGACCGTAGAGCCAATCTACGAGCTCCCATGAAACACTCCCTAAACGACGCTTCGCTGATATATTTCTCGGGTCCCATCTCACCTGATGACCGCACCCGGCTCTATCGTCTCTTACGTCAGGCGGAATCAGCTGGTACCTTCCCTCAGGTCCCCCGCATGTTCGGAGCCCCGTGGGTCGTAGCTGTGCACGAAAACGAGCATACCTCGCTGTCGCGGATGGGTACTCGGCTTGTCTTCGCAGGCCATTCGGTCAAAGCCGTTGCTCGCCAGGTCCAAGTGTGGCTCGAGAAGCAGACAGGCAGCCGATCAAAAGACGAGCGCCGGGTTTCGTCCGTTTCCCCTTCCCCTCGCGCCGAGACACCCACATCAAAATAATCCTGGGAGTTTAGCTCCCGCAACGCGCGGTCGATAGTTGCTATAGGCCATGGCAGTTCCAGAAAGATACTCGATGAGCGCTGCGTGCGGATGCCGGATGCACGCCTCCCATATCAGCACATGCAACGAAACTACGGTCACATGACAGACCCCGACGTGCGGGATGACGCCCATACGAGAGATCCCTTTGACCGCGTTGCACGATTAGCGGCTCACGTGTTCGACGTGCCGATGGCAGCCATCGTGCACGCCGACGACGGCGCACCTTCGGTAATGGCAAGCGTTGGCGTCGACGCGGCAGTTATCGGTCGCAACGAAGGGCTTTGTTTGTACGCCGCCGATCAGAACGAAGTTACCTTAATAGGCGACGTGGCGCGCACCTCTCGTTGGGCTGATCACCCACTCGTTGCCGGCGCCCCGCACATCCGCTTCTACGCCGGCGCTCCTATGCGGAGCGAGGACGGTCGGGTCCTGGGCGCCCTGTGCGTGATGGACGCCACTCCGCAATCAGTGGCTCCCGGTGCAAAGAAGCGGCTGGACGACCTCGCCTACTTGGCCGCTCGCGAGGTGGACACCAACCACCCGGCGCCCACGCGTCCCATCGCCAACACCGAACTTGAGCATGAGCTCGACTCGTGGCACCAGTTCATCAGCTGCCATCCAGACCCCATTCTGGTCTCTCAGGACGCGGTTATCCAATACGCGAATCCGGCTGCGGGGCGCGTCCTTGGTGCGGACTCTCCGGATGATCTTCTCCAGTGCACGATCTATGACTTCATCGCCCCCGAGCATCATTCCGACATGCGCCGGCGCGTACAAGCGGTCAAGGACGACAGCGTCGACGCCTTCGAACACGATTTTTTTCGGCTCGACGGGGAGCGGCGGGTCGGTCTCTCATATTCAGCGCCGGTCTTCTGGAACGGAAACAACGCGGTGCTTACGGTCCTCCGTGACGTGACCGAGCGGAAGGCAAAAGAGACCCATCTGCTTGGGCTTGAGACGGCCCTCGAACATTTGACCGAGTCGGTACTCATCACGGATGCCGAACTGGACCCGCCGGGGCCGCACATCTTGTATGCTAACCCGGCGTTTGAGCAGCTCACAGGGTATCGTAGGGAAGAGATCTATGGACACACGCCGCGCCTTTTGCAGGGCCGCGATACCGACCCAGCCGTCATGGAGCAGTTGCGCCGCAATCTTGAAGCTGGCGAGCGCTTTGAGGGCGAAACGATCAACTACCGGAAAGACGGTACCCCCTTTACCATGCAGTGGTCGGTCGATGCGGTTCATGACGCCGGCGCCAGTGAGCCACTGCGGTACGTGGCCGTGCAGCGCGACGTCACCGAGCAGTGGGCGATGGAACGTCAGCTTCGCTACCGCGCTGAGCTTGAGAGCCTGATCGCCCAGCTCTCCACACGGCTGCTTGGCGTCAATCTCGAGAGCTTCGACGCCGAAATCGAAGCGGCACTGGCGGAACTCGGCTGCTTTCTGGGGGCCAAGCAGGGTGACGTGTTTCTTTCGCGCGGCGAAGAGACTCCTGAGGCGCACGTGCTGGACAACGCGTACACCTGGTTGGCGCCCGGCACCGCCCCGCGCCAAGCAGGTGCCCAGCCCACGCCGTGGTCAGCGCTTCCTTCGTGGATGGCCCCCCTCCAGCACCTGGAACCGCTTGACGTCATGACGACCGAGCCAATGTCCGACGGAGCGACCCGCGAGCCAGCGTTCTGTATGGCACCTGAAGGCACTCGGGTAATCGCGGCCCCGATCGCCTGGGACGATGATCCTAGGGGCTTCGTCATATTCGGCGCTGCGGCCGCCGATGCTGGGCAACCTAGCGTTTCGCCCCCCATCCTAAAACTCATCGGCGACCTCTTCGCACAAGCCTTGCTGCACCGGTCGAACCAGGAAACCCTGATGGAGAGTGAGCAGCGCTTCCACGAACTACTGGAATCGCTCGACGACGTCGTGTGGGCTGTCGACATCAACTCGGACGCGTCCCCCCCATCTGCCATCCAGCAAGTCCAGTACATGAATGGGGCCGCTGAGACGACCTATGGACATGACCGTGAAGACTTTTTCGATCGACCGGGTCTGTGGTTCGAAGCCGTGCACGACGAGGATCGGGCTGCTGTAGCGCAGGCCAGTGCGGCGCTTTTCGAGACGGGTGCCGAGGACTATGAATGCCGCATCGTGCGCCCAGACGGCGACGTGCGATGGTTACGCCATCGGGTTCGGCTGCAATACGACGATCATGGGCGCCCGACCGGCATGGGTGGCATTGCCACTGACATTACCGAGCGTAAGAGGGCTGAAAGGAAACTTCTGGAAACAACGTCGCGGCTCGAAACGATGGTCCGTCACCTGCAGAGCGGACTCCTGTTCGAGGACGAGAACCGTGAGGTGCTCTACGTGAATGATTGCTTTTGCCGCCTCTTCGACATCGATGCGCCGCCCGAGGCGCTTCTTGGCACCGACTGCAAAGCCAACCTGGAAGCCGCGGCAGGGTTGATGCGGGATCCAGACGCCTTCATGGCGCGCATCAACGCCCTCCTTGCCGCCCGAAAGCCCACCCATGGAGACATCATCGAGCTTGCCGACGGCCGCATCTACGAGCGCGATTTCATCCCCATCTTCTCAGGGGATGCGTACCAAGGACACCTCTGGGCCTACCGCGAC
>CAYFRX010000087.1:6348-11570 GCA_964345515.1 uncultured Rhodothermales bacterium
CATCCCCATCTTCTCAGGGGATGCGTACCAAGGACACCTCTGGGCCTACCGCGACATCACAGCGCGCAAAGAGGCCGAGGAAACCCTTCAGCAGGAACGTGATCTGCTGGACAACATCATGAATACGAGCGTTGCTGCCATCGCCGTGGCCGATACATCGGGCAATATAATCTTTGCCAACAAGCGCGCGGAGTCGGTTTTGCGTCTCGACGCCACCCCCGACGGGCCCATGCCTTACGCGCCGCTCGCGTTCCGTCTCGCTGACGCTGAGGGCGAGCCGTTCGCTTCCAACGCACTTCCTATACGACGGGTCGTCGCGTTGGGACGCCCGATCCTTACCCAGCATGTCATTGCCACGTGGCAGGACGACACGCAACGCCATCTGTCCATGAATGCGGCTCCGCTCACGAGCGACGCGGGCCACGTCGTGCGCGTCGTTCTCTCTGTGGAGGACATCACCGAGCGGATTCGGGCCGACCGGAAGCTGGCTCAGTCCGAACGGAAGTACCATCGGCTCTTCGATGCGTCGAACGACGCTATCTTTCTCCACACCCCTGACGGGGTCATCTTGGACGCTAATACGCGGGCCTCAGAGCTATTCGGGTTCTCAAGCGAGGAGCTCGTCGGCACCGCTGTAAATGCATTGCACCCGCCTGAAGCTCATGACACCTCGCGGGCGGCGTACCACACGTTGCGCGAGGACAGCGGAGTGCGCTTCCAAGCCCCCTGTCGCCGCCGCGACGGATCAACGTTCTGGGGTGAGGTCTCAGCCAGCCTCTTTCAAATTGACGGCACGCCGATGGCCCAGGGCATTATCCGGGACATCACGGCCCAGAAGGAGGCGGAGAAGCGCACGCAGCGAGCTCTGGAGAAAGAGCGCGAGCTTGGTCAGCTCAAATCGCGCTTCGTGTCGATGGCGTCCCACGAACTGCGCACGCCACTCACGACGATTCACTCGTCCTCAGAGCTCTCGGAACTCTACGTGCAGCGGGGTGACGTCGAGAAAGCCACCCGCCATCTGGCGCGCATCCGAAAAACCGTTGGCTCAATGACCGAGCTGCTGGAGGACGTGCTGCACTTTGGGCGCGCCGAGTCGGGCCGTCTTCCGTTCAGCCCAGGGATGTTGGAGGCCGGGTCCGTTGTCCACGAACTGGTGCAGGACGTGCAGCAGGGTATGGGGTCCGATCATGTCTTCGACGTCCAAGGCCTTGACCGCATCGGCCTTATCGACGCTGACGAGCAACTTTTCCGCCTCATCCTGTCAAACCTGCTGTCCAACGCAGTGAAGTACTCCGACGCCGGGAGCACGATACGCGTCGAGATGGAGCGCAGGGACGAGACGATTCAGATGTCTGTCACCGATGAAGGCATTGGAATTCCCGAGGATCAACGCGACCAGCTCTTCGATCCGTTCTACCGCGCTGAAAACGTTGGCACGATTCGCGGAACCGGGCTCGGCCTTTCCATCCTGAACGAGGCGGTCGCCCTGCACGGTGGCACGGTCACCGTGGAAAGCACGTGCGGCGTCGGCACTAGCTTCACGGTACAGCTGCCTCTGTGTCAGCCCGAGGCCGAGCCCCCCGCATAGGCTGCATGGCGTTCGCCCGCCACCGAAAACCTCATGTTCCCATAATCATTCCGAGCACCACGATGAGCACCATTTTGGTCATTGAAGACGAGCCCCATGTTCGCGAAAACGTAACCGCGCTCCTGGAAACCACCGAGCACGAAGTGGTCGCCGCCCCGGATGGCGCGGAGGGCTTCGCCCGCGCGAAGACGCACCATCCAGACCTCGTGCTGTGCGATGTCATGATGCCTCGCATGGATGGCCTGGAGGTGCTCGAGCGCTTCCGTGCCCATAAATCGCTCGCGACCGTTCCGTTCATTTTTCTGACGGCCAAGTCCGAGATGCAAGATATTCGCCAGGGCATGGCCTTAGGCGCGGACGATTACTTGACAAAGCCCTTCAAGGCACACGACCTCTTCAAGGCGATCGAAACGCGCCTCGAGCGTTTTGGGTCGATAGAGCGAAAACAGGGGCGTCGAGTTGCGGAATTACAGCAGAGCATCTCCAAGGTGATCCCTCACGAGCTTCGTACCCCCCTCACCGTGATCGAGGGATATAGCGATCTGCTCATGGACGAATGGGTCCGCCTTGAGGAGGAGCAGGCCACCAATATGCTTGGAGAGGTAGTTAAAGCTACGCGGCGCCTGAAACGACTTGTGGAGCGAAACGCGCTCTATGCTAAGTTGACTTCAGGGGCATACGACGCCAATGCGCCGCGCCAACGCACCACGCAGGTGGACCCTATGGTCCGCGACTGCGCTCGTCAGTGTGCCGCTACACATGATCGCCTGGCCGACCTCACCTTGCGGATAGAGCCTGGGGCACTGCCTGTCGATCCAGACTTGCTGCGCGCGCTTGTCGGCGAGCTTGTCGACAACGCATTTAAGTTTTCTGATGCCGGGACGCCGGTCAGCGTGTGCGGCTCGATGTCGGCGCATGAATATGTACTTTCGGTGACGGATCGAGGCCGCGGCATCAGCGCATCGCAAATCCAGGACATCAGTGCCTATCGTCAGTTTGACCGCGACCGGCATGAGCAGCAAGGTCTGGGATTGGGGCTCGCGCTGTGCCATAACATCTGCGATGTCACGGGCGGGCGGATAGAGTACGAGAGCGCACCAGACGAAGGCACGACGGTGCGCGTTACCGTGCCGAGCGACGCTCGCGTGCCGGGGGCTGTACAAGCCGCAACCAACCACTCAGGTTGAAACCGCACCGCTTGGGGCAACAAGTTGATAGCCGACGCCACGGCGCGTCCGAATCGACAGTTCAGGCTCGGTGCCCAGCTGCTGCAGCTTCTTGCGCAGGCCAGAGACGGTCGTGTTGATCGTGTCGTCAGCGATGAAGGTCGAGCCCCAGACCGACTCGGCCAGTTCGGTCCGTGTCACGGTGGTGTTAGGGCGACGGGCCAGCCGCTCGAGCAGCTGGTATTCTTTGGGGCGCAGCACAACCTCCGTGTCGTTCCAGTAGACCTCTCTAGCTCTTCGGTCAACCCGCAGCGGACCCAGACACAACTCCAGATTCGGAGGGCTCACCGCGTCGTCTCCTCGGCGCGCAAGCGCTCGCAGCCGTGCAAACAGGACAGAGAACGAGAAGGGCTTCGTCAAGTAGTCATCCGCGCCGGCGTCGAGCCCCGTTACCACGTCCTCTTCGCCCGATACGGCGGTGAGCATGAGAACGGGGGTCTTAACGTGAGCTTCGCGGAGGGCTTTAATCAATGATACCCCATCTTGGTGAGGCAGCATCCAGTCGATAACCATAATATCGTACGTCCTAGACATGCCGTACCGCTCGCCCTCGGCCCCATCGGCAGCAACATCAACCTGGTAGCCGGCCTCCATGAGAGCTGTTTGAATAACGTCAGCAAGGTCGGGCTCATCCTCTACCAGAAGAAGGCGCATACCGATCTGTCGATAGTGTACGTGTTGAAATTGAAAAGGCGCATCCTCAGGGCCACTGCTCAGGTGCCCCTGAGTAGGATGGTTTTATTATCGGCGGGGTTTGCTTGCGCGTTAAAATCGAGACATCTTCCATCCATGTTGCAGAGGGTTGCCTGTACCATCGACGTGTAGGCTGATTAAGTCCAACTTTTGCTGTACAAGGGGCATCACCCACAACCGTGCAAAATTATACGCTAGGCGCTACGCTACGACCGGTAGGTCTTTGATTCTATTGTAGTATCCGAGCAGGATTGGGCGGTTTGCGTCTGAAAACGGCCTAGACGCTCGATAAAGATGGATCTCTTTCGAATGGGGCGATCGCAGCAATCCCATACCAGGTCGCTTCTACTCCTACCGAAAGAGATCAGAAACTGCGTCCTCGCGGCCTTCAGGTACCGATTTCTTTAGGTGCCGATTTCTTTCAGGACAGGTGCTTCGCGAGCAGCAAACCACTCATCTTTGTTCCAATACCACAAAAAGGCCTCATTCGGCTCCGACTGGGTCTTCATCGCGCGCCGCATCACCAACCCCCTCCCGCACGACCCAGCACCCAGCGCGCTCCGGGTGATCTTCCACGACCGTGTCCGGGGACACGCCCCGAATCATCCAGAGAATCATCGCGTCCCCGCTTGCCACCCACGTAAACACCAGCCCAAACCAAAACAGCCCCCACTCCCCGGGATGTAGCTCGCCATCAGGGGCACCGCCCCGAGCACGAGCCCCGGCATGGCCGTGCCCCACCGGTACGCCCGGGCCGTGACCGGCCGCTTCAAATGCGCGTACGGCGTTCGCGTCTTCCACTTGATCCCATACTCGACGGTGCTGCCCCCCTCTGCGGCGGCTTGCCAGGTTAGCCCGTGGATCGCCTCGTGCACCACAATACCGCCCGCCATAGCCCCCACGAACATCCATGGATTACCAAACAGCGCGTCACTGCCCGCGCTCATGGCCGCCTCACCCCACAGCAGACAAAACGGAGCCGCTCCACGATCCCCGCTGGCACGATCAGAGCGATGGAGAGCAGATTGGCCCCCAGCAACGACAGCGAACGATCGGTCTTCGCCGGCGTCTCGGAAGATGGCGTCTCGGAAGATGGCGTCTCGGAAGATGGCGATGAGGTCGGTGGTACCGTTGATATGGTCGCTGGGCGTGGTTTCGAGTACGCAACCGGTATATTTGGCTGGATGAGGGGCCCTCTGCGACTGACGTAGCGAACGGGCTCCCCAACGTGCCGCTCGCTTTCGATACCCGATCTTGCATTCATCGACGCCGCGCCCCGTCTGGTCCGACGTAGCGGTAGAGCGTGGCCTTCGAGATGCCAAACCGCTCGCAGATCTGCCGCGTCGAGACGCCGGGCTGCCGCATGAGCGCTTGCACCTGCGGCAGGTCCTCCTCGCTGAGCGCCCGCGGCCGCCCGCCGACCCGGCCGCGTTCGCGCGCCGCTCGGAGCCCCGCCATCGTGCGCTCCTTATTGAGATCCCGCTCGAACTCGGCCAAGGCGCTGAAGATATGGAACTGGAGCTTGCCCGCGCTGGAGGTCGTGTCGATGGTTTCCTTGAGGCTGCGGAAGCCGACGCCCTTCTCCCCCAGCCGCTCGACCTTGGCGACGAGGTCTTTGAGGGAGCGGCCGAAGCGGTCGAGCCGCCAGACGATGAGCGTATCCCCGGGCCGGGCGTAGTTGATGGCCTCTTCCAGGCCCGGCCGTTCGGCCGTCG
>CAYFRX010000088.1:0-11553 GCA_964345515.1 uncultured Rhodothermales bacterium
GTTTCGGAGGCGGCCCGCTCTCAACGGCTCTTCAAGCGGGCCAGGCCGGCATTAAATTGCAATGCGGGTAGCAAACGAAAGCAGCGTGAACAAAAACAGCGATGATGGGTTAACGAACTACGCTGTCAGACTGTATATTCTCCCTAAACACCTTCAGACATTTACACACGAGTCCTCATGCGTACACTCTTGTTTTCTCTCTGTTTGGTGGTCGTCTTGAGCGTCGCGCAGCCTGCGGAGGCGCAACTTCGCGATGACATTCGCGTCCGTGAAGCGCCCACGCAGCTTTACGCGCAAAATAGTGGCATCAATGTTCTGGACAAGCTGTTCAGCGGCGAACACTTCAGGATGGGGCACTCCTATGAGATGTCGTTCAGCTCCTTCGGGGGCCAGTCTTCGTCGCTCGGGATGTACACCAACTCGCTGATGTGGCAGTTCAACGACAAGCTGGCCGCCCGGGCCGACATCAGCGTGGCCCACTCTCCGTTTAGCGGTGCAGGGTTCGAAAACCAAGATCCGCGCGTCTTTCTCCGGAATGCGGAGATAGCATATCGCCCGACCGACAACGTCCGTCTCCACTTCCAGGTGCGTCAAAGTCCTTACGGATCGTACTACGGACCGTACGGATATCGACCCTATGGAGGCGGCGGCTACTACGGAATGTCGGTCGGATCGTCCTCCAGCAGAGACCTCTTCTGGAGAGACGCGCCGCGCTAACTACAGTGCAACATGGCATGGCACCGAAAGCGCGGCACATCTCCGACAGGTGGCCGCGTTTTCTGTTCGTACGCTTTGAAGCGGCCTCACGAGCTTGCTGGTAGCCTATGGCAGACCGGTTCACAAACGGACTGCTCAACGCTGCGCTCTTGATCCTTGGGCTGGCCGTTATGGTGATGTTGTACGCGCTCATCACACGCGGCATGGGCGCACGCACCGATCCGGTCCGCGCCTCCAACCCGGCCAACCTCGTCGGCGACATCATCCAGGTCGAGGTGCGCAACGGATGCGGCGTCGACCGGCTGGCGGCCCGCACGACGCAGTTCCTCCGCGATCATGGCTTCGATGTGGTGGAAGTGGGCGACCACTCCTCCTTCGACGTGGCCCACTCTCGGGTCATCGATCGGGTGGGCGATCTGGAGTCTGCGAAGAAGGTGGCCGCCGCCCTGAATATTCCCGAAGAGCGCGTCACGCAGGACATCCAGCGCGATTATTACCTCGACGCCTCGATCATCATTGGCCACGACTATCATCGCCTCGAACCGTTTGACTGATTGGCGCCGGTCCGCTCGACACTTCGGCGGCGCGTCGTCGTTGAAGAGAGAACCGCTATGCATTGAGCAGTAGCATCCACTCAACCGTAATCATCACTGACCAGACTGTATGACTGAAGAATCAACCCCTGTGTCCGAAACCAATCGTCCGAAGAAGAAGCGCACGCCTGAGAATCCTGGATACCGGCTCGCCGCTCATGCGGTCGACGCAATGCTGGACAAGAGGGCCCACGACATCGTGGTCATCGATCTTCGAGGAATTAGCGGTGTCGCGGAGTATTTCGTGCTCGGCACGGGGGACTCGGACCTGCAGGTGCGCGCCATCGCCAACAGCGTGCGCGACCGTATTCGCGAGCAGTGCGACGAGCGGGTTTGGCACAAAGAGGGCCTCGATCATCTCGAATGGGTGCTGCTCGATTACGTAGACTGCGTCGTTCACATCTTCAGCGGAGCCAAGCGCGAGCATTACGATCTTGAACGATTGTGGGGCGAGGCGCCGTCCGAAGTCGTTGCAGACGATGGAAGCGCCGCGGACGTGGAGCTGTTGCAGGTCCCCAAGCAGGCCGCGCGGCGCGCCAGCAATGCGTAGTGCGAATGCAGGATTGGCGCATTTCGAACGCCGAGTGAAGCGTGGGAAGGGATGGGAACGGCGGGGCGTAAGGCGCAACGGGGCGAGAGCGTCCCAACCTGTAACGCTGAACGCGCAACGTAAAACGTCCCAACCGGCAACGTCCCAATCCCGAAACTTGTCATTCGAAACTCGCCACTGAATATGGAGCGCTTCTTCCTCATCGCGGGCGCCATTGCTGCAGGCATCGCCGTCATGCTCGGCGCGTTCGGCGCGCACGGACTGGAGACGCGCGTCTCGCCTGAGCGCGTCGAGACGTTTCGGACGGGCGTGACCTATCAGATGTACCACGCCCTGGCCCTACTCTTTGTGGGATGGGCGGTCGCGCAGGGCGGCGGCGGTGCCATTGACTGGGCGGGGTACAGCTTCCTCGCCGGCATCCTCATCTTCTCCGGCAGCCTGTATGTACTCGTCCTCACCGACACCGCATGGCTGGGCGCCATCACGCCGATCGGCGGCGTCGCGTTTATCGCGGGCTGGGCGCTGCTGGCATGGGGGCTCGCGCAGCAGGCGCTCTGACGAGCGAGCAGCGGGTGCCAGCTACAGCTCGTCGCTCTCAAACAAGAGGGCGAAGCTGGGCAGCAGATCGTGCTCGGCGGCAAGAGACAGCAGGGCAACAGCGGCCTCCTCGGGCAAGTCGTAACGCCCATAGTCCGTGCTGTCGACGGCCAGCGCATACGCCACATCCTCGTCGTCCTCGGTGGCATAATCGTCTTCCCAGGCCGTCGCTTCCTCGATCAACAAGTAGCCGTCCTCCGGCATGAACGAGGCGATGTATTGCTCGCGCCGCGCCTCGGGGTCGACGAGACTGACGGTGCCAACGACGCCGTACTCCTCGTCGTAGAGCAGCATCTCAGCGAGAAGCAGGTGCGTGAAGTTTTCGAGGTCGAAGCCGGCCATGAACGGAAGAGGGGCATCGGAGAGGAGGAACCGCTCGTAGCTTATCGAGCGGGGGCGACATTATCAACCGGCCGTCGCGGCGGAGCCCGGCACGCTGTCAAACGGCGCGCGCGGTGTCAGGAGGCCGGCGCAGGCGTGGGCACCGGCTCACCCGTGAAATCGTGCAGGAAGGCGCGGGCTTCGTCGCCCTGGAGTACGGACAGGTCGGCCTCCAGAAGCGTCGCCAGGTGGTGCACGACGTGCGCGGTCGCCTCGGGCTCGTCGACGGGGCGGTGCAGCTCCTGCGCCAGGGACGTCACGCCGCGGTCGTCGATGCCGCAGGGCACGATGTGGCCGAAATAATCGAGATCCGTGTTGAGGTTGAAGGCAAAGCCGTGCATCGTCACCCACCGGCTGCAGCGCACGCCCATCGCGCAGATCTTGCGCTCCGGGCCGCGCTCGTCCGGGCCGATCCAGGTGCCGGTGCGGCTGTCCACGCGGCCGGCACCGAGCCCATAGTCGGCGCAGGTGCGGATAATGGCTTCTTCGAGCGTGCGCAGGTACCGGCCGAGATCGGTGAAGAAGCGGTCGAGGTCAAGGATCGGGTAGCCGACCAACTGGCCCGGGCCGTGATAGGTGATGTCGCCGCCCCGGTCGATGTGGAAAAACGAGGCCCCCCGCGCCTCCAATTCTTCTTCCGAGAGCAGCAGGTGATCCATGTCGCCGCTCTTGCCCAGCGTGTACACGGGGGGATGGTCGAGCAGCAGCAGCACGTGCGGGACGTCTTCTGGAGGCGTCTGCCGCTTCGCATCGATCAGGCGGGCCTGGATGCGTTGCTGCAGCGCCCATGCCGGTTCGTATGGAACGCGGCCCAAATGGCAGGCGACGAGGCGTTGTTGATCCGGCATATGAGGGGAGAGCGCTTCGCAGAAACAAGGGTTATGTTAACCGCCCCGATGCTCCGTAAGTTCGATCAGCCCGAGACATTGATGCGCACGTTGAAGCCGCCATTCACGTTCGTATATGAGGGGCGGCGGCTGTTCTCGCTGGTGAACTTCTCATACCGCAGCACGAAGTCGGCCGAGACGCGGTTGCTGAACTGATACGAGATCTTGGGCGTGATGGCGAGGCGCTGTGTCTGCTGAACAGGCGTCACGTTGTCGCCGGCGAGCGCGTCCTCGGCCTGGAACGTCTCATCGAGCGCTGCCGAGACGAGGGCCCGTTTCATCGAGAAACGCTGCTCGTCGTTGACCGCGTGGGAGAGCGTTAGGTTGAAGCTGATTTGGTTGTTGAGCCGCCCGATTGAGAAAAACGGAATGGAGAGGCCCTGCTTGCGGTAACTGGCTGTGATGGTGAGCTCGCTCGTCGTGCTCTCGGTGACCACCGAGTTCGTGGTGCTGAGCATGTACGAGTTGTTGCGATTCCACGACACGTTCGTCTGGAAGTTGCCGAGCCAGCTGATGTCCACGCCAATCAGCGGCTGGAAGCGCTCGTTGACGCGGATCGAGCCGACCGAGAAGTCGGGCCGCACGAATTCGATTTGCTGGCCGCCAAAGGAGAAGGTGTCCAGCGAGTCGCCCGTCACGGTGGAAAAGCCGGTGTTGTAATCGGCGCTGTATCCATGGCGGACGGTGAGGCTTTGGGTAAGACGGCTAATGAGCGGCCATTCCGAGAGGCCGGAGTAATTGACGGTCCAGCCGGGCATGGGGAAGGGCAGGAAGCCGCGCGCCCCGATGGTACCCAGCCCCGACAGGTACTCGCCCCGGAAGTCGTTCGTCGTCGATTGGTTGGTGAGCACGACGCGCCCGTTGCCATCGGCATCGCCCAGTACACCATCGTCGCTCGCATCGGCCGCGACATCGCTGCGAAGCGTGGTCAGTTGCTGGTCGAACAGATCGAGGTACGACGCGCCGAAGGCCCATACGGAGGCCGAGTTCGTCCCGTTCTCGGTGTTGAATGTGGCAAAGCTTCCGTCCTCCAACTGGCGGTACGACACGTCTTCTCCGGCAGACCAGTCCACGTCCCAATTCAAGCTAATCCGGAAACGCTGGCTCGGCGTCAGTGTCGTACGCGCCTGAATGCGGTTGCTGTTCGAGAAGTTGTCGCGGGCTTGACGCGTGGCGTTTAGAATGCGCTGCTCTTGGCCGATGCGGCGGTCGAAGCCGAACCGATAGCCAAAGGGTGGGGCGTCGCCGCGGAGCGCGTCGAGGAGGCTGTAGTTGGCAATTACGCCCGTCGTATCGCTGTTGAAGCGGCCGACGTTGTACGAGGTGGCACCTCGGCTTCCGGTGTACGTCACTGAGAAGTCGCGGATGCCCGTCACGGTGAGCACGGCGCGCCGAAGCAGGTGCAGCGGATTGGGCACGGGGAGGTCACTCAGCGAGAGGCCGCCGTCGTCGTCTTCTTCGCCGTCTTCGCCCTCTGCCTCGCCGGAGGCCTCCTCGTCCTCCCCACCGCGATTGGGTGCGCTGCGATCGTCTTCCTCCTGCTGATCTTCGAGGGCCCGGTAAAAGGCAAACTTGCGCCAGAAGTCGCGCGGGTGCAGCGTGATGCCGCTCCGGATGTCCACCTGGTTGCTCACGATGGCGCCGGTCTGCTGCCCAAGGGAGCTGTTTTGCCAGCGGAAAGAAGTCTGGTACGTGACGTCCTGCAGGTCAACCCAGTTGAAGGTTTCACTGTTGAGCAGCGTGGACCGGAGGGTACCCGTGAAGCGCTGATTGTACTCATTCGTCCGCGCTGCCAGATCGCCCAGGACGAGGCCGCGCGCAATGTCATCCTCCGAGCGCAGGCGGAGCCGCTCCTCCAGAAAGATCGACGTCCCCAGATCGGCCGGGATGAACTCGGGGTTTTCGTCGAAAAAGGTCGACAGGTTGACGTCGGAGAACACCCGGCCGTCGGCAGTCACGACGTTGCGCAGCGTGTCGGCACCGGCTGCATTCAGGCTCTGATCGGTGTTGGTGTCGAACGACAGGTTGAGGAAATTGAACGGGTTGTACTGTAGCCCAAAGTTGCGGCGGTGCGTAAACCGCTGCTGCTCCCGCAGCGGATACGTGATGCGCTCAGGCACGCCGTCGTTGGCGGCGCGGAGCTCCGGCGCACGCGTGCGCTGTGCGGAAAAGTTGCGCGCGGCCGAGCCCGAGAAGGAAACCGACTGCGGCGTATAGTTGAAGCTGAGGTCGCCGAGCGGACCGATGAGGGGCACCCCGTCCAAGAACCAGAACGGCTGAATGGTGTGCGGCCGGTCGAAGCCCAGTTCGTAGTTGAGGGTGCCGGACCAGCGCCACGAATTGTCGACGGTCCGCGAGGGGCTCCGCGCCTCCTGCTGGGAGTACGAGTAGTTCATCGACAGCCCGTCGATCGTCTTGCGAAGCAGCCAGGCCTCCGACCCGCGTTTCTGGAGGCGGGCCGTGAAGGATTGCGACATGCTCGCCGTCTGCGCGGCCTGGACCGCCGCTTGTTTCTGCTGCGCCTGATCGCCGGGATCCAGGTCGGAGCGGGCGTCGATCTGGCTGAGGATCTCGCTGAGCCGCACGTCGCCGCGGTTGGGAGAGAAGCGCGGCGTGGACGTGTTCGACTGCAGTTGCATCGACAGCGGGATGGACCAGCCGAACCGCTCGGGCAGCAGCTTGTCAGCGTTGAGGTCCGTGGTGAGGCTCCAGTTGAGCAGGCTCTCTTGATCGCGCTGGCCGAGCGTGCTGGACAGGGAGCCGAACCCGTCGGTCTGGCGCTGGAAGCTAGCTTGCACGCGGCCGAGGTCCGCCAGCTCCATGTCGGCATTGGCGAGGGCCGCCCAGCCGCCCTCCTCGTCGTAGCCCGACACGCGCAACTCGTTCACCCACAGCGTCACGTCTTGTAGCGTGTTAGCCGGATTGAGCGTTCCGCCGTCTCCCATGCTCTCGGGCGGCGGCGCCGGATTTCGAATGCCAATGACGATCGTGGAGACGTCCTGCAGCGACGGCGTGCCCTTGATGGCGAGGCGCGCGCCCTCCGGCGCGAACGATTCAGCGTCCGGAGAGCCGGGTTTCAGCTGGCCGTTTTCCTCATTCCAGTACACGCTATCGAGCGGCGCGCTGCTGTCCCGGTCGCGGGCTACCTTCAGCTGGTTCAGCGCGCTCAGCAAGAGGTTCATACTGTTCTCCTCGGGGCGCCAGAGCAGCTCCGAGCTGCCCGCGGTGATGCGCGAGGGCGTCAGCGGCTGTTCGTATTCGTAGTAGTCCTGCGTCTCGTTGGCGCCCAGCCGCATGAAAAACTGCACCTTCTTCCGCCCCTCGGTCTCCGGAAGGTCCGACAGCGTCGTGCCGTCGCCCAGCTCGCCATGCAGGTGCAAGAACAGGCGCAGGTTCGAGTACTTGAGCAGGTCGATGCCCTGATTGTATGTTTTGAACACGCCGATCTGGCGGCCGCCCTCCAGGTCGGTCACGTTCAGCACGAGGGATTGCTCACGGGTGTTTTGCAGCCCGCCACGTAGCGTGCGCGACTGGCTCACGATGGCACCCGTCGGCGACTCGTAGACGGCGTCCTCTTCGTTGTTCACGCTGGAGACCGAGAGCGACGCCTCGGTCGTCGGCTCCGTCATGAGCGTGTCGTCCTCCGCCACGGCCTCGGAAGAGCGCCATTGGCTGCCCACGAGTTCCAGTTCGGCGAGGCGGAGCGTGATGGGCACCTCGTGGCCCGTGGTCCACAACCGGATCGACTCGATCAGACTGAAGTCCTGGATGTTGCCGACCTGCCGGGTGAAGTCGCGCACCGGGATGCGGACCTTGTACCACCCCGTGCCGCGCCCGTCCTGCGTTTCGATCTCGCTGACCACGTAGTCGTCGCTGCGCTCCGGGCGGGCCAGGGAGTCGAGCGCCGTCGCGCCGAGCGGGAGGCTGTACTGAAAATAGCTGTTCTCGGTGTCGATGGTCGCGTTGAAGTTCAGGTCTTCCGAGTCGGGCGTCCGCGAGTTGCCGCGCCGCACCGACACGTCCTGCGCCAGTTGGTTCTGCCCTTCGAACGAGTTGAGCTCCTGCCCCGTGTACCACCGGCTGAACCGCTGCTGGAAGGAGGCGCCGTTCGGAAACAATGCGGTGTCGTCGAAATAGCGATCGTCGTTGAAGTACCGGTAGTCGTCGCCCGAAGGGTCGCGGCGCGCGCGCTCCACTTCGGCCTGGAGCCGCGTTTGCTGTTCGCCGGCCAGTCCTCCTCCGCCACTTGGCAGCTCGTCGAGGAAAGTGCGGAACCGCTCCGACTCTGTCACGGACGGAGGATAGGCGGATTCGTCGTACGACACCACGCCATCGAGCCCCAGATCCTCCGTGCGGTTGCCATCGACATCGACGGCCGAGTTTTCCTGCCCGCCCGGCAGCCGGCCCCACGACGGGTCGAGGTCGCGCTCGCTGAAGCCCGTCGTCGAGAGCCCGTCCTCCGAGTTGAGCTTCTCGTTCGGAATCACATCCTCTGAGATTGAGCCAAGATCCAGATGCAGCCGCGCGTCGCGTCCGGCGTCGCGCGGCGCATTTTCGGGAAACGGTTTGAAGATGAACTCGACGAACTCCACGTTCTGCAGGTTGAAGTCCGTGTACCCCTCGGGAATGCGCTGCGTAAATCCGCCCCACACGTCCTTCGGGTTGCGGATGAAGTCCTCCAACTCCGTCGTGTAGTTGTAGGGGCCGCGCTGGTAGGGGTTGAAGTAGAGGTCGAGCGTCGTGAGCGACCGATCGAGTTCGCCGCTCACGTCGCGCTCCGGGAACACCTCGTTGACGTTCAGGATGCGAGCGGCTTCTTCGTCAAACGATTCGGCCTTGCCGGCCAGCTGTTCGACGATGTTCTGATTGAGCTGGTACCACGCGAAGTTTCCGCGCCACGTCGTGCGCAGCGAGTCGTCGGCGAGGCCGGGCACGTCGCCGGAATGCCGCCGGGTGAACACCGGCGGGGCACTGAGCCGCCAGGTGCCCGGCTGGCGCAGCGAGAAGGTGTTCTCGAAGCCCTCGAAGTCGTCGATGTACGAGATGCCGTTGCGCTCGTCCTGGCTGAAGTTGCGCCCTTCATTCTGGAGACGACCCTGCGCGCGCTCGAAGGCGTCGGTCGTGGTGTGGCCGGGGCGGAACTGCGCAAACTCGCCGGAGACCGAGAGCGAACTCTGTGCGCGTGTCTGCACGAGGGGCAGCGCATCCACCGTGCGCGTGAGCCAGCGCGGCTCCAGATCCACTGAGCCATCCAGGCCCCAGATCGTGTTCTGGATAGGCTCCTCGCCAATCCGAAACTTGTCGATGGGCGACTGCTGACTGAGGCGCATCACCGTGGCGCCGAGGGCGAAGCGGTCGTCGAGCGCGTAGTTGGCCCGCGCGCCGAGCAGCGTTTTCTTCTGCAGGTTGGCAAACGAGTTCTGCTCGTACGTAATCTGGAAGTCGCGGCCGGCCGTAAGGTACGCCGGATTGGTGATGCTCACCGTGCCGCCCTGGTAATCCACCGTGTAGTCGGTGCCCTCTTGCAGCGGCGTCCCACCGGCGGTCACCTCGACGGAGCCCTCGACGAGACCCGCGAACGCGCGGAGGTCGTAAAAGTCCTTGACGCTGCCCTTGTACTCGCCGCCGATGCGGTAAATGTCGAGCTGTTGGTCGAGGCGAGCGTTCTCGGATTTCTGGCGGTACAGGCTCCGGAAGACGAACTGGTCAGTGAGCTCCTGTTGCTGGCCGCTTGGCACGCTCTTGCCTGCGATCACGTCGGCAAGGCGCTGGCCGAACGGTTCGAGGAACGGGAAGATGAGATAGCCCTCACTGGGCGAAATCGTGTACTCGCGCAGGTAGTCGAAGGCATCGTCCGGCGCGCTAGCCCCGTCCTGGTTGAGACGGTCCAGCCCGAGCAGCTGGAGGAGCGTCGTCTGTCCGGCGAGCTCCGGGATGGTCGTGGTCGACGACTGCCCCGACGGCTCGTATTGGATGTCGAGCAAGAAGTTGTCGGGGTTGAAGCCGCGCCCGGGGAGCCGGTAGATGTTGCGCAGCTGGAGGTACCACGCGGCGGGATTCACTGCGGCGCCTGGCTGCTTCAGGTTGGCGGGGCGCAGCAGCTTGAGGACCAGCCGGTCGGCGTTCTGCCCGCCGCTCGTGCCGCCAGCCTCCGAGGCCAGGTCGCCGACGGTGAAGGTGCGCCCGTTCGCCTGGTAGCGGAAGGCCACGGCGAGGGCCTCGTTGTCCTGTAGGCGCTGCTGCAGCGAGATGTAGCCCAGAAGCTCGTCGAACGTGTAGTCGCGCCCACGCTCTAGCTTGCGGAAGTCGCCCACCTGATAGTCGCTGCTCGTAAGCGGCTGGGGGACATTATTCTCCAGATAGGTACCTGGCGTGGTGGGGCTGTCGCCGTCGCGAAGCGTCGCAATGTCTTGATCGCTGTACTGGTCGACGCCGTCGTCGCTGCCGTCGGCATTGGGCAGCGTCGTCGCCGTGAACTGATCGGCTTGCGTCAGCAGGGCGCTCGGCTCGCCGAGGTCCACCAGGCCCACCGCCTTGCGCACATTTTCCTGATCGAAGTTGGCTGTCGTGCGCAGCTTCCACACCTCGATGTCGGTGATGCGCTCAAACCCGTTGGCCAGCACGATGTTGGGCGGCTGCGCGTGCGCCGGATTCCACCGGTTGCGAAAGTAATAGCCGAGGAGAAAGTGCGAGTTGTCGTCGTACTCGGTCGGCTTCAGGTTGAACTCGGTCGTCTCCGAGCCGCCCTCGATCGAGAGCGACTGCGACTGGCCCTCCTGCTGACTCGCCACCGTGGTGAGGCTCAGGTTGCCGAGCTGAAACTCACTCTTGATGCCGAACAGGCTCTGGCCGCCACGGATCAGCGTCGAGGGCGTTTCGAGAAAGACATTGCCGGCCTCGATGCTCTGGACGATCTCGTCTTCGTAGCCGGTGTATTGAAGCTTCACCTGGTTCTGGTACTCGAACTGATTGTTCGTATCCCAGTCCACGTCCACCTGCATCTTGTCGCCGATAGTGCCGGTGATGCCGAGGCGCAGGTCTTGCTTGAAGTCCGGGTCGACCTGGCTGGCGTTGCCGGTGAGCGAAACCTGCTGGTCGCTCTTGCGATAGTCGAACCCCGCGTTGATGTCGGCCTGGCCGTTGACGCGCAGGTCCACCTGCGGCTTGCCGAATATGGTCGAGAAGGCGCTCTGCCGGCCGCCGGGCACCACGATGTTCACGCCCAGTCCCTGGCGGGCGCTGCGCTGCCGGCTCTGCTGATCGGCCAGCGACCGCCAGTTCGAAGCGATGTTGGAACGCAGCTGCGTCGAGCGAAAGGTGGTGGAGTCGATGGCCATGGGCCGCTCCAGCCCGACGTCGTCGAAGCGACGGGCCAGGTAGCGATTCGACGTGGAGTCGAGCGCGACGTCGTACGCAGTCCACGGGTCCGGGCGCGGCGTGAGGAATGACGAGGAGCGGCGGTAGGGCGCCCGGTGACGCCGCCGGGAGAGCGGGGCGATGTACTCGCGCACGTGGGGCGCCGTATCGGCTGCAGCCGTGTCGGACCGGGCCGTGGTGGTGTCGGGCAGTACCGTCGTCGTGTCGGGCAAGGCGGATGCCTCTGGAGCGGTGCGCCGTAACGTGTCCCTGACCGCCGCGCCCTGTTCGGCGGGATCCGGTTCGACCGTATCCGGTTCGACCGTATCCTGGTTGAAGGCATCTGGCTCGACAGCCCTCCGATCGGTGGTACCCTGCTCGGTGGTGTCCTGCTCGATGGTGTCCGCGAGGACCGGTCGGAGCGGGAGGGGAGCCGGCCCGGTCGGGTGCACGACCGATGCGTGGGACGACC
>CAYFRX010000089.1:0-11500 GCA_964345515.1 uncultured Rhodothermales bacterium
GGCGCGGCAGAATGACGCCGAGCGCGTTGCCGATCTTGCGAACCTTGAGCGCCTCCGCCATGGCCCTGGTTCTGTTTCGTTGTGATGAAGCCAGGCTATCCAACAAATGGTATAACGACCGGATCCCGACGCAATTCAAGCGTCTTCACGCGCTTTCACCCGCGGGGATCACGGTGCACTCGTCCATCTCCCGGAGGAGCGCTTCGGGGCCGGCCGGCGCGTACACCACGATGAGCTCCATCGGCTCCGTGCCGGTGTTTTCCGTCGCGTGGTAGACACCCTTCGGCACGAAGATGCAGTCCCCCGGCTCAATCTCGGCCGGGTCCTCGTCGTCGAGCATCTGGGTGCCGGTACCGGCGCGGACGAAGATCACTTCGTCAGCATCGGGGTGGTTGTGGCGGGCGTGGCCGTCGCCAGGCGCGAGGTGCACCAGGCCAAAGCTGAAGCGCTCGGCGCCCGTCGAGTGTGGGTCGCTAAGCATCTGGATGGTGCCCCAGTCGAACTGGAGCGTGTCGACGTCGTCGGCGCGGGCAATGGCAGCAGGTCCGAAGTGTTGCATGGTTTTGGTTGTGGGTTGTGGGTTGGGCGTTGTGGGTTAGCGGGTTGAAGGTTGGGACGTTGAAGGTTGGAAGGTGCGATGCCCTAGAAGTGGAGTTCCTTGAAGGCGCGGGCCTGGTTTTCGATGGCGGGCTCGGTGGGCAGGCGCTCGACGCTGGAGGCGCCGAAGAAGCCGACGACACCCTCGGTGTGGTCGAAGATGTACTGCGCGTCCTCCGGCTCGGCGATGGGCCCGCCGTGGCAGAGCACGAGGATGTCGGGATTCACGGCCTTCGCCGCGTCGTGCATGGCCTGGACGCGTTCGGCCGCCTCTTCCAGTCCCAGCGCCGTCTCCGCGCCGATGTCGCCCTTCGTCGTCAGCCCCATGTGGGGCACGAGCACGTCGGCGCCCGCCTCGGCCATGGCCACGGCCTGATCGGTGTCGAAGACGTACGGGCACGTCAGAACGTCCATCTCGTGGGCCAGGCGAATCATGTCGATCTCCTTCTGATAGCTCATCGCCGTTTCCTCCAGATTCTGCCGGAACGTGCCGTCGATGAGACCGACGGTGGGGAAGTTCTGCACGCCATCGAAGCCCATCTCCTTGATCTCGCGCAGGAAGGCCGGCATGAGGCGAAACGGATCGGTGCCACAGACGCCGGCGAGCACAGGTGTGTCCTCGACGACCGGGAGCACCTCGCGCGCCATGTCGACGACGATGGCGTTGGCGTCGCCGTACGGGAGCAGCCCGGCGAGGCTGCCACGCCCGCCCATCCGGTAGCGACCCGAGTTGTAGATGATGATAATGTCGGTGCCGCCGCGCTCGGCGAACTTGGCCGAGATGCCGGTCCCGGCCCCGGCTCCCAAGATGGGCGTGCCGGCGTCGACTTGGGCGCGGAGGCGGCGCAGCGATTCGTCACGTTTGATGAACGGCATAGCGATTGGGATTGGGTGATTTCTGGATTGGCGGATTGGGTGATTGAACCTTGAATCGAAGAGACCTGGAATCGGGGGAACGAAGAGAAGCCCGGCTTTCCCCAGAAAAGTGGGCGATCCGTCTCCTCGACTCCTCGCCTCTTCGGCTCCTCGTTTCCAGCTGTTCTCCCACGCCTCCATTCAATCGAGCAACTCGATCAGTTGCTCGGCGAAGGCGGTGGCGAATTCGGGATCGTTGATGTGGGCGTCGACCTCGACCAGGTCCACGACGTCCGGGTCGAGGTGCGTGCGGAGGGCATCGAAGAGGGCCGTGTCGGCCTCCGGGTCGTAGAATGACTCATCAGGGGCGTCGATCATGCTTACGCCCCGGAGCGGTAGCATGAGGGCCGTGGGGCCGGTCGCGGCGTTCAGCTTCTCGGCGATGATCTGGCCCAGCTCGGCGTTCTCTGCCGGCGTGGTGCGCATGAGCGTGACCTGCGCGTTGTGCCGGTAGAGATTGCGATCCTGAAATGGTTCGGGCACCGCGTCCATCGGCCCGAAGTTGACCATGTCGAGCGCGCCGACGGAGACGACCTGCGGCGTGCCGGTCTCGGCGGCCGCGTCGAGGCGCGTGGGTCCGGCGCTCAGCACGCCGCCGACGAGCTCATCGCACCACTCGGTCGTCGTGATGTCCGCCACGCCGGCGATGAAGCCGTCCGCGATGAGCCCTTCCATGGCCTGGCCGCCGCTGCCCGTGGCGTGGAAGGTGACGACCTCGTAGCCCGCGTTGTCCAGATGCTCGCGCACGGCTGTCACGCAGGGCGTCGTCACGCCGAACATGGTAGCGGCCACGAGCGGCCGATCGTCGCCTGCGGGAATCGCCTGCTCGGCCATCCCACACACGGCGCCCACGGCGTTTCCGATCGTCTGGCGCGAGATGCGGTTCAGCCCGGCGATGTCGGCCACCGAGTACATCATCGTGATGTCGGTGGCACCCACGTACGGGGCCGTGTCGCCCGAGGCCATCGTCGAGACCATCATCTTGGGCAGGCCCACGGGCAGCGTGCGCATCACGCCGGTGGCCACGGCCGTGTTGCCCGAGCCGCCGAGGCCCAGCACGGCGTCGAAGCCGTCGTCATCCAGCCGCTCGTGGGCGATGGCGGTGGCGCCGTCTGTCATCGTATCCATCGCCATGCCGCGGTCACCCGCCGCCCGGAGCGCCCGGAGCGACGTGCCAGCCGCCTCGGCGACCTCCTCGGCCGAGATGGTCGGCTCGATGGCCGGGTCCTCCATGACGCCCACGTCGAGCAGCACGGCGTCGTGGCCGCGGGCCTCGATGAGATCGCGGGCGAAGGCGAACTCTTCGCTTTTCGTGTCAAACGTGCCGAGCAGGAGAATCGTTTGGGGCATGGCAGTGTACGGGGCGGATTCGAACGAACGAAGCGCTTTCAGTGCAATCCATCAGGTGTGCGGATTCTGCAGTCGTAAACCTACGGTCCGAGTGTCACTTGCTCAAGGCACCGCGCGCCACTCAGGCCGGCTGGTCGGACCCGTTCAGCGCGCGTTCGGCGGCGGCGCGGCCCTGCTCGATCCAGGCGTCAAGCAAGCTGCGACTGAAGTCCAGCCCCGAGCCGAGCGGGTCGTCGGGTTCGATGAGGAGGTAGTCAAAGAATTGGTACGTGCCGCCGTTGGGCCGCTGGAGCGTCACGCCCCCCTGCTCGGCCTGCTTCACGAGCCGGTTGATGCGCAGGAAGGTTTCGATGTCGTTGTCGAACGTCTCATCAAGCAGGATGCTCAGGCTGCGCTGCGCCACATCGACGATGTTCTCTGGGCTCATCGACGCGGGCGGCTTGTCACGCGGCTCCGTGGTGATGATGACGATCTGCGCGGGGTTATGATCGATCACGTCGCCCAGCGGGGTGATGTTGCGCAGCCCGCCGTCGACGAACGCGTCGCCCCCCGTCTCGTACGGCGGCCAGATGATGGGAATGATCGTGGAGGCGAAGACGAGCTCCTCGAAGCGCGGGCTGTCGGGGCGAACCGCCAAATACTCCCCGCTCTCCAGCTTGACGACCCCGATCTCCAGCGGGATGTCGATGGCGTCCGGCGTCACCTCACGGCGGATGAGCTCCAGGAGCGGCGTGTTGTCATACAGCCCTTTGCGGCCGGTGAGGACATTGAACAGCACCCACGGCCACCGGCCCCGATAGACGTCCTTGCGCTCAATGGTGCGCCAGATGGTGCCGAGCCGGTCGAGCCGGTCGCAGGCCACCAGCGTGCCGTTCAGCGCCCCCACCGAGACGCCAGCGACGCAATCGTACGTGACCCCGCGCTCGGCGAGCACCTCCAGCGCGCCCAGTTGGAACGCCCCCTTCGAGCCGCCGCCCGAGAGCACGAGCGCCGTACTGGATGCCTCGTTGCTTGCTGCTTCCATCGCTGTTCCCCCGTTCTGTGATGTGCACGGTGTGGTGGTCCCAAGAAAGCGACCGGGCCGCGGACCGTCAACGGCGATTTGTACCTGACCGCGGAGGCCGCTACTTTTCGGGTCCCCGCTTTGCCCACCAACGCCCCGACCGATGACGAAACGGCTCCTGCTCACGCTCCTCCTCAGCCCCTGGATCGCCAGCTCGCTCTTCGCCCAATCGACCGCGCAGCAGCGCCAGCAGATCCGGGCGCAGACCGACGCGCGCCTGCGAGCGATCATCGACACGACGGACGGCGTAATGGGCGTCGCCGCGCTCGACCTCGTGGGCGACGACGACTTTATGATTAATGCGGATCAGGTTTTCCCGCAGGGCAGCGCCATCAAGATTCCCATCCTGATGGACGTGTACCGGCAGGCGGAGCAGGGCGCGTTTGCGCTGTCGGATCGGCGCACCCTCACCGACGCGGTGAAGGTCGGCGGGAGCGGCCGGCTCCAAACGCTGGGCACGGGCTCGCAGCTCACGATCTACGACCTCTGCGTGCTGATGATTTCGATCAGCGACAATACGGCGACGAACATGCTGATCGACCTCGTGGGGATGGACAGCGTGAACCAGATGATGGCGGATCTCGGCCTGGAACACACGCGCCTGCAGCGCAAGATGATGGACACCGCCGCCCGTGCCCGCGGTGACGAAAACCTGTCGACGCCCGCCGAGGCCGCGCAGATCATGGAAATGCTGCACCGCGGGACGTTCGTCAGCCGCGCCGCCTCGGACGCCATGCTCGCCATCCTGCGCAAAACCAACGGCGGCGACATCGCGGCCGGCGTGCCCAGCGACGTGCCCGTGCCCTTCAAGCCGGGCGGCATTCCCGGCGTCGCGGCCGAGTGGGCGCTCGTCGAGCTCGAGGCCCAGCCGTACGCGCTCGTGGTGATGGGCAACTACGGCCGCGGCGGCTTCGACGCGGCGATGACCACGATCTCGCACACGCTCTACGACTACTACTGGCGGATGAGCCGTGCCAGCGCGTATGGCACGTACGTCGACCCGGCCCAGCTGAATCGGTAACGCTTCCGTCTTGACAAAGCGCCGGCTGCCTCCGAACATCAGAGAAGCTTCTTCCTCCACATACCAATCCCTCCCTCTCGCTCATGGCTTCCAATCGTCTCGGCATCGGATTTATCGGCAGCGGTTTTATCGCGCGGTTTCACTTGCGCTCGTGGCAGGGCGTGCGCGACGCCGATGTGTTAGGCATCTGGAGCCCCAACCCGGAGCATCGTGAGGACGCCGCAGCGTACAGCCGCGAGCTGCGCGTGGGCGACGCCAAACCGTACGACTCGATCACCGACATGGTGGCCGATCCGGCCATCGACGCCCTCTGGATCTGCGGACCCAACCACAAGCGGATCGAGAACATGGAGGAGATCGTCGACGCGCTCAAGACGGGCACGGGGGAGCTCGTCGGCATCGCCTGTGAGAAGCCGCTCGCCCGCAATGTGGCCGAGGCGCAGCGTGTGGTGGAGCTCGTCGAGGAGGCCGGCGTGCTGCACGGCTACATGGAGGACCAGCTCTTCTCGCCGAGTCTGCAGCGCGGGCGCGACATCATCTGGCGGCGCGGCGCGGCCCTCACCGGACGGCCCTACCTCGCCCGCGCGGCCGAGGAACACAGCGGTCCGCACGCCCCGTGGTTCTGGGACGGCCCGCGCCAGGGCGGCGGCGTGCTGAACGACATGATGTGCCACAGCGTGGAGGTCGCCCGCTTCCTACTCACCGAGCCCGGCGCGCCGCGCGACAGCATCCGCCCCACGAAAGTGTCTGCGCAGATCGCGAGCCTCAAGTGGTCCCACCCCAAGTACGCCCAACAGCTGCAGGAGCGCTACGGCTCGGAGATCGACTACCGCGAGCGCCCGTCGGAGGACTTCGCCCGCGCCACCATCGAGTTTGAGGACGAGAACGGCCGCCCGCTCATGGCGGAGACGACGACGTCGTGGAGCTTCGTGGGCGCCGGGCTCCGGCTCCGCTCCGAGCTGCTAGGCCCCGAGTACTCGATGACGTTCAACTCGCTCGACACGGACCTCAACCTCTTCTTCAGCCGTGAGGTGGAGGGCGAGGCCGGCGAGGACCTCGTCGAGAAGCAGAACGCCGAGCAGGGCCTCATGCCCGTCGTGGGCGACGAGGCCGCGGCGTACGGCTACACGGGTGAGAACCGCCACTTCGTCCGCTGCTTCCTCGACGGCCAGCAGCCGGAGCTCGACTTCCACGCCGGCCTCGACGTGATGGAGCTCCTGATGATGGCCTACATGAGCGCCGAAGAGGAGCGCACCATCTATTGGAAGCCGGACGACCTGGCCGACTTCCAGCCCGCCGTCGCCCAGGGCACGTGGCAGCCGTAGCGGCCGGGGAAAGAGAGCGTGGGAGGAAATCGCTCGGCAGTTGGCGACCTTGGCTGGGTTAATGTAGATTGGGGCCCCGTTCGCCATTCTGCCCGACCAATCCCGCACAAAATCCTGCCATGCGCAAACTCCACGTCGCCACGTTTGGACTCCTCGTTTCTGTCGTTGCTATCGCGGGGGCTGCCTGGATGGCCCCCTCCTCACCCCAAGCTCAGGACATGTCCCGCCCGGTCATCGACGTCGGGGTGGTGGTTTCGGACCTCGACCGCTCGATGCAGTTTTACCAAGACGTCATCGGCATGACGCCGGTGCGCAACTTTGACCTGGACGCCGACTTCGGCGAGCGCTCCGGGCTGACCGACGCGCGCCCCGTCCACATCGAGGGGCTGAAGCTCGAAGACAGCGACAACGCCACAGAGTGGAAGCTGATGAGCTTCGGCGACGCGACACCGCCGGACAAGGACCGCATCCACGACGACCTCGGCATGCAGTACATCACGATCCGCGTGGACGACCTGGATCCCTATCTGGAGCGCATCCGGGCGCACGACGTGGCCTTCCGCGGTGAGACGCCCATCGCGCTCGGCGACGGCAATCACTTCGCCCTCATCCAGGACCCCGACGGCACGTTCGTCGAGCTCATCGGCCCGATGGACGGGGAGTGAAATTACCCCGCTCGCGGAAACGACCATAAAGCAAAAAAGCCCGACCTGGTGGTCGGGCTTTCTTCGTCTGAATCAGCGCAAGCGCAGATTACAGGACGTTTTCGAGGCGCTGCACGTTGGACGCGCTGAGCCCCTTGGGCGTCTGCTCGACGATGAACTCGACGCGCTCCCCATCGCGAAGATCTTCGCCGGGGACTTCACTGTGATGGACAAAAACGTCGTCGCTTCCATCCTCGGGCTTGATAAATCCAAAACCCTTCTCGCTACTAAACCACTTAACTGTTCCTTCTTGCATATAGGTGTGTTTTTCTTTTTTCACCACACAAATCGTCACACCAAAAGCACTGAATGCTGCTGTCTTCTAGATGGGATGTCGCTGCCCGGTGACATGTAAAGGTTAACGTGATAGGTTTGTCCTAACCTTTCACTGGACCGATAGTTCTCCCTTCGCACCGTCTTCTTGTGAAACGAGGTCGTGCAGGACATCGAGCGGGCTGCTCCCTACCCGATCGCCAACATGCGCTCGACGGCGCGGAGGGCACGCCGGCGCGTCGCCTCCGGCACCTCAATCTGCTGGCGCATCTGCTGAAGACCTGTCCGCGTGTCCTCCAGCGTGATCTCGTTCATGTGTGGGCAGCGCTGCCAGCACATCCGCAGCATCTTCTTCTCCGGATTCTCCGCCATAATGTTCTCGCCCATCGAGCACTCGGTGAGCAAAAGGTACCGCGGCGCGTCGGTCTGCTCCACGTACTCAATCATGGCCGAGGTGCTGCCCGCGTAGTCCGACGCCTCCACGACCTCCGGGCTGCACTCGGGGTGCGCCAGGATGACGGCGTCGGGGTGCTCCTCGCGGACGCGCTCGATGTCCTCAACGCGGAACTTGTCGTGCACCTCGCAGCGCCCGTCCCACCCGATGAGCTCGACGCCAGGGTCCGTGTCGGCGCCGGTGAGCGCGCCGTCGCCGCCCGCCGAGGGGAAAACGATGTGCTTGCCCGTCTCCTGCGCCACGTTCTTGGCCAGGTACTCGTCGGGCAGGAAGATGACGGTGTCGCTGTCGAGCGATTCGACAACGGCGGCGGCGTTGCTGGAGGTGCAGCAGACGTCGCTCTCGGCCTTCACGTCGGCGTAGGTGTTGACGTAGGTGACGACCGGCACGCCGGGAAACTGCGCCTTCAGCCGCCGCACGTCTTCGGCCGTGATGCTTTCGGCGAGCGAGCAGCCGGCCCGCTCGGCGGGGAGGAGCACCGTCTTGTCGGGATTGAGGATCTTGGCCGTCTCAGCCATGAAGCGCACGCCGCAGAAGACGATCACGTCCTGCTCGGCCTCGGCGGCGCGACGGCTCAGCCCCAGCGAGTCGCCCGTGAAGTCGGGGATCGTGTGGAAGAGGGCCGGCTCCATGTAGTTGTGGCCGAGGATGACGGCGTTGCGCTCTCGCTTGAGACGGTTGATGTCGGCCGCGAGCTGGGCCTTGCGGCGCAGGTCGGCGTCGAGGGCGTCGTCAAGCTTGGCGCGCAGATGGGTGAAGAGGGCGTCGGGATCGGTAAGGGTCGCAGCGTGGGGCATGCGTCGTGCAGTCTGCTATGCTGAAGGTGCTAAACGAATGCGCGAGCATTCATGGTATAGACCGAACGAGGAGTGCGCGCCGAAAGATCGTGTGCGGCCTGCATGACCTGTGAAATGCGTGCTAAATTGCGGCGTGTGCTCGCTCAGCCGATGCGCAGGCTCACGTCGAACGCCGGGGCGGAGTGCGTGAGTGCACCGACCGAGATGGCATCGACGCCCGTCTCCGCGATGGCGCCCACTGTGTCGAGCGTGACGTTGCCCGAGGCCTCCAGCGGCACACGCCCACCGGCGCGCTCTACGGCCGTGCGCATTGTGGGGCGGTCCATGTTGTCGAGTAGAATGTAGTCGGGCATTAGCGCAAGTGCTTCGTCGAATTCCTTCAACGTCTTGACTTCGACCTCGATCGGATACTGGTCACCATGCCGATCGCGCACGTGCTCCACGGCCGCCGAGATGCTGCCCGCCCCGTCGATGTGATTGTCTTTGATGAGCACCCTGTCGAACAGGCCAAGGCGGTGGTTCTGTCCGCCGCCCTGCCGCACGGCGTACTTGTCGAGCCGCCGCGCGCCGGGCTGCGTCTTGCGCGTGTCGAGGATGGTGGCGCCCGTGCCGGTCACCGCGTCCACGAACCGGCGCGTAAGCGTGGCGGTGCCGGCGAGCCGCCCCAGCAGGTTGAGCGCGGGCCGCTCGGCCGCAAGCAGCGACGGGCCCGGGCCGGCCACCGTTGCCAGCGGCGTACCAGCCGTCACCCGCGTGCCGTCGTCAACCTGCGGTGTCAGCGTGAGATCGGCCGATACCAGTGCAAACACAGCCGCCGCCACCGGTAGCCCCGCCGCAACGCCATCCGCCTTGGCGACGATGCGTCCTTCGAGCTGCGCGTCCAGGTCGAGCGTCGATGCGCTCGTCACGTCGGCGGATGCCGGATCGTCCGCCACGGCCGCCCAGTCGCCCTCTGCGTGGAGGTCTTCGGCGAGGCTGAGGCGCAGGAGCGCGAGCACGGTGGGATGTTGCAGCGGATCGGGGAGCGCGTCCCAGGCCCGCGCCGCAGCGGGATCGGTGGTCGCGTCGGGCACAGCGAACGATACAGACATGGCAGGGAAAAAGAACAGGGCAGATGGCATGATCGGTGAGGCCGAGACGCCTCGGCAATCCCCCTATCGGCGACGCCGGGAGAAGTTCGCCGGCGGGCCGGATGCGGCGCCTACACCCGGAACAGGTAGCTCAGCTTGACGAACAGGCCATCTTGCATCACGTCCATGCGCGACCATCGGTAATCGTAGGCGCCGCGCATGAAACGGCTGTAGCCGGCGTAGAAGATGGTGCCCGGCGACGGCTCGTACGAGACGAGGAACTGTCCCTCGAAGTGGCCACGCGTCCGGGCGTCGGCCCGCGTGCCGTCCACGACCAGCGGCTGTTTCGAAACGGGGTCGCGCAGGGTGGCGCGCTTCTCCAGGTTGTACTGCAGGATCGTCCGCGCGAACAGCGCCTTGCTGAACTGATACTGGATCGTGCCGCGCGAGATGTTCGCGAGGCTGACCCGCGCGCGGGTGCGCACCCGCCGCAGGTGGGAGTAGGTGTGCGACAAGCCGAGCGACAGGGCGTGCGTGGGTCGCAGCTCCAGCTCGCCGTTGACCTGAAACTCCAGCCCGCGCGAGGCCTCGGCGTAGATCGGCAGCTCGCGCAGGAACGACCGTCCGTCCAGGTTGGCGGCGTCCGTCAGGCGCATCCGGTAGAGGAGGCCCGCCGCCAGCATGTGGCGGAGCGGGTCGGGCGGGGTGAATGGCCTCACGGTCCCGTCGGCGCGCTGGACGGCGTAGCCGGCATAGTCGGCCGGGCGGAAGCGGAACGTGCCATCGCGCAGAATCACGCTCAGGTAGCGGTCGCCGCGGAGCCAGATGCTGGGCTGCAGCTCAACCTCAGCCTCGTAGGGCGTATCGGCCCGCCAGAACGCGTCGTGCGCAAAGTACGAATCGCCCCGCAGGAAGAGGCCAGCGCGCTCCAGGGCAGCCCCCGGCGCGCCGTAGTGGTAGAATCGCGTCTCGCCGAAGAGGCGCGCATCGCCGATACGCCGCAGGAAGCCGCCCTGCGCGCGCATGTCGGGATGGATGTCCTCCAGCCGCGTCTCCCACTGCACGTGCCGCCCGCTGCGCTCCAGGCTCGCAAACAGCAGCGGGCGGAGGCCGCGGGCGATGGGCGACTCGCCGCCGCGGGGGCCGGCGGTCCAGCTGCCGGCGGCTTGCACGTTGAACGCGTACTGCCCGGCAAACAACAGACGCGCATCGCCGCCGATCACGCGGTTGTAGGCGTCCGTGGTGAGGGCGGACCGGTCCGTGTACAGCAGGCCGACCGTCGAGCCCGTGCCGACGTCGCGCCGCACGCGCAGCAGGTTGAACAGCGCATCGCTGTCGGCGGCGCCCGCGGCGCGGTGCTGATCCACGGCCCCAAGGTAGCCCACCTGCATGGTGCCCACCTTGCCCGTCAGCTTCGCGCCGCCCACCGGGTCGACGATACGGCGCGTGTAGACGAGATCTTTCGGCGTGTTGAAGATCTCGGTGCCGTCCAGAAAGAAGGGCCGCTTCTCCGGGAAGAACAGCGCAAACCGCTCGTTGACGGTAAGCTGCGTCGCGTCGGCCTCGACCTGCGAGAAGTCCGGGTTGACGGTGGCATCCAGCACCAGGTTGCGCGTGAGCCCATAGCTCGCGTTGAATCCGACCTCCGGCCGCACCCGCCCGCGGTCGAACGTGCCGTCGACCCGTTCCCCTTGCGAGCGGGCGGTGGTGACGGGATTCAGTTCGACGAGGCGGCGCGGCTGCAGCCCCTCCAGGCCCACCAGCTTGCCGCCTTGCGCCAGCGTGGTGGACGCGGCTTGCGTGAGCGGAGCCCACGACTGCTTGAAGCCCCGGCGCTTCACCTCGCGGGCCGCGTTGAAGCCCCACGTCTGGACCCGTTGCTCGCGGAAGCGGAGCGAGATGTACGGGATGCGCACCTCGGCCGTCCAGCC
>CAYFRX010000090.1:0-11412 GCA_964345515.1 uncultured Rhodothermales bacterium
CTCAGGCCGCGAGGATGTCGTCCACGACATGGCCGTGCACGTCCGTCAGGCGGAATTCGCGGCCCTTGTGCGTGTACGTCAGCCGCTTGTGGTCGATGCCGAGCAGGTAGAGGATCGTGGCGTGCAGGTCGTGCACGTGCACCGGATCCTCGACGACGTTAAAGCCGAAGTCGTCGGTCCGGCCGTGGATGTGCCCGCCTTTCACGCCGCCGCCGGCCATCCAGAGGGAGAATGCGTTGATGTGGTGGTCCCGGCCGTCCTCGCCCTGTCCCATCGGCGTGCGGCCGAACTCGCCGCCCCAGATCACGAGGGTGTCCTCCAGCATGCCCCGCTGCTTCAGATCCTTGACGAGCGCCGCGGAGGGCCGGTCGACGTGCTCGGCGGCTTCCTTCAGGCCGTCCTTCAGATTCCCATGGTGGTCCCAGCCCCGGTGATAGAGCTGGATGAAGCGGGTGCCGCGCTCCGCGAGGCGGCGTGCCATCAGGCAGTTCGCCGCAAAGGAGCCGTCGAGCCGCTCGACGCCGTACATGTCTTTGATGTAGTCGGGCTCGTCCTCGATACTCGCCAGCTCCGGCACGCTCGTCTGCATCTTGAAGGCCATCTCGTACTGGCTGATGCGGGTGGCAATCTCCGGATCCTCCACCACCTCGTTCTTCATGTGGTTCATCTGCTTCACCGCGTCGAGAATCTCCCGCTGGTCCTGCTGGGAGACGCCCGTCGGCGACCGCACGTAATTGACGGGCTCGCCGTGCGACTGGAACTTGACGCCCTGGAACCGGCCCGGCAGGAAGCCGGAGTGCCACTGGCGCGCAGCGATGGGCTGCGACTGCCCCCCACCCTTGGAGGTCATGACGACAAACCCGGGCAGGTTCTCCGACTCGCTGCCGAGCCCGTACGTCACCCACGAGCCCATGCTCGGCCGGCCTGCCAGGCGGAAGCCGGTGTTCATGAAGGTGTGCGCCGGGTCGTGGTTGATCTGCTCCGTCTGCATCGAGCGAACCACCGTGATCTCGTCAGCGATCTGGCCGATGTGCGGGAAGAGCTCCGAGACCGGAACGCCAGCCTCTCCGTACCGGCTGAATTCATACTGCGGCCGGAGCACCTTGAGCTTCTGTCCGCTCGTCATCGTGCTCATCTGGGCGCCCTTCGTGACCGACCGCGGCATGGGCTGGCCGTGCATGTCCACGAGCCTCGGTTTGGGATCGAAGCTCTCGACCTGCGACGGGCCGCCGGCCATGTACAGGTAGATGATTCGCTTCGCGCGCGGTGTGTAGTGCGTGGGCCGGACGACGCCTTCCCACCGGTCGTCGGGCGAGGCGCCCCGGCCCTTCTGCTTGGCCTTCCCGCCCCCGTCATCGGCTCTGGCAAAATCGAGTGTGCCTCGCGTGAGGAGGCCCGCCAGCGCCATCGCGCCGATGCCCTGCGCCGCGCGACCGAGAAACTCGCGCCGCGTCTCATCGAGCGTGAGCCGCTCCAGCCAGTTGCGTCCGTTCTCCAAGTTGAACATGGTCAGTATCGGGTGATGGTCTCGTGAAGATTGAGAACGGCCCGCGCCACGGACGTCCAGGCGGCAAGCTCCGCCAGATTCTTGTTTTGCGCCGCCGGATACTGTCCCACACTGACGACCTGGCCGGCGGCCTCCGGATCGTCGCGGTAGCGGTCCAGCTGCTTCTGGTAGAGGGCGATCAGCGGCTGCATCTCCGCCTCAGTGGGCGTTCGACTCACGGCCCGGCGCAGCGCAAAGCGGACCCGCGCCTCGACGGACGCCCCGCCCTCATCCATGATCCGTTCGGCGAAGACGCGAGCGGCCTCCACGAACATGGGATCATTGAGGAGCGCGAGGCCCTGCCGCGGATCGTTCGACTGCGTGCGATGCGCCTGCGTCACCTGCCGCGTCGACGCGTTGAACACCTTCAGCGTAGGATGGAGAAACGACCGCTTCCAGTAGATGTACACGCCGCGGCGGTACTGGTCGGCCCCCGCAGTGGGCGTCCATTCGGCGGCCGGCCCTGTTTCCCCGAAGGTCTGAATGTCGGCCCAGTACCCCTCCGGCTGGTACGGCTTGAAGCTCTCGCCGCCGACGGCGCGGTTGAGGAGCCCGCTGATGGCCAGCGCATTGTCGCGCACCAGCTCGGCCGGCAGTTGGATGCGCGCCTGATGCGCGAGGTATCGGTTGTCGGGGTCCTTTTCCAGGTGCTCCTCGGTGGCCTGCGACGCCTTCCGGTACGTCCCGGAGGTCACGATCAGCCGCACCACGTGCTTCACGTCCCAGCCGCTCGCCACGAACTCGGCGGCCAGCCAGTCGAGGAGCTGCGGATGGGTGGGCGTCTCGCCCTGCACCCCAAAATCCCCAAGCCGCTTCGAGAGGCCGTGGCCGAAGAATTTGTCCCAGAGCTGGTTGACGAACGCCCTCGGCGTGAGCGGGTTGTCGCTGGCGACCAGCCAGTTTGCCAGATCGAGCCGGTCCGGCCGGCGGCCGGTGACCTCCATCTCGGGGAGAAAGTCCGGCGCGTCCGGGGTGACGATGGGGCCCGAGTCGTGCCGCCAATCCCCGCGGGGGAGCATCCGGATGACCCGGCTCTCGATGGACTCTGTCGCCAGCACCTTCTGATGGCGCTCCACGAACTCGGCCCGCTCACTCTGCCGTTGCTTCAACCGCTCTTCCTTGGAAGCAACGGGCCGGTCGAAGCGCTGGGCGCGTTCCACCTCGGGCTCCAGGTGGGCGATCTGCTTGTCGAGCAGCTGCAGCGAGTCCGCCTCGTCGAGCGTGAGCAGCGACGCCTCCGGTGGAAGCTGGTTCTCGTTCGGAAACAGGCCCCGCTCCTTCACATCGCCGAAGAATGCGGCCATCGAGTAGAAGTCCTCTTGCGTGAACGGATCGTACTTGTGATCGTGGCATTGCGCGCACTGCATGGAGGAGGCTAGCCATGCATTGGAGACCGTTGTCACGCGATCGACGGCGTACTTGACGAGGTACTCTTCGGGCTGCGAGCCGCCCTCCTTCGTGGCCTGCCCGAGCCGGTTGTACGAGGCCGCCACGCGCTGCTCTCGCGTCGGGTTGGGCAGCAAGTCCCCCGCGATCTGCTCCCGCGTGAACTGGTCGAACGGCTTATTCTCGTTGAACGCGTGAATCACGTAGTCGCGGAAGGCCGAGATATTCCGGTCCAGGTCGGAGTGGTATCCGTCCGTCTCGGCGTAGCGGACGAGATCGAGCCACCAGAGGGCCATCCGCTCGCCGAAGTGCGGGGACGCAAGCAAGCTGTCCACGACCCGCTCGTAGGCATCGGGTCGCGTATCCTGCGTGAACGCTCGGACATCCTTGATGGACGGCGGGATGCCCGTCAGGTCGAGGCTGAGCCGGCGGAGGAGCGTCGGCCGGGCGGCGGGCGACGCGGAGGCGAGTCCGTTCTCGTTCAGGCGCGCGAGGACGTACCGGTCGATCGGGTTACGGATCTCAGCCTGCCCGGACGCTTCCACCTCCGGAACCTCAGGGTGCTCGACGGCGGTGTACGCCCACCACTTCTCCCACTTCGCGCCCTGGTCGATCCACTTTTTGAGCAGCGCAATCTGCCGGCCGGTCAGTTCAGCCCCGCCGCTGCCTTCCTGATTCAGGGGCGGCGGCATCCGCTTCTCGGGATCCGAGTGGGTGATGCGATCGATCAGCGCGCTCCGCCCGGGCCTTCCGGGCACCACGGCCGGATGCGCGTAGTCCTCGCGCATCGCTGTGGCCCCTGCCTCGGTGTCCAGGCGGAGGTCGGCCTCGCGGGCCTTCGAATCGGGCCCGTGGCAGGCGAAGCAGTGCTGCGACAGGATGGGCCGGATGTCCCGGTTGAACTCGACGGTCTCGGGCAGGTCGTAGCCAGCGTGGAATACGCCCAGCGGGCCCACGACCAGCCAAACGAGCAGGGGCACGGCCAGGAGAAGGAGCCATCCTGGAACGGTCCGCTGGATGGAACGCAGCCACGCCTCGGCGTCACGCATAGTGTCTGAGCTGGGGGCTCCTGAGGGGTCGGCGTTGACTGAAGGAAAATCACTTTCTTGTAACAGCGCCTTTCACAGAAGTTTCACCGCTGCCGGAACCAGGGAAAAAACGAACATGGACCGGGCGGCCCACCTCGACGCAGGCTCCGCGCCGAGCCTCCCTGCGCGCGTCACGTCCCGAGGAATGGATCGCCAAACTCCACGGTCAGGTCGGGGCGTCGCGCCTGGAGTTCTTCGACGCCGTCCGTGCTGACCTCCGTTTGCCAGAGGTAGACGGTCTGGAGGCCGTCTATCGCCGCGAGGTGCTCCAGGGCCGCGTCGCCGACCTTCGTTCCGTACAGGTTGAGGTATTCGAGCGCCCCCAGCTCCGTCAGGTGGGCCAGGCCGGGCCCCTCGACGGCGGTGTGCTGAAGATGAAGGCGCCGGAGCGCGTGCATCGCGCTCACGGGTTCGAGGGCCCCGTCGTCAACGCCCGTGGTGGCTACATCCAGCCAAGCGATCTGGGGAGCGAGCGGCGCCAGGAGCCCCATCTCCTCGCGTCCGAACTGCGAGCCCACCGGCTTGCACTGCACCTGAAGCCGATCCTCATCCGCGGAGAGTGGCGTGATCGTGACGCCGAGCGCTTCGAGCCGTCGACGGGCCACTTCGGGGGCAAGGGCACGCTCCGCGTCCGGCGTCGTGGGGTCCGCCCCCTCGTCCTCGGCATCAGCGTCGGGATCACGAACCCGTCCGAACCGCTGCAGAAAAGCGCGGCGCGACAGCGACTCCGGTCTCGATTCCTCGTCCATAATGGCGATCACACGATTGTTGGGCATTGCGCTCGGTGTGGGGTGCGGACGCGAGGGCGTGCGTCACTCGCTCAGCGCGACGGTACGAATCGTGTCGGTCCGCGACGAATCGCGCACGACGAGGGTCGCGCCGCGGTTCACGTCAAGCCCCTTGACGCGGGCCATCAGGCTGTCCACCCCGGCGTCTGTCACGCGCGACTGCCAGAGGTACAGCGTCTTGAGGCTGGGCACCGACGCGAGGTGCGCGAGGCCGTCATCCGACACGTTGGACTCGACCAGGTTCAGGTACTCCAGAAACGTGTTGTTCTCCAGCGCCTGCAGCCCGGCTTCGTCGACCGTCGCGTCGCGCAGGGCGAGGCGGGTGAGGTGGGGGAACGTGCCCGCCACCTCAAGCCCCGAGGCTGTCACGACCGTCCCCGAAAGATCCAGCCACGCGACCTGATCGGCCATGCCCTCCAACCGACTCAGAAGCGCGGCGTCGACGGTGTCTGCACGGGAGCGGACCTCGACCTGCAGGAACGGCTCGCCGCGCGCCACCCGTCGGATGCGCAGGGGCGAGCGGGCCAGGTCGTCGAGCACGCTGCTGTCGGGCGGCGCGACGGCCTCGGCGTAGATACCTGTCCGGATTTCGTCGCGGGGCCGGGACAGCCGCGCGAGTACCGTTTGGACCGAAGACGGCGTCGTCTCCTCCTCGATGTCACCCACCTTGGCCTCGAAGGAGGCCTCGTTCGCGATCCACCACCGCAGCAGCTCGACGCGCTCCACGCTCAGCGGAGACCGTCCGTCCGTGGGCATCACGTCGTCGTGATAGAGCGGAAGCGTCACCCGCCGAATGAGCTCGCTCTGCTCTGGCCCGCCAGGCTGGAGCACGGGCCCACTGTCCCCGCCCGCCTGAATCTGCTCGGGGCCGTCGAGGCGAAGCCCGCCCTTCGTTTTGTTCGGCCCGTGGCACTCGACGCACCGGTCCTGCAGGATGGGGTGCACCAAATCCTGATACACGAGCGCCGAATCGACCGGGACGGGCACGCCGGCAGGCCGCGCGGCACCGGCGCCACCCACCCAGCGCTGAATGGATGTGGGAAGGTGCTGGGTCAGAAAGCCCGACCCGTGCGTGAGCGATCCGCCCAGGTGCCCGGTGACGACGAGCAGAAGGGCAGTGAGCGAGAGGACGGCGACGTAGCCAGCCTTGGCAAACGGCACCGACGGCGACGTCTTCCGGGCCTCCCGTTCGAGCCACCAGGCGCCCACCCCGCCGACGGCGACGCCCACGCCCAGCCACTGATGCCAGCTCACGAGCGCACCGTCGTACCCTCCCGACAGGGACAAGAACCATCCCACTGCGGCCGACGCGACGGCGCTCAACGCACCGAGCGCAAGCACGATCGAGATGGTGGGCTTGACAGACGAAAAGCGGTCGTGGTACCGGACCAGCCCCTCTAACAGCGCAGCCAGAATCAGGAGACCGATCGGGAAATGCACCACCACCGGATGCAGGCTCCCGAAGAAAAGGATCAGACTCGGCGGCTGGGACCAGTCGATCCCGTACGCAGTCAGGGCGATGACCAGAACAGCCACTGCAACAATCGAGCGGACGGGGGCGCGTTGGACGGAACGGAGTAGGGACATAGCCGCGCTGGGGCAAGGGGGGCGGTGCACCGCACAAAAAGGCGGCCCGGTTCGGGGGCGTCGGGGCTACGCCGCCTCGGCCACGGTGGGACGATTGCCGCACGTTCGGCCGGCTTCAAGTCACCTCGTCCACGTTGAGGCTGGCGACGTAGAGTGTGAATATTCTTCAACGAGAAGATGAATAGCAAGGTTCTTCGCGACAAGGGCCGTCCCCCGATCGGGGGATGGACGATGCTGGATCGGCCTTCCCAGCCCCTTGGAGCGTATCGTCGCTTCCTGCGTAGAATAGGAATGAGAATCATCACGCGCTACACGTAACATTCGGGGAGATGGCACCATGCGCTGGACGATACCGCTTCTCATCGCCGTGCTGCTGGGTGCGATCCCAGCCGACTCCGATCCGCCCACCCGTTCGACCAACCCGGAGCCAGTGCCAGTGCCGGCCACTGACGACTACGGCTTTCGCTTCGTCCGCATCCAGTACACAAGCCACGGGGGCGGATTCGGGCGCCGCGGTAACGCATGGGCCACCGACTATCCCCGGGCTGAGCAGCACCTCCACGAGGCGATCCAGCGCACGACAGGCCTTCACATCGACGGCCCGCCGATCGTGCTGCGGCTCACGGACGATCGCATCTTTGAGCACCCCGTCCTTTATCTGACTGAGCCCGGCTACTGGGAGACCAACGAGGCCGAGGTGGAAAACCTCAGGACGTACCTCGCCCGCGGCGGCTTCCTCATCATCGACGACTTCCACGACTACGGGCGCGGGCAGGTGGGCCCGCAGTGGAACAACATGTACCGCAACATCAAGCGCGTCTTCCCGGACCGCGAGCCCGTCGAGCTGACGGCCGATCATCCCATCTGGTCGGTCTACTACGACATCGACCCGGACGCGGCTATCTCGACCAAGAACTCGGGGCGCTGGGGCGGGATGCGCTTCGGCCCGCGCGACGACGTCTACTACGGCATCTTCGATGACAGCGGGCGGATGGTCGTGGCCATCTGCTACAATCAGGACATCGGCGACGGCTGGGAATGGCCCAATCGCAATCTGGCGGATGCGTCGACGGTCAGCTTCCAGATGGCGATCAACTTCATCATCTACGCGCTTTCGCACTAAGCTGACCCATGGCCCCGCTTGTCACTGCGAGCGAACGCGGGGGTCACGGCTCGGTGAAGCATTTCGCACGCGCCATTGCGTCTTGATCCAGTAGGACAGAGTAGTCTCTGGCACTGTTACCCAACGCCGGCTTTCTCTGTCTTCCGGGGTGCGTTCGAGACTGGAGCGGTATTGTCCTCCTCCCTCTGGGAATCGGTTTTGGCTTGATCCAAAACCGACGGAAAGATCAAGGCGGCAAAGACATCGACTGCCTGCGCTTCGGCGGAGCTAAATCCTCGAAACTCGCTCTATCGCTTTGCTCTGTCGCTCAGACAACGAGGATTTTTATCGCTCCACCTGCGCTGCGGCCGAGACGCCAATGTCTTTGAGGCCAGTTGGCTCGTAGGCGCGAGTTAGAGTGCATGCAACCACTGAAACCCCTACCATCTCAAGAGAGGCTGGATCGAATCAGGGCTACTCTTGCCGCTCGATCCGCGCGTTCAGGCGGGCGAGCTGGACGAAGAGCGACTCTAGCTCCGCGTAGTAGGCGTCCTCATTCATCGCTGCTTTCTCGCTCTTCAGCGCGGCGATGGACCGTTCGAGCGCCTCTTTCTCCCGAAGCAGCGGCCGCGCGGCCTCGCTCACCGATGCGACGGCCGGGGGCGGCTGGAGGTAGGTGAGCACGGCCAGTCCGCCGTCTTGGGCCGCGTCGAGTTCGTCGAAGCGCGTCGGCGTGCCGTCGCCGTTATCGTCGAGGAGCGCGTGCTCGGTGGCGAGTTGTCCGGCCTGCTCGAAGGAGTTCGCCACCTCCTCGGTCGTGTATACGAAGAGCTCACGCACCGACAGCCCGCCGTTCTTGTCGAGGTCGGCCTCCGGCGCGCGCAGCGCCTCGACGAAGTAGCGCGGGAAGCGGGTTTCGTCGCGCTCGGTGCCTGTCGCGGTGGCGGTGATGATGACCCGATCGGGGCCGCTGAGCGTGGAGGCGAAGGGGCCGCTCGCGCTCGTCGTGTTGACGACCACGGTGCGGCCGGCGTCCAGCTTGTCCATGAGCACAGCAAAATCCGCATCATCGAGGTCGCGCCGCGGGATGTTGATGCGCGCGTGGGTCCCATCGAACGAGCCGTGCCCAAACAGGAGGACGTACACGTGATCGTCGGCCGTCACCTGCTGGCGGAGGCGCGCGAAGGCCGCGCGGATGTTGTCTGCCGTCGAGGCCGCATCGACGAACGGCCGGTCGGCGACGGCCCGCTCGCCCAGCACCTGCACTTGGTCCACGGGAATCCCGAAGCGATCGACGAGCGCGGTGTGCGCCTCACGGAGGTAGGCCTCAAAGCGCTCGGTGTAGGCCGGCGTTCCGCCCAGGCCGCCGATGAGGAGCACGTGCCGCGTCCCGGGCGTCTGACCGGATGCAGAAGTCGGTGAGATGCAGGCGAGGGTGAGGCCGAGCGTCAGCGCGAGGCCCACTTGCAGCAGGTCGGAATCGGAGGAAAACAGTGGAAGCATACGTCGTGCAAGAGCAGTCAAGCGGAAATCACGGCAGGCCGCGGCGGCGGCGCCACACCCACTCTGCCGAAAGTAAAAGCAGGATGAGGGTGAAGAGGAACGGCATGTCCCACAGGTAGTCGACCGTGTAGATGGACGTGCTCGTCCGGCTGCCGCGCAGGTTGGTGGTGAGGGCGTCCGTGGCGTCGGGCGTGTAGTAGAAGCCGCCGGCGGTTTCCGCCAGCCGTTCGAGGAAGGGGCGCTTGAGCACGGCGTCGTAATACTCCTTGCGGGTGGGCCGGACGAGCAGGCTGTGCGTCTGCTGCCCGACCGGTCGCCCCTCGGCCTCCGCCGCGACGTCGAGCGCGTACACGCCTTCATCGTCGGGGAGGAGCGTGGCCGTGTACGCGCCGGCCTCGCCCAGATCCGGACGGAACGCGATTGCCTGCGTGGTACCAGCGGGGTCGGTCAGCGTGCCACGGACCGTCGCATCCGGCAGCGGCTGGTACTGCGCGTCGTACACGTCGACGGTGAGCGGAATCTCATCGCCTGGCGCGAAGCGATCGGCCTCCAGGTTCAGATCGACGCGCCCCGGCGCGGACGCCGCCAGCCACCGCACGAACTGCCGCCAGAAGCGCTCGTGGCGCTGGTCTTCGGTGTCGAGCAGCATCTGCCAGCGCCACGTGCTCGCCGTCGCCAGCGCCGCGCTGCGGCCCTTCCCGTACCGCTGTACAACGAGGAGGGGCTCGCTCCCGCCGAACTCGTCGTCGGGTTTCTCGGCCAGGACGGCCGCGCCGGGCTTGGTCGCCCCCAGGTAGTTGATACTTGTGAGGCCTGGCATCTCGCCCCACCGCGCCTGATTGGCCGAGGGATTGCCGGACAGGCGCAGGATTGGACTCTCCAGCCCCGCTGCCGTCGGCACAAATTGATACCCCTTTTCCTCGGGCGGATCCTCTTCGTCCCCGAAGGTCGGCGGAATCACAGATCGACGCGACGGGTCGAGCGTGACGGGCAGCAGGTCCGCGATGGGGCTGTTCCAGTAGGCGCCCTCCGCGAAGGTGGTCCGCCCGCCGAGCATGGCGAACCCGCCGCCGCGGAGCCGCACGAAGCGTTCGAGCATGGTCTGCTGGTCGAGCGAGAACTGGGCCGCTTCCACGTCGCCGAGCAGCACGGTGTGGAAGCCGAAGAGCTCCTCCTCGGAGTTCGGGAAGCCGCCCGCCAGCTCGTCGGCGCTGCGGACACCCTGGCGGTAGAATTTGCCCGTGCCCGTCCGGAGGATGGAGGTCAACTGCACGACAGGATCGTCCACGAGCGCACGCCGCATAAATTTGAAATCCCGCCGCGGATGCCCCTCAATGGAGAGCACGCGCAGCGTGTCGCGCCGCGGGTCGATGAGCACGTTCACGGCGTTGTTCTCCGTGTTGAACTCATCGGCCGCCTCCGCCATGCGCAGGGTATATTCCTGCGGCTCGGTTCCCTCCGGCTCGTAGAAGAACGTGAACTGATCCACCTTGCCGTCGCCCTTCAGCACGTGCCGATCGGTGTGCACGAGCTCGTCGCCGCGGTACATGCTGACGACCACCGGCTCGGGCTCGGTCCGCCCCGACCGCACCTTGACGTCGATCTCCGCGCCGGTCGTCTCTTCTACGCCGCGGCTGACGCGGGCTTCGAGCAGTTCGCGCTCGCTCTCCGCACTTTCTTGGCCGAGGCCGATAACGTGCAGCGGCACGTTGCGCTCACGCAGTTCCTCGGCCTTATTGAGGGGCACGGTGTCGCTGTTGTCGCCGCCGTCCGTCAGCAGGACGACGCCGGTCAGGGGCAGGCCGCGAAAGTCGGAGAGCACGCGGTCCAGCGCGGCGGAGATGTTTGTGCCGTGCGCCTCCGGGGCCACCGTGGTGACGCTGTCGACGCGGCGGGCCTCGTCGCCGAAGGCGTAGTATCGCACCTTGAACACGTCGTCGAGGGCGGTCGCAATCGCGCTACTCTCCGCTCCGACGAGGAGCTGCTTCGCCGCATCGCTGCGCGTGAGGCCCTCTCGGCCGTCCGGGACGGTCATACTCTCGGAGGCGTCGACGAGCACGGCCACGAAGTTCTCGTCCGGCACCACGTCCGGCCGGATGAGCGCCGGCTCGAAGAGGGGGATGAACAGGAGCACCAGCACGATGGCGCGCAGGCTGAAGGAGATCGCCCGATCACGCCCCGAGGCGTACCGATCCGTCCACCAGTAGAGCAGCGCCAGGGCCCCGAGCAGCGCGACGACCAACGCAATGAAGACCAGGGTGGCACTTCCCGACTGGACGCCTACGGTACCTTCCGCGAAGTGGATACGATCAAACTTGAAGAGCGACTCGAACATCAGTCAGGACTGCTTGGTCGGCGCGTGCCTGATGCGCCGTTTTCTGTGGATAATTCGTTGCTTCCGCGGTACGGAGG
>CAYFRX010000091.1:0-11268 GCA_964345515.1 uncultured Rhodothermales bacterium
GCCTTGATGCGATCCTCACAGGGCAGCGCGTAACATTGCCCCCCAAGGCCCCACAGATGAAGCGCGTGCGGGAGGGTTCCAACCTCGCGTGTTCGTCAGACCATCCATTGCCACACCATCCACATTATGGCTACCGCAACGTCCACGGATCGCGCCGAGCAAGCTCGCGAAACCGCCAAACAGGCCTTCGGCTTCGTGCCGAACCTGATCGACGAGATGGCCGCGCACAACCCGGCCGTCGCCCAGACGTATCTCGCGGCTAACGGCGCTATCGAAAACGGCGTACTCTCCCCGGCGGAGCAGCAGGTCGTCATCCTGGCCATCTCGACGTACAACGACTGCCACTACTGCACGAAGGCGCACGCCGCCGCGGGCGCCCAAGCCGGCCTTCCAGAAGACGAGATCGATACCCTCCTCGAAGGCGGCCTACCTGCCAACGACCGCCATCGCCAACTCGTACGCGCCACGCGTCGCATCGCTGGCAAGCGCGGCTGGCTCGCCGACGCCGACCTGAACGAGTTCGAGGACGCCGGTCTCGGCCGCGATGTACTCTACGAAGTGGTTGCCCTGATCGGGATTAAGACGATCAGCAACTACGTCAACCACATCGCTCACACGGAGGTCGATCCGCCCTTCCAGCGGTGAGTCCATCCCCGACGTGCCGTTGCCCCCCCAGGCGCCGGGCCTCCCGCTCGGCGCCTTTCTTCGTTGTCCCTCTTCACTGGTTGGCCACCGGACAACGCAGAGAGCGACTCGGGAAGCCCGGTTGGCAAGCCGGCTATCCTCTTCCTTACGGCTGGCCGACGGTGGACAGCTCCTGCTCGTAGCCGACGAGGTGCTCGCCGATGAAGTCGGTGATCATGGTGAAGAGGTGGAGCCGCGTGAGGCCGCCATAGATGCCGTGGTTGCGGCCCGGGTACGTCATAAACTCGAACTGCTTGTTCGCCTCCTGTAGCTTGCCCACCATCTGCACGCTGTTCTGAAAATGCACGTTATCGTCGAAGTCGCCGTGCACGAGCAGCAAGTCCTGATCGGCCTGCAGGCGGTCGGCGTAGTTGAGCGGGGCGCCGCGCGTGTAGCCGTCCTCGTTCTGCTGCGGAGGTGCCATGTAGCGCTCGGTGTAGATCGTGTCGTAGAAGCGCCAGTCCGTCACCGGGGCCACGGAGACGCCCGTCGCGAAGGTGTTGGGACCGTTCTGGTAGAGCATGGACATCAGCGTCATGTACCCGCCGTAGCTCCAGCCCCAGATGCCAATCTGTGTGCTGTCGATGTGCGATTCGGCGCCAAAGTGCCGGGCCGCGGCGATCTGGTCGCGCGCCTCCGGCTGGCCGAGCTGCTGATACGGCACATCCTGAAACGCCTTGCCGCGTCCGCCCGTCCCGCGGTTGTCCACGCTCGCCACGACGAGGCCGTGCTTCTCGGCAAGGTACGTATGCCACAGCTGCCGCGTGCCGCCCCACTGGTTCATCACCGTCTGCGCGCCGGGCCCGCCGTAGACATACATCAGGAGCGGGTACTGCCGGCTCGGCTCGAAGTCATTGGGGCGGACGACGAACGCGTTGAGCGGCGTGCCATCCGCGCCCGGCACCTGCGTAAACGCGGGCTCCGGCAGGTCGAGCTGCGCGAGCTTTTCGATGAGCGCCTCGTTCCCCTCTAGCACGGTGAGTTGCGCGCCGTCCGCGCGGTGCAGCGTGGTGACCGGCGGCTGCATGATCGTAGAGTGCGCATCGATGTAGTAGCGCAGGTCCTTCGACATGTTGATGGCGTGCGTGCCCGCGGCCGCGGTGATCTGCATCGGCGTCGCCGCCGTTTCGTGCTGCTCGAAATGGACCTCGGTGCGGTACAGATGCCGTTCGATGGAGCTCGCCTGGGTCGACGTGAAGTACGCCGTCCCATCCTCCTCGTCGACGCCGTGGAAGGCCGTCACCTCCCACGCGCCCTCCGTGATGGGGCCGACCAGCGTGCCGTCGTTCCGGTACAGATGCAGGTGCGTGTAACCCGGATTTTCCGTCATCCACACGAAGTGCTTGCCGTCGTCGAGGTACTGGATCTTGCGCCCCTCCACGTCGATGTAGGTCTTTTCCGCTTCCTCCAGCACGGTCGTTGTGCCGCCGGTGGACGGGTTGCCATACAGCAGATCGAGCTCGTTCTGATTGCGGTTGAGCCGAAACATCCAGACGCGCGTCGTGCCATCGTCGCCGGGCGTCCAGCCCATGTGGGCGAGGTACTCATGCGGATCGGTCGCCTCGGCCGCTGGGTCGAGCCCCGGATCCCACGTCTGCGTGTCGAAGAAGCGCGTGGCCTGCGGCTGCCCGGCCTGCGTCGTATCGATCCGATTCATGTCGATCACGCCGATCTGGATCTCGCTATTCACCTCGCCGGCCTTCGGATAGCGGAAGCGCTCGTACGTCGGATACCGCGTCAGGAAGTCGGTCATCGCAAACTCGCGCGTGTCCGACTCGTCGAGCTTGTAAAACGCGATGTACTGCCCACCAGGGCTCCACCGGAAGCCGTCGCGCAGGCCGAACTCCTCCTCGTACACCCAGTCGAACGTCCCGTTGATGATGGCGCCCTCGCGGCCGTCGGTGGTGAGCGCCGTCTCCATGCCCGTCACGAGGTCCGCGACAAACAGGTTGCGCTCCCGCACGAACGCCACCTGGTCGCCCGCCGGATTGAACTTGGCAAACATCTGGAAGCCGTCGTCGCGATCTGCGACAGGCGTGAGCGTCTGCGCGCCCAGGTCGTAGACGTAGTAGTAGCCCTTCGTGTTGTAGCGCCACACGCGCTCGGAGTCGGTGTAGATGAGCACCTGGCTCTCGTCGGCGCTGTACTGGTAGCCCTCGATCTTGATGAGCCGGTCCACGTCCTCGGCGTACAGGTTCGTGCCGTCGATCAGGCGCGTACGCTCGTCGGTCTCCAGGTTGTAGCGCATCAGGTGCGTGGCCTCGCCGTCCTCGGCCGCTTCGATATACGTGATGACGGGCCCTTCCTCCGCCCACCGGCCGCCCCGAAAGGATTCCGGCTGAAACGTGTCGGACGCGTGGATGGCCCGCAGGGTAAGCGCGGGGGCCTCGTCGGTGTCTTGTCCATGAACGGGGTCGAGCGCGATGAGGAGCCCCGCCATCATGAGGCCAAGCACGATGCGGGGAGAGCAAGCAATACAGGTCGGGCGATGCATCGGTGTGCGAAGTGGGTGGCTTGGGATGGCATGCGAAGCCGCTTCTGGAAGATGACGCAGAAACGATTCGATTTCACGTACTGCCAACCAAGGTGGGAGTTGCTTGCAAAGGGCCGCACCTACATCGGCCAAACACCATCTCGCCCGTCAGGAATCGGAGCATCTACCGGCGCACCATTGGCGGAAACGCGCTCCCGCGCGGTTTTGCGCGTTATGCCCGCCCCATTCGCGCTGTCAAGGCAAGTGGATGGGGGCCAACGCACCACCCGGTGGGCGCACCGGCCTCTTCCATGAAACCCACGTTCCCCGATCTGATTCCTTCCGCCTGTCATGCGCTTCGCTCCCTCTCTACTGTGCACCGCTCTCGTCGTCTTTTTTCTCCTTCCGGCTACGGCTCCGGCGCAGATCTCGATCGACCTGCCCGACCGCGCCGATGTCTCGCCCAGCGCGCCGATCGACCTTCCTGTGCTTCTGTTAGAGGCGGTCGGCGCCGAGGATGATATTCGCTCCTACGAACTGACCGTCGTCTACGACCCGTCGGTGCTCACCGTCACAGGCGCCACGCCCGAGGGCACGATCGCGGAGGCCCCGGCTCAGTTCGACGTTGACACGTCGGTGCCCGGGCAGATCACGGTGTCGGCGGCGTTCGACGCCGCGCTGGTCGGCGGATCGGGCGAGCTCGTCGTCCTGGAAGCCGAGGTGAACGCCGGGGCCTCCGGGTCGGCTGCGCTCGTGTTTTCGACCGCTCGCTTCAACGCCGGTACGCCCCCTACCCTGGCTACGAGCGGACGGGTCACCGTCGGCGCGCTCCCCGCCAACGGCGCGCTGGTGATCAACGAGTTGCACTACGATCCCGCCACCGAATCGGAATGCACGCCAGCCGGCCACCCCCCGGCCTGTGGCGACGCGAACGACGATGGCGCGCGCCACGCCGGGGAAGACGAGTTCATCGAGTTGGTGAACACGGGCTCGTCCCCGATTGCGGTCGGCGGATACACGATCGAAGACGGGACGGCGACGCGGTTCACCTTCCCCGACGAAACGTCCATCGCCCCGAACACGGCCGCCGTCGTATTTGGTGGTGGCACGCCGGGTGATATTCCCGGGCAGGTTTTCACCGCCGGCGGCACGCTGGGCCTCAACAATGGCGGCGACGCGATCACGCTCCGCAACGAGGCCGGTCAGGTGGTGACCGCTCTTCGGTACAGCGGATCGAGCGCCGAGGGCGAATCCGTCACGCGCAGCCCGGGGCTCGACGGCCCGTTTGCCCCACACAGCGCAGCCGCCTCGGAGGGCGCCCTCTATTCACCCGGACGCACGCTCGACGGCGCCGCCCTCCCTGTTGAGCTTACTGCGTTTGACGCCGTGCGCGACGGCCGCGATGCCGTCCTGCGCTGGGCGACGGCCTCCGAGACGAACAACAGTGGGTTCTCGGTGCAGCAACTCAAGGCGGGGACGTTTCACGAGATCGCGTTCGTCGACGGCGTGGGCACGACGAACCAGGCACACCAGTACACCCACCGCGTGCCGGATCTTCGCACCGGCCCCCACACGTTTCGCCTGGAACAGATCGACGTCGATGGCACGAGCACGCTCAGCCCCACGGTGGATCTCACGATTCCGGTCGTCGCGCCGTTCGTGATGACGGCCGCTTACCCGAACCCCTTCCGCACAGTCGCCACGCTCGCGCTGGAGGTCCAGGAAACCCAAGCCGTCACGGTGACGCTCCACAACACGCTGGGGCAGCGGGTCGCCCGCGTCTTTGACGGTACCCTCCGCGCCGGCGTACCGGAGACGCTCCGCATCGATGGACGCCGGCTCGCGAGCGGCCTGTACGTGTATCGCATCCAAGGCCGCACGTTTTCGACGGCCCGGCGCGTTGCGCTCGTGAAGTAATCGCCCGGACGCGTCGGAGCGCACCCGGGAGGTGCCCGCGCGCGGCCGTCCCCGGAACGGCCGTCCCCGGAACGACGGTTGAGCGGGATGCATACAGCGCATGTACCTCCTGCCGACCGCTGGTTGCTTCCACTCACGCTCCCGCCTGCCATGGATGACGTCGTGCCGGCTTCGGATGTTGCTCAGGACGCCGATCTGTCGCCCGTCCAGGCCGTGATCCGGCTTGACCACCTGCGCCACAATGTGCGATCGGTTCGCGCGTTGGCCGGCGCGGCTCAGCTGATGGGCGTGGTCAAGGCCGATGCGTATGGGCACGGCGCCGTGCCGATCGCTCGGGTGCTGCACGAAGAAGGCGTGCGTCACTTTGCCGTCGCGCGCATCGGCGAGGCCGTTACCCTCCGCGACGCCGGCTTCACCGCGCCGATCCTCGTGCTGGGCGCACCGCTGCCGCACCACCTGGCGGCGTATGCCGCCTACGATCTCGGCGTCACGGTCGCATCGGCCGCCGTGGCCGACGCCGTCGTCGACGCCGCCACGTCTCACGCGCCGCTCCGCGTGCACGTCAAGGTCGACACCGGGATGGGCCGGATCGGCCTCACCCCAAATGCCGCGCCCGACGTGATCCACCGGCTGTTCCGGGCCTCCGGTGTGGAGGTGGCCGGCCTCTGGACCCATTTTGCGACCGCCGATGCCGACGACCCGACGTTTGTCCATCAGCAGCTGGACCGGTTTGAGCGCGTCGCGGGTCAGGTCGGCGACGCGGCGTCCTGCGTCCACGTCGCCAACTCCAGCGCGCTGCTCACGCTGTCCGAGCGACTTCCCGACGTCCAGCCGGCGCTCGTGCGGACCGGCATCATGCTCTACGGCCTGGCCGACCGGGCCGACTTCGCCGCGGAGGCGGGACTTCGCCCGGTGATGCAATGTACCGCCCAGGTGACGCAGGTCAAAACCGTGCCGGCGGGGACGAGCATCTCGTACGGCCGCCAGTGGCAGGCCGAACGCGAGACGCGCATCGCCACCCTCGGCGTGGGCTACGGCGACGGCTACCCCCGCCTCTGCTCAAACCGCGCGGAGGTGACCCTCGGTGGACATCGCGTGCCGGTCGTCGGCGCCGTGTGCATGGACATGATGATGGTGGACCTCGGTCCGCCGGGCACCGGCCCGGACGTCGCCGTGGGCGACGCGGCCGTGCTGTTTGGCGCCGACGGCCCCTCCGCGTTCGACGTCGCCAGGTGGGCGGAGACGATTCCGTACGAGGTGTGCTGCCGCATCGACGCTCGCGTCCCGCGCCGCTACGTATCGACCGCCTGAGGCGCCCATCTTGCGCGTCGGATCTGCATACGGCTTCACCTGTACCACAATGGATCCAGCTAGGATTGAGTTCATCCCGCTTCCCCTCTTATACTGTGGGGTAGCAGGCTTTCTGTTGATCGCAGCCCCTACTCATGTAACTTGCCGTAACTATGGCTACCACCGCGGATCCTTCCGACATTGACGTGCTCGTCGTCGACGACGAAAAGGATGTCGTCGAGGTTGTCTCCCACTTTCTCGAAGAGGAAGGGTACACTGTCCACCAAGCATTCGATGGCGAGGAAGCGCTGGAGAAGGCCACACCGGACATTGATATCATCGTCCTCGACATCATGCTCCCCGGGGTCGATGGCTACACGGTGTGCAAGAAGTTACGCTCCCGCGTCGAGACGGAGACCATTCCGATTATCTTCCTGAGCGCCAAGACCGAAGAAGAGGACCAGGTGGAGGGCCTCATGCTCGGCGCGGACGACTACCTCACGAAGCCAGTGTCGCCGCAGGTGCTCGTGGCACACGTGAAAGCCGTGCTGCGCCGCTCGGGCGTGGAAGAGAGCAGCATCGTGGAGGTGAACGACCTCACCATCTACGAAGACGAATACCGCGCCGAACTGGCCGATGAAGACCTGGGCCTGACGCTCACCGAGTTCGAGCTCCTGCGCTACCTTGTCCGTCACCCCCGCAAGGCCTTCACGCGCCAGCAGTTACTCGAAACCATCTGGAAAGACGCCATGATGGTAACCGAGCGGACCGTCGACGCGCACATCAAGAACCTGCGCGAGAAGCTCGGTGACTTCGCCAAGCACATCCAGACCGTGCGCGGCGTAGGCTACCGGTTTGTCGAAGAGGTCGAATCGACCGAAGCGTAGTCCAGCTTGACCGGAGCCGGGCCGCCGGCCTGCTTCCACGCCGATGTGACCGCAGCCCTCTACCGACCTTCGGATGCTGAAGAAACTCTGGGAGCTTATTTTCCCATCCCGCGCCTCAACGCAGACGTGGATGGTGCTCACCTTCGCGCTGTTCGTGGGGTCCGCGGTGGTCGTCGTCGGCCTGTACATGGTGCTTGTCCTGCGGGGTGAGACCCGGCAGGCCGTCCGTACCATGCTCCACGACCAGGCCGAGCAGATCGCTGTTCAGGTGGAGCGGGAGGCCTCGCTCGCCGCACGGGCCAAGGTGGTCCGTGACATCAGCCGGCTGACACGGCTCCGCATTTCGGTGGCCACACCGGACACGGTGATCGGCGACACGGACGCGTCCTATTTGCAGGCCGGCGCGCTTCTCGACCGGGCCAACTTCGACCGCTCGGGCGGCAAGCAGTTCGTGTACGAGCAGTACGCGGACATGCGTGAGGGGGCCTCCTTCCACATGGCGCTCTACCGGCCCGCCTCCGGGCTCATCGTGCGCGTGAGCCAGCCGGAGCCGTCGCTCTACAGCCTCGTCCAGCGCATGCAAGTCGTGCTCATCGTGGGGATGGTCATGGCCTTCGTGCTTGCACTCGTGGGCGGCTGGGTCGCCGCATACCAGGTCGTCACGCCGCTCAAAACGATCCGCGAGAGCGCGCGCACGGTCAGCGAAGGGCAGTTCGAAGGCAAGATTCGCGTGGATTCGCGGGCGGCGGAGTTCCAGGATCTGGCGGACAGCCTGAACCGCGCCTCGGCCAGTTTTCGGGAGAAGATCAACGAGCTGGAGCGGCTCACGCGCCTACAGAGCGAGTTCATCGGCAACGTCTCGCACGAGGTGCGCAACCCCATCTTCGCGATCAGCGGGTACCTCGAAGCCCTCGGCTCGCCCTCGCTAAACGACGAGCAGCGGAAGCGATACGCCGAGAAGGGACTTACCAACCTGCAGCGCCTCAGCAACCTGTTCGACGACCTGATTGAGATCGCACGCCTGGAGTACCGCGAAGACCTCATCAAACGGAACGTCTTCGACCTGCGCGAGCTCGTCGATGAGGTCGTCGACATGCTGCGCCCGAAGGCCGCCAAGAAAGGCCTGAACCTCGACATCGACAACCCGGAGATTCACGTCGATGCCGACCGATCCCGGATCCGCCAAGTGCTCGTCAACCTGATCGACAACGCCATCGCCTACACGGACGAGGGCACGGTGCGCTGCCGCATCCGCCGCCGCATCGACAAGGTGCGCATCAAGGTGGTGGACACCGGACGCGGCATCGACGAGGAGGACCTGAAGCGTATCTTCGAGCGGTTCTACCGCGTCAATCCGGACCGATCTCGAGAAAGTGGGGGCACCGGACTCGGGCTTAGCATCGTCAAGCAGATCCTGAGCGCGCACGGCGAGCAGATCCACGTCGAAAGCACGAAGGGCCGGGGAACGCGCTTCTGGTTCGAGCTCCCCTACGTGCAAGAGCCCGAGCTCGCCGAAGTGGAATAAACCCACGGCGAGGCAACCCTCCGGACCTGCACCCGTTTGTCCATTCCACAAGGATCTGTTTCGACTTCGGCTCCCCTGCCGTGTGTTTTCACGTTCTGATGCGGCATGCATAACGACGGCGTCGTGATCTGCTTGCTGAAAGCACGCGCGTTCCGATGCGTCCGGCGGCGCCCGTGCGCTGCACTCCGTGCGTCATTTGTCGGACTAATCGCTGAGAATCATGGAAAATGTACTGCGCAACGTCCCCAAGTCCACAGCCTCATCCGAGACGGTGCCGGTCCGTGATTTGGATCGAGGGGGCAATGGCCAGGTGCACCGCCCGCCGCCCCCGGCTCAGGTCGAGGGTACGCTCGACGTGACGGTGCGCGCCCCCAGCGCTTTCGACCGATCGCGCCTGCTGGACAGCTACCGCACGATGCTGCTCTCGCGGCGCCTCGACGAGAAAATGATGACCTTGCTGAAGCAGGGCAAGGGATTTTTCCACATCGGGTGCGCGGGGCACGAGGCGGCACAGGCCGCCATCGGCATGCACGTCCGCCCGGGCCACGACTGGTTTTGCATGTACTACCGCGACCTGTGCATGTCCCTGTCGCTGGGCATGACTCCACGCGAAACACTGCTGGCCCATCTGGCCAAACGCGACGACCCGAACTCGGGCGGGCGGCAGATGCCCGAGCACTTCGGCGCGCCGGACAAGAACATCATGACCCCCTCGTCGTCGGTCAGCGCACAGTTTCTCCCCGCGCTGGGCTTTGGGCTTGCCGTGCAACGCCGCGGCACGGACGCGTTCGTGTACGCCTCCGCCGGCGAGGGCGCAACCTCGCAAGGCGATTTCCACGAGGCGCTGAACTGGGCGGCGCGCACGCAAGCCCCGGTGCTCTTCTTCATCCAGGATAACAAATACGCCATCTCGGTCCCGGTCGAGGATCAGACCGCCGGCGGCACGCCGTTCAAGCTGGCCGCGGGCTACGATGGGCTCGAACGCCTGCGCGTAGACGGCACCGACTTCTTCAAGGTCGCCGCGGCCGCCGAGAGCGCCATCGACCACATCCGAGCGGGCCGCGGGCCGGTGTGCCTCGTGGCCGACGTGGTGCGCCTGTTCCCCCACTCCTCGTCCGATGACCACGCCAAGTACCGCTCTTCGGACGAGTTGGAGCAGGACCGTCAGATCGATCCCATCCGCCGGATGGAGACCCGTCTCATCGAACACGGCGTGCTCAGCCAAGAGGCCATCGACGGACTCCAGGCCGAGGTGAAGGATGAGGTGAACGAGGCAACGACGTGGGCCCAGCAGCAGCCGGACCCGTCCCCGGACACCGCAACCCGGCACGTCTACTTCGAGGGCGACCTCGGCATCGACTACGAGGCATCGCCCATCGATGCGGACGACGAGCCCACCGTGATGGTGGACGCCATCAACAGAGCGCTCAAGGAAGAGATGGAGCGCGATGAGCGGATCGTAGTGTACGGCGAGGACGTGGCCGGGGAGAAAGGCGGCGTGTTCACGGCCACGAAGGACCTGACCGAGATGTTTGGCGAGGAGCGTTGCTTCAACTCGCCGCTGGCCGAGGCCTCCATCGTCGGCACCGCCGTGGGCATGGCCGCAGCCGGTTACCGGCCGATCATCGAGATCCAGTTTGCCGATTACATCTGGCCCAGCCTGCAGCAGATGCGCAACCAGGTGGCGCCGTTCCGCTACCGGTCCAACGACACGTGGAGCTGTCCGATGGTGATCCGCGTGCCCTGCGGCGGGTACATCCACGGCGGGCTCTGCCACTCGCAGAACATCGAGTCCATCTTCGCCCACATGCCCGGCCTGCGCGTCGTGCTGCCCTCGACGGCCGCCGACGCGAAGGGACTTCTCAAGACGGCCATTCGCTCTGAAGATCCCGTGCTCTTCCTGGAGCACAAGGCGCTGTACCGCAGTGCGGCGGCGCGCACCCCCCATCCCCCGGCCGATTACTACCTCCCGTTTGGCAAGGCCCGCACCGCCCGCGAGGGCACGGACTTGACGATCATCGCGTACGGCATGATGGTGCACAAGTCGATGGCCGCAGCCAAAGAACTGGCGAAAGAGGGCATCGACGTCGAGATCATCGACCTCCGCACGATTCAGCCGCTCGACACCGAGGCCGTCCTTCAGTCGGTGCAGAAGACGAACCGCGCGCTGGTCGTGTACGAGGATCACGAATTCATCGGATTCGGCGCGGAGGTCGTGTCCCAGATTGCGGACCAGGCCTTCACGTATCTTGACGCGCCCATCCGCCGCGTGGCAGGGGCTTTCTCGTTCGTCCCGTTTGCCGATCCGCTGGAGAAGGCCGTGTTGCCCAACGACCAGCAAATCATCGACGCGGCCCGCGACCTCGCTGCGTTTTGACCTCCCACAGCTGATTGCACAACAATACCTTGCATCCAAACCCAAGTTGTGCCCGGCGGAGCAACTGTCATCCCGAGCGGTGCCGAGGCGCTGTGAGCGAAGCGAGGGAGTACTC
>CAYFRX010000092.1:0-11242 GCA_964345515.1 uncultured Rhodothermales bacterium
TAGCTATGTGCGGAAGGGATAAGCGCTGAAAGCATCTAAGCACGAAGCCCACTCCTAGAATAGGTTTCCCCAATGGGTCGTTCGAGATGAGAACGTGGATAGGTGGCAGGTGTAAGCATGGCAACATGTTCAGCCGAGCCATACTAATTACCCATCCGGCTTAACGCCTACTATTTTGCACATTTCATCACGTAGTCTCTGCTTCGTGACGCTTTGTGCCGTGCAAAATCACGTCATGTCAATCTTTGCTCCGGCTTGTGCCGGACCCAGGTTGTCTGGTGACTATAGCGCAGGGGAAACACCTCTTCCCATTCCGAACAGAGAAGTTAAGCCCTGCAGCGCTGATGGTACTACCTCTATGGTGGAAGAGTAGGTCGTCGCCAGGCTGTTATCCGAAGGGCCCCGTGGCATTTGCCATGGGGCCCTTCTTTTTTACCCCTTACGTCGCGCTGCACTCCCACCGCCTCTCCGCCGTGTTTTGCCCCAAATTGACGGGTGATTCGTCCAGCGGCCGATGCGTGGGGCTAATATGTAAGCGTGGCCCTTCGTATTCTAAAAGGCGTGACCCGTACCGTCTCATCCAATGCGCCTTCCTTAATCTATGTCTGATGCCGCGCTCCATGCCCCTGAAGTGTCCCTGGACCTCGCGCTCGATCATGGCCTGACCGAGGAGGAATATGGGTGGATCCTCGACGAACTTGACCGCACCCCCAAGTTCGTCGAGCTGGGGATCTACTCCGTCATGTGGAGCGAGCACTGCTCGTACAAGAACTCGCTCAATCTCTTAAAGACGCTACCGAACGAGGGCCCACAGCTCCTCGTCGCCGCCGGCGAAGAGAACGCCGGGCTCGTCGACATCGGTGAGGGGCTGGGCGTCGCATTCAAGATCGAGTCGCATAATCACCCGTCGGCCGTGGAGCCGTACCAGGGAGCCGCAACGGGCGTGGGCGGCATCCACCGTGACATCTTCACGATGGGCGCCCGGCCCATTTGCGCGCTCAACTCGCTGCGGTTCGGCTCGCTCGATAACCCACGGGTGCGCTACCTCTTCGACGGCGTCGTGCGCGGGATTGGCGACTACGGCAACTCCTTCGGCGTGCCGACGGTGGCTGGCGAGGTCCACTTCGACGCGGCATACGAGGGCAATCCGCTCGTCAACGCGATGAGCGTAGGCACCGTCAAGGCCGACGAGGTGGCCTCGGCCGTAGCCAGCGAGCCGGGGGCACAGGTGTACATAGTGGGCTCATCAACAGGGCGCGACGGCATCCACGGCGCCACATTCGCCTCCGAGGAGATCAGTGAGGAGAGTGAGGACCGCCGTCCGAGCGTGCAGGTGGGCGATCCCTTCCAAGAGAAGTTGCTCCTCGAAGCCACGCTGGAGGCGCTCAAGGCCGATGTGGTGTCGGGCATCCAGGACATGGGCGCAGCCGGACTCACCAGTTCGTCGTTCGAGATGAGTGCGTCGGGCGGGTGTGGGATGGAGTTGCACCTCGACCGCGTGCCGACGCGCGAAACTGGGATGACGCCGTACGAGATCATGCTCTCCGAGAGCCAGGAGCGCATGCTGATCGTCTGCAAGCCGGGCCGTGAGGACGAGCTCGAAGCCGTCTTTGCCAAGTGGGATCTGAACGCTGTGCCGATCGGCACGGTGACCGACGGCGATCACGTGCGCCTCTTCTGGCACGGCGATAAAGTGGGCGACCTGCGCGCCGAGCACCTCGATGCGGGCAGCGGCGCGCCCGTGTACGAGCGCGAGACGAAGCAGCCGGCGTACATCGACGAGGTCCAGGCCTTCGATTCCGACACGCTGCCGGACGTCTCCGACGACCAGGCGCAGGAGGTCCTGCTCGGCCTGCTGGGTTCGCCCAACATCGCATCGAAGCGGTGGGTGTATGAGCAGTACGATACGATGGTGCGCACGAACACGGTGGTCGGACCGGGGCCCAGCGACGCCGCCGTCGTCCGCATCAAGGGCACGAACCGCGGCCTCGCCGTCAAGACCGATTGCAACGGGCGGTACGTGTACCTCAACCCGCGCCGCGGCGCGCAGATCGCCGTCGCCGAAGCGGCGCGCAACGTGGTGTGCGCGGGCGGCGAGCCCCTCGCCATCACGAACTGCCTGAATTTCGGGAATCCGTACAAGCCGGAGGTGTACTGGACGTTCGCCCGCGCCATCGAAGGCATGGGCGATGCCTGCCGTGCGTTAGGCACGCCGGTCACCGGTGGCAACGTGTCGTTCTACAACGAGCACCCCGAGGGGGCTGTCTACCCGACGCCCACGATCGGCATGCTGGGGCTGGTGCCGGATGTGAATCAGTATGCCACGACGGCGGCGTTCAAGGAGGGCGGCGACGTTATCTTCCTGCTTACACCCGCGGCGTGGGCGCATCGTAACGATATCGGGGGCTCCGAGTACTTAGCGCATGTGCAAGGCCAAGTGACCGGCAACGCGCCGCATCTTGACCTTGACGAAGAAGTAGCCGTCCAGCGTGCCATGCTACAACTCATCCGAGAAGGACTCGTCGCAAGCGCGCACGACATCTCCGAGGGCGGACTCGCCGTGTGCTTGGCCGAGAGTGCCCTCTTTGCGGAGACGCTCGGCGCGGACGTGGAGCTTGACGTTGACGATGGCCTGCGGCTCGACGGGGTGCTCTTCGGCGAGGCACAGTCGCGGATCGTGTTTTCCGTGCCGGCCTCGAAGACCGATGCCGTGAGCGAATTGATGGATGGGCAGCCAGTGCAGGCCCTCCCAATTGGAACCGTGACGGATGGCCCCCTACGCATCAGCGTGAACGACCGACCGGTTGTCGAGGCCGCACCGTCCGAAGTGGCGAAGCGGTATGAAGAGGCGATTCCGTCGCGGATGCAGTAAGACGAGCGCACCCGATGCCACCCCAAAGCATCCGACTGTTTTTTGACTTTATGAACTGATCGGTCCTAAACTGGGAAAAGAGATCTGAGAATCACTGGCCGAGACATGGGGCGACCGCTCGAATTCGATAAGGACGAGGCGCTAGAGCAGGCGATGCACGTCTTTTGGACGCGCGGCTACGACGCCACGTCGCTTCGTGACCTCCTGGAGGCGATGGAGCTATCGAAAAGCAGCTTCTACCAGAGCTTCGGCAGCAAAGGCGCGCTGTTCCAGCGTTGCATCAATCGGTACCGCGGACAAGTGGCGGGCCGGATGCGCAGGGAACTCGACAGGGCCCCATCGGCCCGCGCGTTCATCGAAGACGCGTTCCGAAGCATCACCGGAAAGGTGCACGAGCCCGACGGGCGGCGAGGTTGTCTGATCATGAACACGGCGAGCCACATGGCGACCCGGGACCGTGACGTGGCGGCCCTGGTAGCCGAGGGGGCAGCCCAGTTTGAAACGCTGTTCCGGCGCGCCATCGAACGGGCGCAGCGAGAGGGCGACATTCCCGCCGACAGGGAATCCCGCGTGCTCGCCCGGTATCTCGTGAGCAGTCGAAGCGGCCTCATGGCCATGGCGAAGGCCGGAGCCAGCAAGCGTGATCTGGAGGAGGTTGTCTCCGTGATCCTGGCCGCCCTGGATTAAAAATTTTAATTCGTTTTGGACCGAATGGTCCTGTATATATCCTTCACAAAGCAAGGTGATACCCATGGCCCAGCTTCCATACATCGAACCCGAGGACGCCGATCCGGTCACGCGAGCCGTCTACGAGAAGGCTGAAGCGCGCTTCGACATGGTGCTCAACATCTTCAAGATCTCGGGGAATGCCCCGGAGATCGCCGACAAGATGTGGGAGATCTTCTTCGAGATCTTGAAGGACGGCCAGGTGGATTGGGTGACGAAGGAACTCCTCATCTTAAAAGCGACGAAGATGGGAGACTGCCTGTACTGCGTCACCCAGCACGAGGCGGTCAGCAGCCGGTTGGGCATTTCCCGAGAGAAGCAGGCCGACATCGTCGGGGTCGAGTACCACGACAGTCCGCACTACACGGAGGCCGAGCGGGCGATTCTAGACCTGTGCGCCCACGTCGTTCTCGACCCGGAGGAGATTCCTGCCAAGGTGTGGGAGCGCGTCCACGCGCACTACGACGACGGCCAGATCGTCGAGATTGTCGCGACCATCGGGGCGTACCTGCAGGTCAGCAAGTTTGGCGATGCCATGGGCGTAGAACTGGAGGCTGCGTTTCACGGCCACGAGCCCGTGCTCTTCGAGAAAGAAGCGCCGTCGTCGCCGGCGGCGCAAGAGCACTTCGAGCACTTCAAGCAACAGGCCGCCGCGCACTGAGACGGCCTCGCAACACACCACCCATTCAGCAAATGACGGAGGAGCTTGATTATGCCAGCCACAACCCTTGTTGATGGCGACCATGCCGACACGGAACTCGCCGACGTATTCGACCGCGCCGAGGCGCACTTCGGCCACGTGCCCAACCTCGTGAAGGCGCTCGCGACGAATCCCGCCATGTGCCGCACGATCACCGACTTTACTATTCAGGCACTGGGCCCCGGGCGCCTCGATTGGGGCTTCAAGGAGCTGCTCATCCTGAAAACGCTGCGTTCCATCAAGAGCTTCTACAGCTACGGCGCCCACGAGCGCCTGGCCGCCCAGCTCGGCGTGCCCGTCGAGAAGATCGGGGACGTCGCGGGCGCCCAGTGGCGCACGAGCCCGCACTTCACGGCGGACGAGCGGCTGCTCTTCGCGCTCGTCGAGCAGATCGCCGACGATGCCAACGCGGTGCCGGACGAACTGTGGGACGACCTGCGGAACCACTGGGACGACGGCCAGCTCCTGGAGGCCAACGCCGTCATCACGACGTACATCATGATCGGGCGTGTCGGCGACACACTTGGGATCTCCGATCCCGTGCTCTTTAGCAAACCCATCGATTCTATCACTGCATAGCGACGAGAAAAACCATGGCTTCTGTTGAGACCAGCATCACCATCGACGCACCGGCCGAAGACGTATGGGAAACGGTGCGGGCCTTCGGAAACATTGACCGCTACACGCCGCCCGTGGAGCACGCTGAATCCGACGGGGACGGCGTGGGGATGACCCGAGTGCTCACCCTGCAGGATGGCGCTCAGGTCACCGAGCGGCTGGAGGCGCTCGACGAGGAGAAGCGCACGCTGAGCTACGTCATCGTAGACGCCCCGCTTCCCATCCAAGATTACGTATCCACCATGACGGTCCGCGCCACGGACGGCGGGCGCTGCGAGGTGACGTGGGCGTGTAGTTTTGCGCCGGATGGCGTGTCCGCCGAAGCCGTGAAACCAGACCTTGAGGCGCTCTACACGGCCGGTTTGGAGGGATTGCGGACCCTCCACGGTTCGCACCATGCGGAGGAGGGGTGAGTCAAGCGCGGAAGGGCGGCTCGTCGTTGCCTGGTGGAAGACGGGAGGACATCCCCTGTAACGCGTGACCGCGCCATGGAACTAGGGGAGGCGCAAGTGTGGCACGACCCGGCCCGTCGTTCTGACAGAACGGCCCGGATGGCAAGGCGTTGCGCGTAAGGCCTGCGGTTCTGGCACGAAGAGCAACCCGGAATAAGAATTGCGATGTGGCCCCACGCATGGGGGCAGAAACTGCAGCGCACAGCTTCGGTTGAACCCCTTCTGAGGGACACACTCAGTTTCCTGCATTTATCAAAACCGAACATTTACACCATTATGGCCGAAGACGGAAAGACGCTGACGCTCACGGACGACAACTTCAAGGACGAGGTCTTGGACGCGGACCAGCCCGTGCTCGTAGACTTCTGGGCGACGTGGTGCGGTCCGTGCCGCCAGATCGCTCCGATCGTGGAGGAGTTGGCCGAGGACTTCGACGGCCGCGCCAAAGTGGGCAAGGTCGACGTCGATAACAATCCGCAGGTCGCCCAGCAGTACGGCGTCCGCTCCATTCCCACGCTGCTCTTCTTCAAGAATGGCGAGGTGGAGGACCAGCTCATCGGCGCCATGTCGAAGGGCGAACTGTCGAAGCGCCTTGAGGCCTTAGCAGGGCAGCCGGCATAGCGGACCGGCCGGAGCCCGCTGCGGGCTCAGGGTGAAAGGTTTCCGCACTTGCTGATCAAAACAGACCACCATGGAAGTAACACAGCCAAACGGAACAGCCAGTGGACAGGCTGGGCGCCCAGACCTGTCTGCATTTGAAGGCGTCGACTTTACAGAGGCGGAGAACCGTAACGTCGTCATCGTCGGCACCGGGCCGGCGGGGTGGACCGCCGCCCTGTACGCCGCCCGTGCCAACTTGGAGCCGCTCGTCTACCAGGGCCCCGAGCCCGGCGGGCAGCTCATGACGACGACGGACGTCGAAAACTATCCCGGTTTTCCGGAGGGGATTCTCGGACCGGACATGATGCAGAAGTTCGAGGAGCAGTCCAAGCGCTTCGGCACCGAGGTGCGCTACGGTGTGGTGACGGACGTCGACTTCTCCGACCGGCCGTTCCGGCTGCTCATTGATGAGGAGACGCCGATCTACGCGCAGACGGTGATCATTTCTACGGGCGCGTCGGCGCGGTACCTGGGCCTGGAAAACGAGCAACGGCTCATCGGCCACGGTGTCTCGGCCTGCGCCACGTGCGACGGCGCCTTCTTCCGCGACGAGACCGTCGCCGTCGTGGGCGGCGGAGACAGTGCCATGGAAGAAGCTATCTTCCTCACGAAGTTCGCTAAGGAGGTGCGCATCCTGCACCGCCGCGACGAACTGCGCGCCTCGCAAATCATGCAGGACCGCGCCTTCGACAATGACGCCATCAAGTTCGTCTGGAACACCGAGGTCATCGACGTGCTCGGCGACGACGAAGTCGAAGGCATTGAGGTGATCAACAATTCGACGGGCGAGACCTACGTGATGGACGACGTGAGCGGACTGTTTTTGGGCATCGGCCACACGCCCAACACGGAGCCGTTCGAGGGCTGGCTCGACATGGATGACAACGGATACATCCAGACCGAGCCGGACTCGACGTACACCAACATCCCGGGCGTCTTTGCCTCAGGCGACGCGCAGGACCACGTGTACCGGCAGGCCGTCACGGCCGCCGGCACGGGCTGCATGGCGGCGATCGATGCGGAGCGGTGGCTGGCCGAACACGGCGTCATTGAGGCGCCGCGCACCGAAACGGAGTATCATGCCGCGCCCGCCATGGAGCGCGCGGACCAATAAATGGTTATGACACACGGCACGTCTGAATCTGGAAATCATCGAACGAGGCCGGGGCACGCCCTCTTCACCCTGTGCCTCGTGGCGAGCCTCTCGCTCGTGCCCCTCGCGTGCATGTCGAGCTCGGCCGACTCGCAAGCCGAGGAGACGACGACCGAGGATGAAACGGCGTCATCGGCTGAGGCGACGTACGACGTACCGGCGTACACGGGCGAACGCTCCGTTCAGCAGCGCCTCAACGACGCCTCGGTGGCGGCCCAAATCAAGCAAGCCCTCGTCCGACAGCGCGCCCTGCGCGTGTTTGACTTCGATCCCGAGGTCGAAGGAGATACCATCACGCTCCGCGGCGATGTAAACACGAAGGCCCAATGGGCGCAGGCGGGTGAGGTCGCGCGTCGGGTCGTGCAGGGGCGCGACGTCGTTAACGCCGCCACAGTAGGTGGGCGCCCGGCCGACGAAGTGGACGAAGGAGCCGGCAACAGCGAGGACGCGTCCACCCGGGCGTATCACACCGTCCAGCGCGGCGAGAACCTCTGGGGGATCGCGCGGCAGTACGGCGCATCGGTGCAGCGGCTTCGAAGCCTCAACAACATGGGCTCAGGAAACCTGCAGGTGGGCGAGCGCATCCGCGTGCGGTAGAGAAGGGGCGAGTGATGAATGGTGAGTAGTGAATGGTTCTCCCCATTCTCTGCAGGTCCCTCACTTCCGGAAGAAGTTCTTCGCGAGGAACCACACGTTTTCTTTCCGCTCGCGGAGGCGGCGCGAGAAGTAGGGGAGCCACTCCGTGCCGTACGGGACGTACACCAGCATGTTGTACCCCTCGTCGACCATCTTGCGCTGCGTTTCGGGGCGCACGCCGTAGAGCATCTGAAACTCGAACTTGTCCCGGCTCACGCCGTTTTCGGCCACGAACCGCTTTGTGGCATCGATGATTTGATCGTCGTGCGTGGCGATGCCAGGGTAGTGCCCGTCCTGAATGAGTCGCTTCGTGTAATCGATGTAGCGCGCCCGGATGGTGTTCATGTCCTGATGCGCGAGGGAGGGCGGTTCCTTGTAGGCGCCTTTGCACAGGCGGACGCTAGCGTTTAGATCGCACATGCGCTCGACGTCGTCGGCCGTGCGCTTGAGCATCGCTTGCAGGACAGGGCCCACGTGGTCCGGGTAGTCCGGATACACGGCCTTGAAGATCGACAGCGTGGAGTCGGTGAGGTCGCTGCCTTCCATGTCGAGCCGCACGAACACGTCGTGCTCTGCGGCCACGGTCAAGAGCTGGCAGAGGTTGTCGAGGCAGAAGGCGTGGTCGATCATCTGTCCCATCATCGACAGCTTGATGGAAATGCGGACGGCGGGGCTTCGCTCGGGAAAGCGCGCGGCCAAGGTCCGCACCAGTTCGATGTAGCTGTCGCGCGCATCTTCGGCGACGTCGCGGTCGTGCACGTGCTCGCCCAACTTGTCGAGGGCAACGTACAGGTGGTCGCTGCGCAGCTCTTCGATGGCCGGGAGCGATTCCTCAAGCGCCTCGCCCGCCACGAAACGGCTCGCGAGAAAGAAGGGCAACGTCATCGATGCTGGAGTGACAATGTTCGGGTAGCGATTGGATCCCGGTTCGGACGTGCTAGCGAGAGGCATTCATAATCGAATGCGTCATCGACCAAATCGCAAATCCCAGACCTAAAATTCACCCGAGGGCCTGGCTCAGGTCGTCCATCAAATCATCGATGTGCTCTAGCCCCACAGACAGGCGCAGGAGGCCCTCGGGCGTGGACGTGTCCTCAGGCTCAATGGACGCGCGGTGCTCGATGAGGCTCTCCGTGCCGCCGAGGCTCGTCGCCCGCCGAAACACGTTCACGTGCGCGGCTACGGCCATGGCTGCGTCGCGCCCGCCCCTCACCTCGAAGGAGAGCATGCCCCCGAAGTCGGTCATTTGCTCGGCGGCAACGTCATGGCCCGGATGGTGCGGCAGCGACGGGTGATGCACCGTCTCCACGCGGTCGTGCTCGTCAAGAAACGAAGCGATCCGGCGCGCGGAGGCGCACTGTAGGCGCAGCCGCGGCGCGAGCGTGCGCATGCCCCGCAGCGCCAGCCAGGCGGAGAAGGGATCCATCACGGGCCCGCCGGCCTTCTGAATCGAGCGCACGCGATCGAAGAATCCGCTCTGCTCGGCGGCCACCACGGCTCCGCCGAGTACGTCGGAGTGCCCGGCCAGGTACTTCGTGACTGAGTGCAGCACCAGGTCCGCCCCCAGGTCAAGCGGGCGTTGCAGCAGCGGGGTGGTCCACGTGCCGTCTACCAAAAGGAGGGCATCGTTGGCGTGGATCAGGTTGGCCACGGCCTGGAGGTCGGTGATCTGCAGCATCGGGTTGGAGGGCGTCTCGGCCCAGACGAGCAGCGTGTTGGGGCGAAAAGCGGCCTCCAGCGTGTCGAGGTCAGTCATGTCTACGGTGGAGACCTCGAGATTACGTGGCGCGAAGACGTCGTGGACGAGCGTCCGAACGCCATGGTACACGTCGTCGGGGAGGATGATGTGCTTCCCGGCGGGCAGGGCCTGCAGCACCGTCATCGCGGCGGCCATCCCCGAGGCGAATCCGACGCAACCGGCGCCGCCCTCAAATTCACTCAACGTCGTCTCGAAGTGTTCGCGGGTGGGATTCCCGGAGCGTCCGTACTGATAGCCGTGCGGATACGAGCCGTCTTCAGCGCGTTCATACGTGGTGGTCAAATAGGGGGGCGCGACGACGGCTCCGGTGGCCGGATCGGTCGAACAGCCTGCATGCGCGAGCAGCGTTTCGGGATGGGGCATGGGGAGCGTGCGGGTAGGGGGAAATAACGTACGGGTAGCAAGATAGGTAAGGGTATGCAGCGAACGCAATGCCGGTTCGCGTCGTGCGACAGATACCCGGCCCCGGCCTACGGAATCAAACGGAACAGCGAGGAGTGTGCCAATGCGCGAAAGCCAGAACGCAGCGTGGGTCGCCGGCGCGGACGGCTGCCGCGCCGGATGGTTCGTTGTACTGCGCCACGTGCGCTCCGGGGCCATGCGGTGCCGCACCGTGGCGTCGTTTGAGGCGCTGCTCGATCTGCCCGAGGCCCCACAGTGGATGGGCGTCGACGTCATCATCGGACTGCCGGACGCGCCTCGAACGGGCGGGCGCACGTGTGATCGGCAGGCGCGGCAGCTGCTGGGATGGCCGCGGTCCAGCAGCGTCTTTTCACCCCCTGCGCAGGCGGCGGTGGCATGCACGTCCTACGCCGAAGCGCTCGCCGTAAACCGGCGCCAGAGCCCGGATGACGTCGGCATCTCCAGGCAAACGTTCCACCTGTTTTCTAAGCTTCGGGCCGTTGATGCGAGCATGACCCCGGCGCGGCAGGCGCGCATCCGCGAGGTGCATCCGGAGCTCGCCTTCTTCGCGATGAACGGCGAGGCCCCCCTTCAGCACAGCAAGCACGACGCTGCAGGACAAGACGCGCGCCAAGACCTCCTTCGGGCGCATGGATTTCCTGCCGTGGAGGACGCCCTGGCAACCCACACCAGCGCCGACGTATCGCGCGACGATGTCCTGGATGCTCACGCGACGTGCTGGACCGCCGTGCGACTGCAGCGGGGCACGGCTCAGCGCCTGCCCGAGGAGGAGCCGCCACGGAATGCGAAAGGGCTCCGCATGGAAATCTGGCGATAGATCGCAGCTTGGGGACTTGACGCCGTGGACGAGTGTGCAGAGCTTGAAATAGAATCCGACTCGAAGAAACGGGCACCCGGAGCCCCCGGTTCAACTGCACCCGCTGGGTCAGTAGCACGGATCCTCTCCAACATCCAGAACGCTTCACGACTCCCATGAGTATTGCCGAACTCCGCCGAGAGTACGCGCAGCGCGAACTGCGCATGGACGACGTAGAGGACGACCCCATCACGCAATTTCAGCAGTGGTTTGACGAAGCGCTGGAGGCCGACCTCGACGAGCCCAACGCCATGACGCTGGCTACGGCGACGCCGGAGGGGCGGCCCTCGGCTCGCATCGTGCTCCTGAAGGGCGTCGACGAGCGTGGGTTCGCCTTCTACACCAACTACCGCAGCCGCAAGGGGCGCGAGCTCGACCAGAATCCCC
>CAYFRX010000093.1:0-11208 GCA_964345515.1 uncultured Rhodothermales bacterium
CATGGGGCTGGTCTGGCTCCTCGTGGGCATCACCCTGGCCACACTGCCCGGTGAAATCGCGAGCTTGCTGGAGATGCTTTAGGGGCCCTCGGCGGGCAATTGTAACATCGCACGGGGACCGCCGAGAGCGGGAACCTCCCGTTCGTCCGTCCGGTTGACCGGCGCCAGTTTCAGGGCGCTCGCAGAGAGCGCTCGACCAGGAGGCCCTTCCTGGGACTGGCCGGTTGGTGAGGATCACCATGCTCCCCCGCTCTACGAGTCCTGCAGCGGTGCACCTGCTGCCTTTCCCTCGCTCGATGCTCGCATTCCTGCTCGGCCCGTTCCTCCTCGGTCAGCTGCAAGCGCCATAGCTCCCGGAGGGCCCAGTCGTAGAGGCGCGGCCCCTTCGACCCGTTCCCTGCCGAGAGACGCCGCCAATCCTTTGAGTCCAGTGCTTTGGCAATCTCCGACGCCTGATGGTAATTGGGCCCATCTGTCCAGAGCGGCTCGCTGGACGGGACGCCGAGCACGAGGGCTGCTGCCTTTGCTCCAAGAACATCCGAAGTTTACGGTCTTTGCCATAGACGGTGTCGCCCAAGACCCACCCGCGAGGCCCATTCCTTGGAAGGTACAGGGCCCGATCGATGAAGGCCGCCCCGCGATCCGTCCCGTAGCAAAGAAAGACCCCGATCTGGCAGTTCTCAATCCGTCCAGCCGTTCCGCTGTACTTCCGTTGGACGCCGACTGACTTGGTGCCCTTCTTCACAAAGCCTGTCTCGTCGACGATGAGCACAGCCTCCTCATCGCCCAACTACTCCACGACATAACTGCGCAGGTCATCGCGCGCCTCGTTCGCATTCCACTGGGCCCCGTTCAAAAGACGCTGCACACCGTCGGGGCGCGTCTCCCCGATCGCTTCAGCAAGCTGCCAGCCGTTTTTGCGCGGGGCGCCCGAGAGCAGTCCCTGCAGGTAGCTCAGGACGCGCCGGCGCGGCTCCGAGCGCCGAAAGCACGGCGCAATGCGCTAGTGGAGCCGCCGAAACTCCCGGTCCCAACCTGTACGGACTATTGCAGACGGCAGCTTACTCTTTCCATTTTAATTCGATCTCGATACTGGTAGATGTAACTTCAGGCTTCGTTCGACGGTCTACATCTATATTCAGAATTACATTCTCTGGTAGATCCAGCTCGAAGTCATCGGGGAACGCAATTTTTCCTTGTCGGAGACTTCCGGCTATTTCTTCCATAAAGTCAGCGATGTCTGTTAAGCTTTGCTCTTCTTCTTTGTAGTAAAGGTCTTCTTTTTTGCTCATAATCAGTTTTCAATTAACTGGTTTTAGTTTGTGATGGCTATTTCTTTTCCGTTCCAGTGCGATTTTAGTGTTCGTGAATAAGACTGAAGAACTCCTGAGTTTCTAGCACCTGACGAGCGAGCTCATCGATGGCAGGTACCGCCAACATACGGACGTGGCACGTGAGGCGCCACCTCTGACATCGGGCTGCAGCCCGCCGTCCGCAGCAACAGGTACACAGTCCATAACGTTGCGTCGCTGCTGTAAACGGGTAGCAAGGTGACCATGCCTGGCATTGGAAACTGACCGTCCCCACCCATTTTCTCGAATGCTACGCGCTCAAAGATCGAGCGCACATCAACGTCCGGCGGCAGCTTACCCTTCTTGCAGGCCGTGAGCCTCGCCTGTTCAACAGCTCTCGTTCAAGCGACTTCCAACTGAACAAAACAGAAAGGCGAGTTAGGAAGCGCCGACTGCTTAGCCAATGGGAATTCTCCATAAGCGATGCGTCCGGTCCACATCGTGTTTTTCGGCGATTGGGGTGCGTTGCGCTTGGGCGCGCGCAGGGTCTGGATGAACACTGCCTACCGCCAACACAACACCCACCTCACGCATCCGCCACGCGCGGCTTCCGCCTAGTTCGCGTCGAGCGTGAAGAGTCCTTCCGCGAGGTCGGTGTTCACTTCGAGAGTCTGGACGGTGGACTCCACGGTCTGCTCCTGCTCCCCCGCAACCTGCGTCGTCACCGTCTTGTACGGAACCATGATGCCGGCCACCTCGCGGTAGTCGCTGAACGTCTGCGTGACCTGCACTTGCTGGCCCGTCTGCGGGTTCATCGTCTCGAACGCGAGGCGCTGGGGGCGCTGGCTGGCCGGATCCAAGTAGAGCGTAAAGGCCGTGCCCACGGGCGGCTGCACGCGCACGGTTTGATACGTCGTGCCGTCAACCGTCTCCTCGCCCAGGTGCTCGACCGAAAGCTCGTCATGATCGAGGCGAGCCATGAGATAGGGCAGCGTCCGCCACAGCTGACCGTTGATCTGCGAGCGCACCTGCGGAGGCGCCGTCTGCGTGCCCTGCGGCGTCTTCAGCTGCATCGACTCGCCGTTGTCCACCACCGTGAGCTCGCCCATCGGGGTGCTGAGGTCCGTGCGCAGCTTGTTGGGCATGCTCACGACGAGCGTGCTCGAATTGCCCTGCTGCTGCGTCACCACCCGCATGTTGTCGACCTGTTCGAAGGCGTCGCCGCCGAGCGCCTCGCGCGCAGCCATCACCATCTCGCGGCCGGCCGCCATGTCCTCGGCCGAGGCCGCCGGCGCTGCTTCGCCCGGCGGGCGCTGCGGAATCGAGATGTCGATTTCATTCACCGAACCGCCTCTCGTGAGCGCTGACAGGCCCTGGCTGAAGTCTTGCTGCCGCCCGACGACGAGGATGTGGCTCTGATCCGGATAGAGATACGCCTGCGAGACGCGCAGCACGTCGTCCACCGTAACCTCCTCGACGCCGTCGCGCACCTGCTGCAGGAAGTCCGAGGGATAGTCGTAATATTCGTAGGTCATCAGCCGGCCCAGCACTTCGCGCTTCGTGTCGTAGTTAAACACGAACGAGTTCAGGTAGCTGTCTTTAGCCAGCTGCATCTCGTCCTCGCTTGGCGGCTCGGCGCGCATCTTCTCCACCTCCCGCATCACGGCGTTCGTGGCCTCTACCGTCGTGCCGCTCTTGGTGAAGACGCCCGCGAAGAAGCGCCCCGGGCGGTTGTAGCTCGCCGAGTAATTGCCGAAGACCGAGTAGGCGAGCCCCTGATCGCTGCGCACGTTCTGGAAGAGGCGCCCGGAGAAGCCGCCGCTCAGCACCTCGTTCATCACGGTGACCGCCGGATAGTCGGGGTCGTTCTGGAGCAGCTCGCCCGGATGGCCCATCAGGATGGTGCTCTGCGTGACGTCGTCCTTCTGGATGAAGTTGACCGAGTAATCCCGGTTGGTCGTTGGCTCAGGCGGCATGGGCGGGGTGAAGTCCTCCGCAGCGGGCCAGTCGCCAAATTGGGCGCGCAGCTTCTCTTTCATCGTTTCCGTGTCGAAGTCGCCCCACACGCTCAGGATGACGTTGCTGGGGTGAACGTACTGGTCGTGGAAGTTGGCGACGTCCTCGCGCGTGATGGCGTCGATGGTCCAGTACTCGGTGTGGCGCGCGTACGGGCTGTCTTCGCCGTAGACGAGCTTGTCGAACTCGCGGAGGGCGATCTGCTGCGGATTGTCGTTGCGCCGTGAGATGGCCGACTTCTGCTGGTTCTTCGCCAGGTTCACCTTCTCCTCGGCAAAGGCGGGCTCGCGCAGCACCTCGGCAAAGATGGGCAGCACGGTATCCATGTTTTCCCTTAGGGTCGACATGAAGGCCGAGCCCGAGGTGGTGCCGATGCTCGTTTCCACGGTGGCGCCGAGGCCTTCGAGCACCTGGTTGATGCTGTCGGAGTCCATCGACGCGGTGCCGCCGGTACGCATGACGGTGCCGGTAACGGAGGCGAGGCCCACTTTGTCGGCCGGCTCATACACCGAGCCCACACTGGCGCGCGCGACGGCGTTGATCTGCGGCAGCTCGTGATCCTCGAGCAGGAAGATCGTCATGCCGTTGTCGAGTGTCAGGCGCTCGGGCTCGGGCGCCTCGAAGTCGCGCAGCGGCGGGAAGTCGAGGTTCTCAACGTCGTAGTCGGCGGTACGGATTGGGTCCTGCGCCGCAGCCGGCGGGGCAATGAAGGCACCTGCAAGGAGCCCGGCGGCGAGGATTAGCGTGAGGAGTCGGGCGAAGTGATGCATCCGGTTCATCATGGTCGAGGGATTTGCATGCAAGGGGGCAAGCAGGAAGGAGCGGGGTCAGTTGCTGGAACGGCTGGTTTAATCGGAGCCGCTGGCGGCCGCAGTGGGCGGACTCTCCTGCGTCTTGATCATGCCCACGGTGCGGTTGCTGCGCTCGAACGTCTCCTGCGCAACGCGTTGCACGTCGGCGGCGGTGACGGCTTCGAGGGCGTCGAGCTGACGGAAGACGTTGCGCCAGTCGCCGGTGAGCGCCTCCATGCGCGAGAGCTGTCGCGCGAGCCCCGAGTTCGAGTCGAGCTGACCGATGAGGTCAGACCGGGCGCGCGTCTTGGCCCGCTCCAGCTCGGCCTGCGTGATGCCTTCGTTCTTAATCCGATCGAGCTGCGTGTAGATCTGCTGCTCCAGCGAGTCGGGCGCGACGCCCTGGCTGGGCACGCCGAAGATCACGAACAGGCTCTCATACTTGCTTCCGGGAAAGCTTGGGATGACCTGCACGCTGAGCGCCTCGTTCGTCTCCACCAGATTCTTGTAGAGGCGGCTCGTGCGGCCGCGGCCGAGCACGTCGCGCAGTACGTCGTACACGGGATCGTCCTCGTGCTCCAGGCTGGGGCGGTGGTACCCGACGACGACGAACGGCTGCGTCTGCTCGCGGAGGATGACGCGGCGCTCGCCGATCTGCTCGGGCTCGTCGGTGCGCACCGGCATCGGGTCCTCGCCAGCCGGCAGGCGGCTGAAGTACTGCTCGGCCAGTTCGCGCACCCGCTGCGGATCCACGTCACCCGCGATGCCGATCGTCAGATTGCTGGCGTTGTAGTACGTGTCGTAGAACTGCTTGGCGTCGGTACGGGAGAGCTTCTGGAGATCCGACATGTGCCCGATCGTGGGCTGGCCATACGGATGCGCCTTGTAAGCGGTGGATAGAAACTCCTCGACGAGCCGCCCGACCGGGTTGGAGTCGGTCCGCTGGCGGCGCTCCTCCATCACCACGTCGCGCTCGGTATAGAACTCGCGGAGCACCGGGTTCATGAAGCGGTCGGACTCCAGCGCGAAGAAGAGCTCCAGCTTGTTCGTCGGCAGGCTGTAGACGTACCCCGTGGCGTCGGAGCTGGTGTACGCGTTGAGGCCGCTCACGCCATTGCGCTCCAGGATGTTCTCGTACTCCCCATCGGCGATGTGCTCCTCAGCGGCTTGCTGCGCCTGTTGGAACTGCTCCTCCATGCGCGCGATCTTGGCCGAGTCGGCCTGCGCCCCCTTCATCTGCTCGCGGCGCAGCTCGAGGTAGATCTGCTCCATCCGCTGGAGATCCCCCATCTCCTCTTGGATATCCGCCGTGCCGATGCTCGTCGTGCCTTTGAAGGCCATGTGCTCAAACATGTGGGCGATGCCCGTTTTGCCCATCGGCTCGTCGACCGAGCCGACGTCGGCGTAGGTGTGGAAGGAGACCACCGGTGCGTCAGGGCGTTCGACGACGACGAAGGTCAACCCGTTATCGAGCGTAAACGCGGTGACCTTCTGTTCGAACTCACGCAGCAGGTCGCTCTCTTGGGCCTGCGACGTGACGGGGACGAAGAAAAAGCTCAGCGCGACGACCAGTGCACCCAGTTGTCGCGCAGTCGAGAAGGAGATAGCCATGGTAGGAAGGAAATGAATCAACGTGAACGGGGCAGCGTAGAGCCGAAAGTCCATGAGGAGACGTTAGAATCACCATCATCTGAAAGAGCTGTGTGAATCCGGATGTTCCGGCTCATACCCCAGCGGATGCTCAGGCGGACGAACGGGGATTCTGTTCCACGTCCGGTGATACCGCACATCCCGCCGGCCGGTTCGTGAACGAACCGCGCGCTTCATTCGTAGACACGATCCGGTGGAAGGAATAAATCAATGAGCTTATGCGCGTGATTAGTGGATCCGAAAAGAGCGGCGAGGAGTGGTGGGACGAATTCAAGGAGCTCCTCGATGACCAGAACGACTGGCCGACGAAGTATACGTTCAAATTCATCGCTCCCACCCAGCGCCTCGACGCGCTGAAAGGGGTCTTCGGCGATCATCCCGTGCAAGTCCGATCGTCGAGCAAGGGCAACTACATGAGCGTGACGGCCCGCATGCGGATGGATTCAAGCGAGGAGGTCGTCTCCATCTACGAAGAAGCCTCAGACATCGAAGGGGTCATCTCTCTGTAGGGCGCTCTACCGTTCCTCCCTGACACGCCTCTCGGTCGGCACCCGAGGGGCTTTTTGCTGTACACCCGCGGCGAGACGCCCGCTCGGCCCTTCAGTACAGCACGCCAAGGAGCACGCCGTACACGACGTGGGCAAGGAGCGTAACAACGGGCGTGCTGCGGCCGTAGTTGAGAGCCAAGAATCCGGGCGGTTCGAGCTGGCGCGTGGGCGTCGGGCCGTGCTGCCGGCTTGCCATGTGTGGATGCAGAACGGGCAGTACGGGCATTATGGCGACGAGGATAAAGAGACCGTGGTAGCTCCCAAGCAGCCCCCCGAGCCACCACGAGGCCTCCTGCCATCGCTCGAACATGGCCACGTACAGCAGCGCGAAGACGCATCCGAAGAGGACGTGCACGATGAAACCGAGCGCCATTGCCCGCGGACGCCGCGTGGTAAACACGCTCCCGATCATGAACGGAAAGCTCATGCGCGACCACCCGAGGCCCTGACTCGCGGCCATGACGAGGGTCAGCACCCCGGTGGCAAACAGGCCCCAGAGCAGCGCATCACCGAGGCGAATCGAGAACGAAAAGAGGGTGGGTAGGGCCGGCATCGGAAGCGCAAAAACAGGCATGAGGAGGTCGAGCGCAGTGGTTACGGATGCTCTTCGGGTTCCATCGTTTCGCCCCGCTCGGCTTTGGCGATGGAGAGCGCCGCGTTGATGAACCCGATGTGCGTGAAGGCCTGCGGGAAGTTGCCCAGCGCCGCTCCGGTTGCCGGATCGATCTCTTCAGCGAAGAGCCCCACGTCATTGGCATAGGGCAGCATTTTTTCCATGTGGGTCCTGGCCTCCTCCACGTCGCCGCGGCGCGCCAGGATTTCCTCGTCCCAGAAGCTGCACAGCCCGAACGCTCCCTCGCGGGAACGCAACCCATCCTCCGTGCCAGGCGCGTACCGATGAAGCAGGCTGTCGTGCCCGAGTTCGTCTTGGATCCGGGCATAGGTGGATCGCATGCGCGGCGCGCCGGCCTCCGTGTAGCCATAGATGGGCAGCAGCAGGAGACTTGCGTCGACCGCGTTGCCGTCGAGCGTGGCCACATAGCTGTCGAGCGCTGTGTTGTAGCCCCGCCCCTCGACGACCGCTCGAATGGCATCGCGCACGCTCCGGTAGCGGTCGACCGCTACCTGGACGGCGCCCTCCTCATGCATCTTGAGGAGCCGGTCGAGGGCGACCCAGCACATCACCTTGGAGTACGTGTGCTGCCGCCGTCCGGCGCGGATCTCCCAGATGCCTTCGTCGGGCTCCTGCCAGCGCTGCACCACTTCGTCGCCCAGCTTTCGCAGCATGCGGGCCTGCCAGCCGTCGAGCGCCCCGCCGCGCATCACGTATTCGTACGCCGCGCTGACGACCTCGCCGTACACGTCGAGTTGAAGCTGGTTCTGCGCGCCGTTCCCGATGCGCACCGGCGTCGAGCCGCGGTACCCCTCCAGGTGGTCGAGCGTGTGTTCGTCGAGGTGGATACGCCCGTAGACGTCGTAGAGCACGCGGAGCTGGGGGACGGTGAGGCGCGTGGCGTGCAACAACCAGGCGAAGAAGGCCTGCCCTTCTTCATCATAGCCGAGCTCAAAGAGGGCGCGCAGCGCCAGGGCCGCATCGCGCAGCCAGCAGTACCGATAGTCCCAGTTGCGCTCGCCCCCGATGGCCTCCGGCAGCGAGGTCGTCGGCGCGGCCACGATGGCCCCCGACTGCGAGAAGGTCATCAGCTTGAGCGTCAGGGCGCTGCGCACGACGGCGCTCCGATAGGGCCCCTCGTAGGTGCACCGCGCCGACCACGTCTGCCAGTAGTCGATCGTGTCGTCGATCTTCTGTTGCGCATGGGCGCCGAGCAACGGAAGCACGGCCGGCTCGCCCTCCTCGAACGTCATTGCGAGCACGCGCTCGTCGCCGGCCGCAAGGGTCGCCCGGCCATGGAGTGCCCCGCGGTTCTCGGAAAGGGTGAGCGGAATCTCGCTCCGGATGATGAGCGCCTGCGCGCCGTAATTGTAGAAGTAGCCGAGGGCGCCGCGCTCCGACAGGGGCGGATCGACGCGGGCATAATCGAGTCGCGGATCGCAGGCCACATCGACCGTTACTTCGCCTGAGGTGCAGGCGACGGACCGGAGGATCTCATGGTCCGACCAGAACGCACAGTCGTACGCCGCGGGCGTGGCGACGGGCATGCAATCGGTGAGGCGGAGCACGCCCTCATCCGTCGTGAAGGTCGTCTCCAGCACGTTGGTGTCCTCGATGTAGCGCCGCTCCGCCGTGTAGTCGCCGACAGGCCGGATGTGGAAGAAGCCGCCCTCTTTGGCATCGAGCAGGGCGGCAAAGATCGAGGGGCTGTGGAAGTCCGGCCAGCAGAGCCAGTCGATGGAGCCGTATTTGGAGATCAGCGCGGCGCTCCCGCAATCCCCAATGACCGCATAGTCCCCAATCGGGAAATACGCGGGGTCGGGATCGTCCATCGGCGGCGTTGCTGTGACGCAGGAGCAGAGAGTGTGGCCCCTCCAGCATACGGAGCGCATCCGGGAAAGTACACCCTCGGAGCCGGCGCACCAGGTCTTACCCCGCTGTTACGACCCTTGGGCGCCGGATGGCGCGAACGACTGAGCGAAGGGGTTCACATCGGTGCGCACCTTGATGCGTATGAAGCCGTGCTCGGTCGCCTGGTGACACTGGTTGCAGCTCTGGACCAACTGCTCCAGCCGGGCATCGACGCGCGCCCAGTCGGCAGCGTCCCGGGCGGCCTCTACGACCTTGACCTGGGGCACAAGCATCGTTTCGGTGAGATTGCCGATCGCATGGTCCCCGTAGCTCGGCACGTCGTCGACGATGGTTTCGTTCATCTCCTCCAGCTCATGCAGGTAGAACCCAGCCGCGCGTTCGTTGCGGGCCGCGACCGAGAGCGCGAGCTCATGCGTGTACTGCTGGAGCGTGGCCATATAGCTGGTGAGCTCGGGCTCTTCCGATTGCACAGGCGCCGACCCGGCACGCGGGTATTCGTAGAGCAATCACCCGTTGGTGAATGCCAGCACAACGCAGAGGGCAAGTAGGATCCTATTCGCGCGGCGCATATCATTCATCGCACCCAGAAGGCGTGCACTCAGGTCGACAGTCCGCTCGAAACGGGCGTGTGCGGCCCTTCACCGGTCACCTCCCAGACCCCAGCCCGGACCAGGCGCTCAAACTCGCGCTTCGGCCATGCCTTGTAACGGATCTCTGGCGCGTAATCGACCATCACCTCGTCCTCAGTGAGCCACTCGAAGCATACGTGGACCGACGTTTCGAACAGCACGCCGAGCGTGCAGCCCTTGCCTTGCACGAAGTACTTGTAGCATGATTGGCCGGGGCGGGGACAGGGCCGAAACCCTTCCGGGGCGGCCTTCACGAATGCCTGCAGGGTACACATAGTAGAAAATGGATTTGCCATATCATTTAGATCGAGTCTAAACTAATTTCCGAACGGGGCGCTGTACAGGTATATTCCGTGAAGCTCAGGCTAAATTGCACCGTCCTTTGATGGCGTACTCCCCGATCGATCCCTGATTTAGACCGCCTCTAAATTCGGTTCGCTGCGGATCCTCCGTATGGGCCTCCCGTTGCTCCCCATGCCTCGATGATCAAATGCCCCGATAATCAACACTCACTGCACACGTACTCTTGCGGAGGTAGATCCTATGACGAACGAAATTCAACCGATGTGCCTGTCATGCGCGCATCTGAATCGCACGGCCGACGACCGAAGTTGCCAGGCCTTCCCGGAAGGCATTCCCGAAGAGATCTGGACGAATCAGCATAATCACCACAAACCGTATCCGGGCGACCAGGGCGTACGCTTTGAACTGGCGCCGATCCCGGAAGAGAAGCGGGAAGAGGTGATGTCCTAAGCGCCCTGCCCTCCATTCAGATTGTAGCGAGCCGGCTGGTCCTTTCAGGATCGGCCGGCTTTCTTTTTGGCTGACGCCCACCTCCTGGGACTCCCCCATCACGCCGCCGAGCAGCCCATCCGTCGATTGTTGACGCGACTCGTCGATAGGGCGCGAACGCCGGTCCGTCCGCGGCATTGAGGCACCTGAATCGACACGCCACTGCGCCGCTGGAGTCATGACGCGCCGTTACCTCGCCATACTGCTCGGAGCCGCCTGGCTGATGGGCCTCCCTGCGAGCGCCCAGCCGCTGCCGGTGGTCGAAGGCCGCGTCACCGACCCGGCCGGGCATCCGCTTGCCTACGCCAACGTGCAGGTCGTGGGCACCCTGGCCGGCGCAGCGACCGATACGACCGGCTTTTTCCGCTTCACGGTGCCGCAGCCCGGCACGCATCGCCTGCGTGCCACGTCGGTCGGCTTCGCGCCTGCCACGCGCCGCGTCCGCCTTGCGGAGGGCGACACGGTACGCGTCCGCCTCACGCTGTCGGCAGCCCCGGTGGCGCTCCGCGAGGCCACGGTCATGGCCAGCGCGTACACGGTGCGCGGCGCCGACGGCACGATGGACCCGCTCGAAGCGGTGACCACGCCGGGCGCGATGGGCGACCTCTTCCGCGCCTTGCAGTCGTTTCCGGGCGTGGCGCAGGTGGGCGATGGAGCCGGATTGTACGTCCGCGGGGGCAATCTTAGCGAGACAAAGACGGTGATCGACCAGGCGACGCTGCGCCACCCGTACCGGTACGAGTCGCCCGCGGGCGGGTCGTTTGGCACCATCCGGCCCTTCCTGGCAGAGGGCACCACATTCTCCACCGGCGGCTTCTCGGCCCGTTACGGCAATGCCCTCTCAGGCGTGCTCACCATCGACACGAAGGACCAACCTGATGCCCAGCGCTTCCGGGGCAACGTGGGGCTGGCGGCCGTGTCGCTCGGCCTGGACACTCCCCTGTTGGACGAACAGGTTGGCCTCCGTTTTACAGGCAACCGCTCGTTCACCGGCTTTCTTTTCCG
>CAYFRX010000094.1:0-11009 GCA_964345515.1 uncultured Rhodothermales bacterium
GCGCCGAAGGACGTCTCACCCCGGGACGTCCTTTTTGCTGTTGGCTGAACGGTCCATTCAGATCCGCGCCTCCGTACGGCATACCGCCGTCACGGGGCCACATCGGGGCTATCCACAACTTGGGGTGCTATGGTTTGCCGGGCTTGTTCCTCGCTTCTTCACCGGAAGCAGGCCTTCTTTTCACATCGCACCTGAATCATCGGTCATCTTGTGACGTGCTGTTCGCATGGTGACTGACCAGTCACCTCCTGACGAGCCAGTCGATTAATCTCCAATCCGATGAGTAGTTCGCCCTCCCATGAAGGCCTCTCGCGCCGCGAGCGCGAGCGGCTGCGCCGCCGCCAGGCCATGCTGCGCGCCGCCCAATCCGTCTTTGCCGAGAAAGGCTATGCCCGCGCCACGCTCGACGAAATTGCCGAGCGCGCCGAGTTCGGGAAAGGCACCCTCTACAACTACTTCGAAGGTGGAAAAGAAGACCTCCTCTTTGCCGTCTTCGACGATCTCTACGACGATGTGCACACCATGCTGCGCGATGCGCTCTCCGAGCAGACTCCGCAGGAGCGCCCCTTGCGCGAGCGGTTCCGCACCCTCGTCGTGGAGGCCTTCTCCTTCTTCCTGGAGCGCGAGGATCTGTTCATGGTCCTCATGAAAGAGTCCTATCGCCTCTGCTTTAGTGAGAACCCCGAGCATGCGGCCTACTTCCAGCGCCAGCAGGAGCGAATGGTGGCGACGCTCGCGCCGGCCCTCGAAGCCGCCATGGCACGCGGCGAAATCCAGACGCTGCCGCCGCAAGCCGTGGCGCACATGATGCTGGAGAACATCAACGGCATGCTCGTCCATCGGGCGATGATGGACCGTCACGACGAGTGCAGCGACTCGATTCTGCACGATCCGGAGCAAGCGGCCGACTTCCTCGCGACGATCCTCTTCGACGGTTTGGTGCACACGGCCTCGGACGTCCCTTCATCGACGCCTTCTGCCCACAAATCATGATGTCTTTCTCTCCCATGGATGCGATGAGTCATCGACGCGCCCTGTGGTCGGTCCTGCTGCTGATGATGCTGGGGCTTGCCCGCCCGATGGGGGCGCCGGCCCAATCCGTTCAAGACCAGACCGACGTGCTGTCAGCCCGATCGGAGTCGCCCGTATCGCTGACGCTTGATGAAGCGATCCAGGTGGCGCTCAACCAGAATTTTGACCTGCAGCAAACACGCCTTGACGTGCGCAATGCGGACGCGCAGGTTCGCGAGGCGTGGGGACAGGTTCTGCCGCAGATCGATGTCTCGGGCGGTTACACGCGCAACGTCGTGACGGCCAATCCCTTTGCCGGAAGCGACGTGACGGGCCTGTTTGCCGGCGGGAATTCGGCGGACTGGGTGGCGTTCAACGAGCGCGCCCGCACGGACGGCGACCCCACCACGTCGCCCATCACGTTCCAGGAGTTTCAGGAGCGGCAGCAGGAAGCGCGCGAAGCGGCCGGCGTGTCGCTGGGAGGCGGGGGCAACCCGTTCGGCGTGGACAATGAGTTCCGGAGCGGCATCTCGCTGACGCAGACGCTCTTCAACGGCAGCGCGTTTTCGGCCATCGCCGGCGCGCAGCAACTCAAGGACGTGAACCAGCGGGCGGTGGACCGGCAGATGCAGCGGTTGGCGGACCAGGTGCGCCAGGCCTATTACGACGCACTGCTCACCCAGGAGCGCGTTCAGGTCCTCCAGCAGCGCGTGCAACGCACCGAAACGACGCTCCAGGAGGTCAGCACACAGGTGCGCCAGGGCGTGACGCCCAAATTCCAGCGGCTGAGCACAGAGGTCGAGCTGTCTAATACGCAGACGCAGCTCGTACAGGCCGAGAACGCCGTGGGGCTTGCACTCGACAACCTCAAGAATACGATGGGCCTCTCCGTGGATCGCCCGATCCGCCTCGACGGCAGCTTGGAGGCGGAGAACCCAGCCCTCTACCGTGAGGTGTCGATGCAGCGGGCCATCGAGACGGCGCTCGATCGGCGGCCCGACGTGGAGCAGGCCCGCCTCGCCATCGACCTACGCAAGGTGCAGGAGAACACGGTCCGCGCCGAGTACCTGCCGCGCCTTTCCGCCGTGGCCAACTTCAATTACACGGGGCGCGTGCCGGACGACCGCGAAATCACCCTCTCCGACCCGAACGATCCGTTTGCCTACTCGACGCTGAACCGCGGTTTCTTCGCCGATGACTTCTGGAACCCGTCGTTCAGCGTCGGGCTGCAGTTGAGCTGGAATATCTTCAATGGCTTTCAGACGACGGCCCGCGTGGAGCAGCAGCAAGTGGCCGTGCGCCGCGCGGAGATCAGCTACGAACAGGCGCGGCGCGGCGTCGAACTGGAGGTGCGGCGGGCCCTGCGCAACCTGGAAGACGCGCGGCAGCGCATCCAGAATCAACAGCAGAACATCCAGCGCGCCGAGACCAACTACCAGTTTGTCAGCCAGCGGGTGCAGCAGGGCGTGTCCAGTCAGCTGGAGCTGCGTGAGGCGTCCGACCAGCTCGACCAGAGCCGGCTCAACTACCTGCAAGCCGTGCACGACTATCTGGCGGCCCGGAGTGCCTTTGAGGTGGCCGTCGGCATTCCCATCGCAATGCCCCCCGAAGACTTCCGATTCACGAGCCGATGAGGCCGGCTCTTCTTTTCCACGTTCCTTTCCGGACAACGATCTCTCGTTCCATGCACACGCAATCCCTCCTCTGTTCCTTTGCCCTTACGGGCACGGCGCTGCTCCTGGCCGTGCTCGCCGTAGGATGCAACGGCGACCAGACCTCGACCTCGGCCGAAGCGGCTCCGCAGCAGCGCCCGGCAACGCGCATCGAGACGCTGGTGGTGGAGCCGACATCCTTCACCGACGTCATCGAGCTGACGGGCACCGTGGAAGCCGTCCACGACGCCACGCTCTCGGCGCAGGCGGCGGGCACCGTGATCTCCATCGCCGAGCTGGGCACGTTCGTGCCGAAGGGCGGACGCGTCGCACAGTTGGATTCGACCGAGGCGTACGCGGCGCTGGAGCAGGCACAGGCCCGCTACGCGCTGACCCAGGATCGCTTCGAGCGGCAGGAGCCGCTGTACCGCGACTCGATCATCACGGCGCTGGAGTTCGAGCAGGTACGCTCCGAGCAGACGCAGGCCCGTGCCGCGCTGTCGCAGGCTGAGGAGCGGCTCCGTAACACGCGCGTCACCGTGCCCTTCGCCGGCACCGTCGAGGAGCGGTTCGTTCAGCCCGGTGAGCAGGTGGCCCCCAACGACCCGGTGGCCCGCGTGATGAACGTGCGGCCAGCGAAGGTGGTGGCAGGCGTTCCCGAGCGGTATGCCGGTGACATCGAGAAGGGCGCACCGATACAGATTCGCTTTCGGACGGCCCAGCTGGGCGAGCACACGGGCACCGTCACCTTCGTCGGGTCGGCCATCGACCCGCAGAGCCGCACCTTCACCATCGAGGCTACGATGCCCAACGAAGAGCGTCGCATCAAACCCGAGATGGTCGCTCAGCTCCGGGTGGACCGGGCGACGATCGACAGCGCACTCGTGATCCCGCGCCCCGCGGTCGTGCGGGATGAGGCCGGCACGCACGTGTACACGGTCCAGCAAACGGACACGCTCGCCGTGGCCCGGAAGCGAGGCGTGGTGCTCGGCCCAGCCTCCGGAGCACGCGTGGCCGTCGCATCGGGCCTTCAGGCGGGTGACGAAGTCGTGATCGTGGGGCAGAGCAACCTGGCGCCGGGCCAGCCGGTGGAGGTCACCGACCGGTACACGCGTGCCCCTGCAGCCGGCACGCCGTACGAGACGGGCACCGACACGACGGCGGTACCACCGGCCTCGGATTAACACTCCCGACGCCGCGCAACTACGATCTGCAATGAATCGACTTGCTAGACGATGAGAATCACCAACCTTGCCATCAAGTACCGCACGGCCATCGCCGTGCTCACGCTGATCCTGGCCATCGGAGGGCTCGTCAGCTACTTGACCATCCCGAAGGAATCCCAGCCCTCGATCGAGTTTCCGCAGATCGTGGTCACGTCCGTTTATCCCGGAGCCAGCCCGAGCGACGTAGAGGCCACCGTCTCGCAAGTCATTGAGCAGGAGATCAGCTCCATCAATGGTATCGACGAGATGCGGTCGACCTCCTCGGAGGGCGTCTCGACGATCGTGGTGGAGTTTACACCCGACGTCGATACCGACAAGGCGTACCAGGAGATCAACCGCGCCGTGGATCGCGCGCAGCCGGACTTGCCGGACGCCGTCGAGGAGCCGATCATCAGTGAGATCAACACGGACGACTTTCCGATCATGACGGTCAACCTGGCGGCCGACTACTCGCTGGCCCGGTTGAAGGACGTCGCCAAAGACCTACAGGACGATGTCGAAGGCATCGCGAGCGTGCTGGAGGCCAACCTGATCGGCGGGCTCACGCGCGAGGTGCGCATCGACGTGGACCTCTCGGCGCTCAAAAGCTACAACCTGTCGTTCAACGACCTGATCACGACGATCCAGCAGGAGAACACGAACATTCCCGGCGGCTCCATCGATGTGGACCGGCTGAACTACCTCGTCCGCGTGGACGGCCAGTTCGACGACCCGGCCGCGCAGATCGAGAATCTCGTCGTGAAGTCGACCGAGGCCGGCCGCAACGTGCACGTGCGCGACGTGGCCGACGTGGCCTTCGGTTTCAAGGACCGCGATAGCTACGCGCGGCTGCGCCTCATGAAGCGCGATAACGCCGATGGCGACCCCGTTGCCATCCCTGATGCCGAACGACAGACGCTGCAGGTCATCTCGCTGAATGTGACAAAGCGGCCGGGGGCTAACATCCTGGAAACCGCGGCACACGTTAAGCGCACCATCGACGCCTTCGACTTTCCAGCGGGCACGCAAATCACGGTTACGGGCGACCAGAGCGAAAACGTGCAGACGCTGGTGACGGACCTGGAGAACAACATCATCAGCGGGCTCATCTTCGTGATCGCCGTCTTGCTGTTCTTCCTCGGCGTGCGCAACGCGACGCTGGTGGGCATCGCCATTCCGCTGTCCATGTTCACGAGCTTCCTCGTCTTTCAGGCGATGGGGCAGACGCTTAACTTCATCATCCTCTTCTCACTCATCATCGCGCTCGGCATGCTCGTCGACAACGCGGTGGTGATCGTCGAGAACATCTACCGCTTCCGCGAGGAGGGCTATTCGCGCTGGGAGGCGGCCAAGCAGGGCACCGCCGAGGTGGGCGGCGCTGTCGTAGCTTCCACGGCGACAACCGTCTCGGCCTTCGCGCCAATGCTCTTCTGGCCCGGCATCATCGGTGAGTTCATGGGCTATATGCCGCTGACGCTCATCATCACGCTGACCAGTTCGCTCTTCGTGGCGCTGATCATCAATCCGGTGGTCACGGGATTCTTTGTAGAAGCGCAAGACAACAACGAGGAAATGCCCAAGAAGCGCTGGCCGAAGATCGCGCGATACGGTGGGGCGGCCCTCATTCTACTTTTCGGTATCATCCTCGGCCTCACCAACTGGAAGACGCTGGTCGTCATCACGGTGGCGCTTCCCGTGCTGTATCTCCTCCACACGCGCATCATGAAACCGATCGGCGACCGCTTCGCACAGAAGGGGCTCCCTCAGTTGGTGCGTCGTTACCGTGACTTCTTGCAGCAGATGCTCCAGCGCGACTATTCGAGCAAGCGCGCCATGCTGCGCAACACGGGGGCCCTCTCGGCGCTGACACTTGGCGTGGTGCTGGCCGCGGCGGGAGGTGCCGTGTCGGCCCTGGCAGGCCAAACAGCGGGCATGATCTTGCTCGTACCGGGCGGGGTGCTCGCGGCGCTGGGGGCCTTTGGCGTCGTCGTGCACACGCTGGAGAGCATCTATCTCGGGGGCTGGACGAGCGTCAAGCTGGGGGCCGCCTTCCTGGCCGTGGTGGGCGCCACCCTTGGGCTCAGCTACCTGGGTGGGAGCGTGACCGTGCGGACGATCATGGGCTTTGCCGCAGCGCCAACCCTGATCATCGTCGTGGGGCTGCTCGGCGCGCTCATCAACACGCGCGACCGGCTCATTCTCACCGATAACCGAGCCGCACTGCTCAACGGATCGATGGGTGGGCTCTTGCTCATCCTCGGCCTCTTCCTGTTCGCCCCCACCGGACAGGCCTTCTTTCCAGATACCGATCCGAGCCGCGTCCAAGTCAACATCGAGGCTCCGCTGGGGACGAACGTCGAGGCCTCCAACCGAGTTGCCCAAAAAGCGGAGGGCCGCATCCTGCAGCTCCTCGACCAAAACCCTGACTCGGAGGCCAACATCGAAAACATCCTCACCAACGTGGGCGTGGGGGGCGACGCCATGTTCGGCGGTGGCGCGCAGCGACCCGAGCGCTCGCGCATCTCGCTCAACATGGTGGATTACGCCGAGCGCCCCGAGTCGTCCACGCAAACGCTGGAGAAGCTCCGCGCGCAGCTGCAGGGCATCCCCGGCACGGAGATCGAGTTCACGCAGCAGCAGCAAGGCCCCCCGACGGGGCCGCCGGTGAACCTCGAGGTCTCAGGGCCGGACTTCGACCGCATCGTCGCCATCACGCAGGAGATCAAGCGCCGGCTTAACGACGCCGCCGACAGCGGCGCGATTCCGGGCTTGGTCGACGTATCCGACAACCTGAACACAGGCCGGCCGGAGGTCCAGGTTGACGTCGACCGCGAGAAGGCGGCACAGTTCGGCCTGTCGACCGCGCAGATCGCCCAGACGGTGCGCGCGGCCATCCAGGGCGTCGAGGCGGATACCTACCGCAGCGGCGAGGACGAGTACGATATCACCGTCCGCCTGCAGGAAGCCGACCGTCAGAGCCTGAACAGCCTGGCCAACCTGAACGTCACCAACAATTTCGGGCAGCAAATCCCCCTCACCTCGGTGGCCGACATCGAGGAAGGCACGGGCTTCGGCTCCATCACGCGCATCGACCAGGAGCGCGTGGTGACCGTCTCGGGCGATGCCGCCCCCGGCTTCAACGGGCCGGAGGTGCTCAGCCAGGTGCAGACGGAACTCTCCGAATACCGCGAGAGCCTGCCGTCGGGCTACGCGCTGGAATACACCGGCGGCAACGAGGACCAGCAGGAGTCCTTCGGATTCCTGGGCACGGCGCTGGCCATCGGCCTGGTGCTCATTCTGCTCATCATGATCGTGGAGTTTAACTCCGTGAGCGCACCGTTCATCATCATGGTCGCCGTCGGGCTGAGCATGATTGGCGTGCTCCTCGGCCTGATCCTCACGCGGACGCCGTTCAACCTCTTCACGTTCATCGGTATCATCGCGCTGGCCGGGATTGTAGTGAACAACAACATCGTGCTGGTCGACTACATCATGCAGCTCCGCGGGCGCGGGATGGAGAAGAAGGACGCCATCATCGAGGGCGGAGCCACGCGCCTGCGCCCCGTGCTACTGACGGCGTTGACGACGGTACTCGGCCTCGTGCCACTCACCTTCGGCATCAACATCGACTTCGTGGGACTGTTGGCGAACTTTGAGCCGAACTTCGAGCTCGGGAGCGAAAACACGCAGTTCTGGGGCCCGATGGGCACGGCCATCATCTCGGGCCTCACGTTTGCGACGTTCCTGACGCTCGTCATCGTCCCTGTGATGTACTCGACGTTCGACTCGATGAGCCGCCGCGTCACGCAGGCCTTCGGCGGCGACGCCGATCAGGCTGGCATCTTCAGCGAGGCGGTGATGACGAACGGCGAGGGCGCGACAGCCCCCGACCGTGCATTGATGTCCGAGGCGCGCGGCAACGGCGCTCCGGAGCGGACCGAGGAGGAGCCGGCCCCCGACGCCCCATGAGGATCCATCACGGTAGTCACCTCGTAATAGAACGTGAATCGCACGGCGACCCGGCGTTTTAGACGTCGGGTCGTTTTGTTTCTACGAACGTGCACGATAAACATGACATGTTGATCTACCGTTGGTATGTTGAGTGCGACGAGTTCGCGTCCCGCGCAGAATGGCTGATGCCCCTTGGCGAGCATCGATCCGAGAAACTGCGTACGGCCCGAATGCATTCTGTCTATCCGCCAATTAGGCTTGCATCACAGACGGTAAAGGGTCAAGGTGCGACGCTCCGTGGGTGATGGGCGCTTGCTCGTCACTGCAGTGTCCCGCTGGAACGTCCCGAAGACCCTCCTCCACGCTGTATGGAATCTGGTATAGGCTTACTTGTCCTTTACGTCGCGCTTGCGCTGGGCGTCTCCTTCCTCTGCTCCATCATGGAGGCCACGCTGCTCAGCGTGACGCCCTCGTACATGGCGGCGCTCGAGCAGGAAGACGACCCCATCGGGGAGAAGCTCCGCGGCATGAAGGAGGACATCGACCGGCCGCTAGCCGCCATCCTGAGCCTGAATACCATCGCCCACACCGTCGGGGCCGCTGGAGCGGGCGCCCAAGCCGCCGTCGTGTTCGGCGAGGCGTACATCGGTGTCATCTCGGGCGTGCTCACGCTGCTGATCCTCGTCTTCTCGGAGATCATCCCGAAGACGCTCGGCGCGGTCTACTGGCGCGAACTCGCTCCGGGCATCACGCGGATGCTCGTGCCCACGATCTGGTCGATGTGGCCGCTCGTGAAGCTGGCGAAGGGCATCACGCGCCTGCTCTCCTCGGGCGAGGAGCGCGTGCCCTTCAGCCGGGAGGAGTTCACCGCCCTGGCCGAGCTGGGTCAAGAAGAGGGCGTCTTTGAGGAGAAGGAGTCGCGCATCCTGAAGAACCTCTTCCGTTTCAATTCGCTGCGCGTCAAAGACGTGATGACCCCGCGGACGGTCATGTTCGACCTGCCGGAGGGAACCACCATCGGCGAGGTGGTGGAGGAGTACGACGAGTTTCGGTTCTCGCGTATCCCGGTCTACAGTGAGAAACGCGACGACGTGACGGGCTACGTGCTGAAAGACGAAATGCTGCTGCGCGCCGCCCAGGAGGAGCATCACGTGAAGTTGAGGGACCTGGCGCGCGAGATGCTCGTCGTGCGCGACTCGCTGCCGCTGCCGGATCTGCTGGAGCGGCTGCTCGACAAGCTGGAGCACATCGCACTGGTGGTTGACGAGTACGGCGGCGTCGAGGGCATTGTCACGATGGAAGACGTGGTCGAGACGCTGCTGGGCCTGGAGATCGTGGACGAGGCCGACTCGGTGGAGGACATGCAGGCATTCGCCCGGCGTCAGTGGTTCAAGCGGGCCAAGAAGCTCGGCATGGTGCAGGAGGCCGTGGAGCAGTCCAACTCCGAGCAGGAAGCCATCGTCCGCCTCGGCATTACGGGCAGCGGCATGCCGCCGGAGCCCCCCCCGGAGCAGTCGCCCGAAGAATCATCGCCGCAGCGAGAGGAGTAATTTTTGCTCCAGCGACGAGCGCTGCCCCGTCTTTTTTCTGTTCCGCACTTGATTCATGAAAGAAGCTGCGAACCTTCCCGATGCCGACCTGCGGGTTTTCGACCGTCCTCCGGTTCCGCCGCCCGAGGCACTCGATGACATCTACCTGATCGGCATCTGCGGTACGGGCATGGGGGCGCTCGCGGGCCTCTTCCGGCAGGCCGGCTGCACGGTCCGTGGGTCCGACCAAGCCGCCTACCCGCCGATGAGCACGCACCTCGCCGACCTCGGCATCACCGTGCACGAGGGCTTCGATCCGGTGCACCTCGACCCGCCGCCCGACCTCACCATTGTGGGCAACGCCTGCACGCCCACGCATCCGGAGGCAGCGTGTGCCCGCGAGCAGAGGCTCGTGCAGCAATCGTTTCCGGAGGCGCTCGCCCATTACTTCCTGCCCGAACGGCGCAGCATCGTCGTGGCCGGCACGCATGGGAAGACGACGACCACCGGGCTGCTCGTTCACGTGCTCCAGGCCGCCGGCGCCGATCCCGGTTTCCTCGTGGGCGGCATCCTGCAGAACACGGGCACCAGCTACGCGCTCGGCAGCAGCCAGCCGTTCGTCGTGGAAGGCGATGAGTATGACAGTGCCTACTTCGACAAGCAGCCGAAATTCATGCACTACGCGCCGGACCGCGCGCTCATCACGTCGATGGAGTTCGACCATGCCGACATCTACGCGGATTGGGACGACTACCGTCGGGCGTTCGAGCGGTTTGCTGGGTCGCTCGATCGGCGTGACGGCATCCTCGCGCTCTGCGGCGACGACCCGGCCGTGGCGGCCCTCGCCGACCATACCGACGCCCGCGTCCGCACCTATGGGCTCGACCCGTCCAACGACGTATCGGCCCAGGACGCCCGCACCGAAGATGGCGGTCAGCGCTTTACCCTCTCGATGGGCGGAACGCCGTTTGGCGAAATGTTTCTGCCCATGTTTGGCACGCACAACCTGCAGAACGCGCTCGGCGTGTGCCTCATCGCCCTCAGCGAGGGATGCTCACCGAACCAGATTGCCGATGGCCTCGCCTCGTTCCAGGGCATGAAGCGCCGTCAGGAGACGCGCGGCACAGTGGGCGGCGTTACCGTCATTGACGACTTCGCCCACCATCCGACGGCGGTGCGCGTCACGCTCGACGCCATCCGCCAGCGCTTCCCCAACCGGCGGATCGTCGGCGTCTTCGAGCCACGGTCCAACACGAGCCGCCGCAAGGCTTTTGAAGCCCCCTACAGCGAGGCGTTCGACGACGCGGACCGCGTGTTTATCAGCGCCCCGCCCATCCGTCACAACGACGATGCCGGCCGGATGCTCGACGCCGACGCCGTCGCGCGCACCATCCGCAAGCGTGGTACGCCTGCCACCACGCATCCCGACGTGGACGCGCTCCTGCCCGAACTCGTCGACGAACTGCAGGACGGCGACGTGGTGCTCATCATGAGCAACGGTGGCTTCGGTGGCCTCCACGAGCGGCTGATGGACACGCTCGGCGCGGCGACGGCCGCTGAATAGTCGCCCCGTCCCCGTCAGGCAAACCGCGTGCGGATGGTGAGGGTAAATCCTTCCAACGGGCCCTCGCCATTCAGCGTGTCGTCCTCCGCTAGCGTGT
>CAYFRX010000095.1:0-10882 GCA_964345515.1 uncultured Rhodothermales bacterium
ATATTCTCGTTATCGCGAAGCAAACTCAAGAGCAGGTGTTCCGTCCCAATTACGTCGCTCTTGTAAAGCTTCGCTTCAAGGTACGTGATTTTCAATACCTTCTCGGCTTGCTTGGTGAGCGGGATGTTACCCACCGAGAGCGAGCCGCCCGTGCTGCGCACCGTGTCCTCAACGGCCTTCTTCAGCTTGAGGAGATCACATCCCAGGTTGCGCAGGATTTTGACGGCAATGCCTTCGCCCTCACGAATGATGCCGAGCAGTAAGTGCTCGGTGCCAATGTAATCGTGTCCTAGACGGATCGCCTCCTCCCGGCTGTACGAGATCACGTCACGGACACGGTTCGAAAAGTTGCCTTCCATACTCAGGGATCTTAGAACGAGCGAAGAACCTCAGCGCATCCACCAAAAGACGGGGCGTGGTGTGCACAAACGAACGCGCTGAGGCGGCCTCAGTGAGGCCCTCGCGAGCACCGACTAACACACATGGTAAACCGTACCCCTGTGAGCACTGTTCCTCTTCGGGTGTGCCGCGCTGGTAATCAAATGCTGCAGGGTGGCCGGGAGAGGAACGTCATCATTGCGCGGCAAAGCTGGAGCCGCACCCGCACGTCTCGGTCGCGTTGGGATTGTCGAAGGTGAATCCGCGGGCATTCAGCCCGTCATGGTAATCCACCGTCGTGCCCATCAGGTACAGGCCGTGGCGCTTGTCGATGAACACGGGAATACCATCGACCTCGTATTCCTGGTCGTAATCCCGTTGCTTGTCGAAGCCCAACACGTAACTCATGCCCGAGCAGCCGCCGCCCTTCACGCCGATGCGCAACCCATATCCATCCGGGATTTTTTTCGTCCGCATGATCTTTTGAATTTTGCTGGCCGCGGTGGGGCTGATGCTGACCGGTGCGTCTTGAGAGGTCTGAATAGCAGTTTCAGCCATGACGAAAAACATGGGGTGGATTCGAGAGGGGCGAGCGATCGGCTCGCAAGTACTCGGTTCGATCATACCAACGACAGGCGCCGGTCGGTAGTTCCACTACAGGCCGCGCCGCGCGCCGCCGACGAGCCGGTGAAACGGCGGCCTGTGCACCAAACAGAAAGCGTCCTCAGTTCAGCGGGCGAGCGACGACGACGGGCCGTTTCAGGGTCACGACCTGGCCACCTTGAGCGTCCAGCGCTTCGAACAGGATCACGTAAATGCCGATGCGAAGTGAGCGGCCGCCATCTCCGCGCCCGTCCCACAACAGTTCGCCGGTGCGCCCCACGATGCGGCTTTCTTCCAGCGTGCGCACGTGCCGGCCGGCCGCGTCGTAGATGCGAACCCGGACCGTGGCTACGTCGGTATTGAGGCGGAAGGCGATCCGGGTCACGTCATCGATGCCGTCGCCATCGGGCGAGAACGGAGAGGGGGTCACGGTGAGGCGCTGCTCGGAGGTGGCGTCGGAGGCAACCCGGACCGAATTGGGACGGCCGGGCGTCCCGCCAGCTGAGGCCACGCTGCTCGTCCAGTTGGTGCGCGCCGCCGCCGGTGCCGTCAGACTGATCCGCTCCAGCGCGACGCCGCTCGCATCGGCCAGGGAAGAGACGTGCCAGTCCGGGCGGTAATTCACCGTCGCGATGGGGCGCCCGTCAGACGCATGCAGTCGGATGAGGTCGCCGTCGTTGCGAAGGCTCAGCGAAGCTCTTGGAATGGGGAGCAAGGTCACGGACGCGGAGCGAAAGTCAATCTTGGGAAACGACGCCGCGAGTGCACCGTCGGCAGCCGGGTCGTTGGCCGGTTCCGGCTCGGCATAGACGACGGCCCATCCACCAGGCGGGAGCGTCTTCAGGACCCGATCGCCGATGCGCATTGTGTCAGCTGCGCCGGTTTCATCGGGCACATCCGTCCAGAACAGCCCCCGCATGCTGAGCGCACGGGAAGAGCGATTCGTGATTTCGAAGTACTCCGGCTGATTCGGTCGATTGTCGAAGTCGTCAGCGCGCGGGTCAAACATGATTTCACTCAGGGCGAGGTCGCCATCGGCCGGCGGATACGCGAGCGCGATCGACGTGTCGGATAGCGCATTCCCCACGAGGTCGCGCACCCCCTCAATGCGGAGGTGCAGGCCCGTAACCGGACGGGCGAAGGGGAGGCGAACGCGGTCGTCGGCCGGCCCGTGGCGCACGGCAGTAGGAGACGTGCCGTCGTCGAGCGAAAACGCATCAGGGGGCGGCTGTGCGATCGGCTCGTCGAACACGGCCAGTACAGTGTCGGGGGCCGGTACCGCGGCGAACACCGCGATGGGCGGAACGCGATCGGGCGCGAAGAGGCTGTTCTCGCGGCCCGGCGTAGCTCCTCGCGGGTCGGCGGACGAACCGAAGTTGCGGGACTGATCTGAAGGGCTGGCCGGATCGATCCGCTCCAGCGACCGGCCGTCGCTGCCGCCCCAATCGGGGGCGTAGGGCACGCGGTCGATCACCGTGCTGCCGCGGTACAGCACGACGGCGTCTCCGCTGTTGTTGAGTGCATCCCAGTTGGGTGGAGTGAGAAACGGCACGTCCGGAAACGCCGCCGCAAACAGCGTGGCATCGCGAACGAGGACCGCATAGCCACCCGGCGGGAGCAGCGTCGAGGTGGCCGTGATGGTGTTCGGCTCCTCCCGATTGTCCGAGAACGAGAGCGTGCTGAGGTCAACCGGCTGCGGCGAGCGGTTGTAGAGCTCGATAAACTCGTTCTGCGATGGGGAGGGGGCGTAGAGAATTTCGTTGACCACCACCTCACGCGGCTCCGGGGAAGACTGGGCCTGGAGCGATGCGGGCAGGGCCACGAGCAGCGCGGCACAAAGCAGGGCCAAGCGGTTTGGCATCGGAAGGGGCGTCGTCGGGTCGAGGAGAAAGGAACCCGCGGGCACCTTGAGCGCCCAGAGGGAAATGTCCTCTAAAATATGGCCGCCGGTCCCCAGTTGCAACGGCTACCCGTCCCATACCCCATTCGAGATGGCATCATCGGTCGGCTGCCGATCGAGGTGGTTGATGAGCACCTGGGCCATCAAGCGTGCCGTCGGCGCGAGGGGGGTTTCGTCGATGTCAAAGCGGTCGTCGTGGAGCGGGTAGCTCGTTTCCGGGCTCGACGCCGTGCCTACGCGGACCAGCGCGCCGGGTACATGCTTGAGGTAATGCGAGAAGTCCTCGCCTCCCATACTGACGCGTGGGATTTGGTAGATGGCGTGATCGCCAAATAGTTCGCGGATGGTATCTGCAATGTTGCTGACCAGCGTAGCGGCATTAATAACCGGCGGAGACCCCATCTCGTATTCGACCGAGGCGTTCGCCCCGTGCAAGCTGGCAATTTGGTCGGCCACCTGACCCAGCTTCCGGCGCAGGAAGGTGCGATCATCGGTGCTCACCGTGCGCAGCGTGCCGCCAAACGCCACCTCATCTGGAATCACGTTGTGGGCTTGGCTGCCCGAGAGTCGGCAAATCGTGATCACCGTAGCGTTGCGCGGGTCGGTGATGCGACCCGCCAACTGGTAGAAGGCGTTCATGATCTGGCACGCGACCCACACCGTGTCCACGGACTCGTGAGGGCGGGCCGAGTGCCCAGTCCCTTCATGGCGGACGAAGACGTCGAAGCGATCGGAAGCCGCAGTAGCAGCCCCAGACATCAAGCCGTATCGGCCCACGCCCAACGACGGATCGACGTGGACGGCATGGACGGCGTCCAGTCCGTTCAAGACGCCCTCCTCAATCATGAGAGGCGCTCCGCTGGGGAGTCCTTCCTCGTTCGGCTGAAAAAAGACGCGGGCTCGGCCCCTCAGTTCGTGGCGCCGGTGGTGGAGCATCAGAGCTACGCCAATCCCTATCGCCGTGTGCGCGTCGTGGCCGCAGAGGTGAGCCGCTCCGTCGTTGTGCGAACGGTACCCGGTCTGCTTGGCATCGTGGGCCGGAAGGGCGTCGATGTCGGCCCGGTAGCCGACGTGGCCACCGGGATGGTCGCCTTCGATGTCAACGTACAACCCTGTTTCGGCGATTGGCCCTTTGACGTCGAGCCCGTATCGGCTCAGGGTCTCTCGGATGAACTTCGACGTGTCGTGCTCCCGCATCCCGACCTCCGGGTTGCGGTGCAGGTGGCGCCGGATCGCGGCGAGCAGGCGAGCGAGCGCCTCAGAATCTTCCCCCAGCGTATCGAGGTCAGCAGGAGACGAGACCGTGTCCGAAAGGGGCGTATCGGGGATCATGTGAGCGGAGGGAAACGCTAAGTGATGTAGCGGGGACTGTCAGTTAATATCATACCGCGGAAGTGGGAGCAAGATTCGTGCACCGGATCGCAGCTCGCCTCGGAGCGCCCTCGATGGGACCCCGTCGGCTGGGTTAGTGCCCGTCAGGCTGGCAGTGGCCAGCCGGAAGGCGGGCGCTCAGGCTGCGTGTTCGGGGAATAGATCCTCGAACCGACGGAGCATCTCGTGCGCTTGCTGTTGCAACGCGTCCCGCTCGTCGGGGGAGTCGGCGAAGCGGTGCAGCAGCGTTTGGAGCATCTGATCGCGGTGGCTGGCGTCCGCGTGGGCCAACTCCCAGTACGCCGTGGCGAGCGCCATGCGCTGTTCAAGCACGTCCGGATCAACGTGGACTTCCGGATCCTCCAGCAGGGGCTGCGCGAAAAGCGCCAGGGCCTCCGGCTTCTCCAACTGATCGGCGCCGTAGCCATCAGCGTGAGCGGAGCCCTCGTTCGAGGGGCCACCGTGCTGGTCAAGCAGCGCCTCGAAGGAGGGCAGGGTCGAGGGGACGGTCGCCTGGGCATGGTGACGCAGCGAGTTCGGGAGGGCGGTCCACCGCTCGCGCATCAGGTCCATGAGCTCCTGAAAAGAATCTTCTGCGTCCGCATCGGGCGCAGGGCCAACCAGGCATGCCTTCAGGTCGGCTGCGTGTTGGTCTTGGTGGGCGGCGTCGAGTGAGAAGTAGGCCCAAAAAAGGCGGGCAGTGTCCAGCACCGTCAGCAGCACGTTCACCTCTTTGGCTGAGCGAGTCGCGGGCGGCTTGGCGAGGCTTGACTGCAGATCGATGCCGTACAGTTCGAAGAGCGGCTGTGCGAAGCGGGAGAGCGCGCCGAACCGCACGCCCATGGCGTCGTCGAGGTACGCTTCAAGTGATTGCTGCGAGGATGACGAGGCCGACTCGGAAGGCATAAGCCAACTGCTCCAATTCTCCGTGTGATGGTGGTGCGACGGTGATATGTGGAAAACGCACCGTCGTCAAGTGTTCACGGTCAGCGGATTTCTAGACCATGCCCCGTCGTTTGCGGAGGATCCACTCCGCGGCCAGCAGGGCGATGATTGCAATCAAAAATCCAGAGGCGTGCCACAGCTTCACTTCCCGTTCGTTGGTGATGGACCGAGGGGTAAAGGAGTCCGAGCGGGCCAACTGCACCGGCAGCTCAGCCGCCTGCTCGACGGTGAAGAACGCGCCCCCGGAGCGTTGGGCAATCTGCCGCATCAGCGCGGCGTTGGCCCGGGTATTGCGAAACTCCAGGGTGAGCGCGCCCACGGCGAACTGGCCCTGATCCGTGCCCAGGGCAGCGCCGTCGCGGGTCGCCTCCGCCGTGTATTCATAGCCGCCCTCGGGCAGGCTACCCACGTCGAGCACGTAGCGGCCATTACCCACGGCGTTCATCGAGTAGGGGTAGCGCGTGCCATCTGGGGCGCGGACGTTGACCTCCACCGAGGCATCGTCCACCGGATTCATGCTTTCATCGTACACCTGCCCCGTAAACGACACGCTTTCGTTGCCGGCGAAGGCCTCGCGGACGGGCTCGACCCGCACGGGCCGGTCGTCCTCGCGGGTGGTCACCCACTCGATCGTGTTGTTGAGCAGACCGGGCCACGCGGGGGCAACGGCCTGCAGGTCCTCGGGCAGGTTGGCCCAGCGCCACGCGCCGGCGCCCAGGAGCGCCGCCGTGCGGTGCCCAGTCCGGTCGCGGATGACCAGCATCGGATCGTTCAGCTCGACGCCGCGCACCCGCGTGGTGGCCAGCACGGTGGCGTCCGGCGAGGCCACCCAGCGGCTTTCGTTATACTGAAGCGGGGGCAGTTGGCGCCAGAGGTCGGGGTCCATCTCTGAAATCTCGAAGATCGGATGGCGCGTGCTCGCCTCAGAGGGCACCAGGCCGGCCTCCACGTAGCTCGACCGGACGCGCTCGATCTGCGCCGGCAGGACGCCGCTTAGGTACTGCTGGAGGGCTTGCAGGTCGGTCTGCTGGTCGAGGATGAACAGCAGGGGCATCTCGGCCTCGGCGGCCTGCGCCACCCGCTCGATGGCTGAAGGCGGCACGGCGTCGCTTGGAAAGCCCGCCAGCACGAGCACATCAAAATCCTGTAGGGTGGCTGGCAGCTCGCCCTGATAGAATCCGCCGCCGCGTCGGGGTACGAACGGAGCCACCTCCGTGTTGGCGTCCTCTTCGAGCAGCCGCCGCACGGCGCCGAACGTGGGCGAGGGGGCCGCGCCCAGCAGCAACACGGTCCGCTTGCTTTCGAGCACGCGGACCGTGGTGGCGCGCTCATTATTGCGGTAGGTCACTTCGCCGTCGAGCTCTGTGACGCGGGCGGTGAGGCGATGCAGCCCGGCGGTCTCTGGCGTGTAGCTCAGGTCGACGGGCACCTCGGCCGTGCCGGTGGGCAGCTGCACGCGCTCGGTGTCGATGCGCTCGCCGTCACGAAAGAGCTCGACGGTCACCGGCTCGCCGCCGGCCGACTCCGCGCGCAGCCCGATCTGGAGGGGCAGCTCGGTGTCGACATACGCGATGTCGTTCGTCGTGACGCGGCGGATCTGGACGTCCCGTCGCCGCGTGGTATCGCCCACCACGAGGGTGTGAATGGGCGTCGTGAAACGCTCGGCCACGTAGAGCGGGTTCTGGCCGGTGTTGTACTGGCCGTCGGAGATCAGCACGACGCCGCCCAGGTTGATGTCCTGCAGCTCGGTGCGAATCTGCTCCAGCGCCGCGGCGATGTCGGTGCGGGCCCCGTCGAAGCGCAGCGAGTCGGGCACGTCGGCCGCGTCGAGGCCACGCAGGCTGCGGTCGAAGGCAAAGAACCGCCGGTCGCCGTCGAGGGTGCTAGCGTCGATCTGGCGGAGGGCGGCACGGACGGCGTCCTGCGGGGCGGTGCGGGCTGTGTCGGTCCGGCCGCCGGCGGTCACCTGCAGACTTTCGCTGTTGTCGAACAGCACTGCGAGGACGGGCGGCTGCTCCGAGGCGCTCAGCTGGCGCATGACCGGCTCAAGCAGGAGGAAGAAGAGCAGCGCCAGCGCCGTGAAGCGCAACCCACCCAGAAGCCAGCGCCAGCTGCGCGACACCGGGGGCGTCGTGCGGCGGTACGAGACGTAGGTCAGCCCGGCCGCGAGGGAGAGACACACCGCAAGGAGCCAGGGACTTAAGCCGAAAGAGAGCGACATGCAGGACGCAAACAACTGGTGGGAGGCGACGAGGCCGAAGCCGTAGGTAGTAATGCACCCTTCGTGGCGAGACGCGTTCCCCGTCGTCGTCAAACGTATGGCAGGATGAGGTAGGCCATATATCCGAGGAAGCCGGCGAACAGGAGGCCGCCTTCCCAGCGGGTGATGCAATATTGGGTCCAGGCCAGCGGGAGGACGAGCGCGCCAAATCCCAGCATGACCGGAAAGTGGACGCCGAGCGATTGCGGCCGGACCTCCAGCGGACTGACGAGCGCGATGGCGCCCACCACGAACAGCACGTTCAGGATGTTGCTGCCCATCACGTTGCCCACGGACAGGTCCGCTTCCTGCCGGATGACGCCGACCATCGAGGCGGCGAGCTCGGGCAGACTCGTGCCAATCGCTACGATTGTGAGGCCAATCACCACGTGGTCGATGCCCATGATGTTGGCGATGCTGACGGCGCCCTGCACCATGAGGCGCGCCCCGCCGGCCAGAAAGACCATGCCCGCAACCGTGTACAGCACCTTCTGCCACAGCGTCTGGAGCTCGCCCTCCTCATCGTCATCCAGCGCCTCGTCAACGAGGGGCGGGTCCGGGTGCCGCTTGGCATCGATGAACAGAAAGAGCATCACGCCGAGCAAGCTGACCACCATGAGCAGGCCGTCCCACTGGCCAATCCGGCCATCCAGCGCAACGACGTAAAAGAGCCCCATGGCGCCCATCATGAGGGGGTATTCCTTGGACAGCATCTGGGGCTGCACGACCAGCGGTAAAATCATGGCGCTGGAGCCCAGGATGAGTGCAATGTTGCAGATGTTGGAGCCGATGATGTTGCCGAGCGCCAGGTCGTGCTCGCCGGTAAAGGCCGCGAAGAAGTTGATGAAAAACTCCGGCAACGAGGTGCCCAGAGCCACGATGGTGAGGCCGACGACGATCGGACGGATGCCGTAGTGCAGGGCCGTCTGCGTGGCCGCTTTGATGAGCCACTCGGCCCCAAAGTACAGGATGCCGAGGCCGATGAAAAAGATAAGGACGTGCCAGACCATGCAAGGGGGGAAAGGGGCCGCGAGGTCACGAGGCGCGGCCGGTGAGGGGAGTTAGAGCGTGCTGCGGGGGATGGCCTGTCCGCTGAAGGAGCCCGGGAGCAGACTACGTGGGGAGCGCTGCTCAGGCGGGTCGCCATCCCGATCCATCCAAAGCGTGATGTCGGGAGCGAGTTCCACGAGCCACTGCCGGCAGGCCCCGCACGGCGTGCCATCTGCATCAAGCGGGCACGACAGGTAGAGCGCCTGCACGGCATCAGCCACGCCGTACGCGTGTGCGGTGCCGAGGGCGTTGCGTTCCGCACAGAGGATGCGGTTCCAGTCGTCATGCTCCACGTTGACACCTGGCAGCAGGCGGCCGTCCGCGATTTCTAGCAAGGTGCCTACGGGAAATCCCGACGCCGGCGTCAGCGCGCGGTCGGCGATGCGCCGTGCTTGCGCCACCCGGTCGGCGGGCGCCGGGCCATCGGCCGCAACGAACGGGTCGAGCGGGCCGGTGGGGGCGGGGAGCGAGGGACCGTTGGGCTGATCCGCCCGAATGAACACATCGCCGTGCAACAGGTCAAACGCAGCCCCCGGCAGGCCGTCGACGTACTGCCGATCGGCCGGACGCGCCGCCGTGCTCAGCACGAAGGCCACCATGGACTCGGTGCGGTCCAGGGCGACGGCCGTCGTGACGGCGTTCATGAGCGCCGGCAGCGAAAGCGAGAAAGCCGCGCTGTCAACCCGTACGCCTGGAATCCAGTGGCCGTCGCCGAGCAACACCAGGGCAGCCGACGGGGCGCTGGAGAAAGGAACGTGCGACCGCGCTTCGAGCGTCTGGGCCTGCGCACGAAGCGCATCGAGCGGGCGAGAATGATCCACGGTCATAACGGCGACACGGCCGAAGCCGGGCAACAGGAGAAACAGGGAGAAGTCTGTATAGTCCATATACTTAGAAGTTTCAGGTAAAGATCGGGCCGCTCGTATGACCCTCCCCGTGAAAAACACGGCACGAGGCGGCGAGGGAGATCCCCTTGCCGAGGTCTTTCGAGGCGCCCGGCGTTCGGCCCTCCGCGCAGACCGCGTGTGCCGACAACGAGCCATTCTCACGAATCACTCACGTCAAACCGTCTACTCATGCAAACCATAGAAAAGCACGTCGATCCCGTTACGCAGCAGGATCTGATTGAACTGATTGAATCTGGGGCCGCACCGCGCGTCTCCATCTATCTTCCCACCGAGCGCGTGTGGAACGAAAGCAAGCAGAACCCGGCCCGTCTCAAAAACCTGCTGCAGGAAGCGTCCGATCAGCTCGCGCGCCACGGCGTGGATGCGGCCACCACCGAGTCCGTGCTGGCGCCCTTGCATGAGCTGCTCGACCGGAGCCAGTTCTGGCAGCATCAGAGCGACGGGCTTGCGCTGTTCGTGGGCGACGGGTTCCTGCGGACGTATCGGCTGCCGCTCGACTTCAAGAGCCGTGTGCAGGTGGGCGGCCCGTTTCACATTCGTCCGTTGCTCCAGTACTTGGCCCACGACGGGACGTTTTACGTGTTGACCCTCAGCCAGGGCGGCGTGGCGCTTTATCGCTGCACGCGGCACACCGCCGAGAAGGTGTCGCTGGGCGACGTGCCGACCAGCCTGCCCGAGGCCATGCAGCACGACGATCTGGAGACCTACTTGGGATTTCACACCGGTACCGCCGGGAGCGGAGCCAAACGGTCGGCCATCTTCCATGGGCAGAGCGACGCCGGCGACAAGGCCAACGTCAAGGAGCAAATCCTGCGTTTTTTCCGGACGCTCGATAACGGCGTGCGCCAGGTGTTGAACAGCGCGTCCACGCCGCCGCCGCTCGTGCTGGCCGGCCTCGACTATCTGCGCGGCCTCTACGGCGAGGCGAACCAGTACTCGCACGTAACCGAGCAGGGCGTCGATGGCAACCCGAACGACTGGTCGCTCGACGAGCTTCACGATCGCGCCTGGGGGGTCGTGGCGGCGCACTTTGAGGCCGATCAGGGGCAGGCGTTGAGCGACTATCAACAGCTGGCCAGCACTGAAGCAGAACGGGTGGCAGCGACGTCCGAGGAGGTCGTGCCAGCAGCGTATTACCAGCGTGTGGATACGCTTTTCGTGGCCAAAAATAGCCATGTGTGGGGTCTCTTCGACCCGGACCGCGGTGACGTCGAGATGCGCGAGGCGTCGTCCGAATCGGCCTCCGATCTGCTGGACGTCGCCGTGGGGCACACGCTCACGAACAGCGGTACGGTGCACGTCGTGGCGCCGGACGAGGTACCCGAGCACGCCACGGTCGCAGCGATCCTGCGGTATTGAGTGGTTTCAGGTTGGGAGGTTTCAGGTTGCGGGTTTACATCGGTCCTACAACGCGCGAAGGCCATGGGGTAGCGAGCAAACCGCAGCTTCACGCTCGATTGCATTCAG
>CAYFRX010000096.1:0-10819 GCA_964345515.1 uncultured Rhodothermales bacterium
AAATGGTTCGCTCCCTGATCGCTACGCAATGACTTCGTCGATGACGTGCCCGTGCACGTCGGTCAGCCGGAAGTCGCGCCCCTGGAAGGGATAGGTGAGCCGCTCGTGATCCATGCCGAGCTGGTTCAGGATGGTGGCCTGGATGTCATGCACGTGCACCTGCCCTTTGACCCCGTGGTACCCGATCTCGTCGGTCTTCCCATGCGTGTGGCCGGCCTTGATGCCGCCGCCGGCCATCCACATGGTGAAGGCGTCGCTGTGATGGTCTCGCCCGGTGAACGGGTTGTTGATCCCGGCTCGGTTTTCTAGCATGGGCGTCCGGCCGAATTCGCCGCCCCACACGACGAGCGTCTCTTCGAGCATGCCGCGCTGCTTGAGGTCCATGAGGAGCGCCGTCATCGGACGATCAATCTCCTGGCAGCGCTCCACAAACCCTTTGTTGAGCCCCGTACTTTCGTTGGTGCCGTGCGAGTCCCATCCCCAATGGAAGAGCTGCACGAAGCGGACGCCCTGCTCGGCCAGTCGACGCGCCAGCAAGCAGTTGTTCGCAAACGAGGCCTCGCCCGGATTCGTCCCGTACATCTCGTGAATGTAGTCCGGCTCGTCGGCGATGTCCATCACCTCGGGCACGGACATCTGCATGCGGTAGGCCATCTCGTACTGCGCGATGCGCGAGAGCGTCTCGGGGTCGCCCATCTCCTCGTGTTGCCGCTTGTTGATGGTATTGATCGCCTCCAGCGAGCGCTGGCGCAGGTCGCGATCCATCCCTTTCGGATTGGACACGTACAGCACCGGATCGCCCTCCGAGCGGCACTGCACGCCCTGGTACACCGTGGGCAGAAAACCGCTGCCCCAGGCCGCCTTGCCCGCACTGGGCTGATTCGCTCCGGACAGGAGCACGACAAAGCCCGGCAGGTTCTGATTCTCCGAGCCCAGCCCGTACGTGATCCACGATCCCATGCTGGCGCGCCCGAGCCGCGGCGCCCCCGTGAGCATGAGCAGCTGGGCCGGCGCGTGGTTGAACTCGTCCGTGTGCACGGCTTTCAGGAACGTGACCTCGTCCACCACCTGCGAGAAGTGGGGCAGCATGTTGGAGACATGCGCCCCGGACTGCCCGTACCGCTGAAAGCGCGCCTGCGGTCCCAGCATTTTGGGCACGCCCTGGATGAACGCAAACTCCGCGTTTTCCAGCAGCGAAGGGGGACAGTCCTTCCCGTGCAGCCGCTCAAGCGCGGGCTTGTAATCGAACAGTTCGAGTTGGGACGGCGCGCCGGCCATGTGCAGGTAGATGACCTGCTTGGCCTTGGGGGCAAAGTGCGCGGCCTTGGGGGCCAGCGGATCCTCAACGTCCTCCGACCGGTCCGGATCGTCCCCCTCACCCGACACCGCCCCGGGGCCGGCCAAGGCGGCCAGGGCAACGGCGCCCAATCCCCCAGTAGCCTTCTTCAGAAATTGCCGCCGCGTGTTAAAGTGGGCGACTCGTTGTTTCGCTTCGTTCAGCAAATCCATGACGATGAGCCGTTCAAGTAATCGATTGCGGTGAAACGGGCGCATCTACCGCCGTCCTTCCCCCGGCAGGGACTACGACGTCATGATGAATGCGTCCAGGTTCATGATGGCATTCGCGACGACCGTCAACCCGGCTACCTCCGCAGCCCGATCGCCCGTGCGGAGCGGCAGCGCCCCCACGTGCAGCAGCGAGTCGGCCTCCACCGGGTGATCCCGGTAGTGCGCGACCGCGTCTCGATAGAGCCGGCGCAGCACCTGCACCGTCTCGGCACGGGGCGGCTGGAGCAAGGCCCGGCGGTACATGTGATCGATGCTCGCCGCGACGGACCCATCGGTCTCGTCGAGGGCGCGCTGGGCGAGCGCCCGGGCCGCCTCCACGTAGACGGGATCGTTGAGCGTGACCAGCGCCTGCAACGGCGTATTGGTGCGAATGCGGCGGGCCACCGAGGTCTCCCGGCTGGGCGCGTCGAAGGCTACCATCGAGGGGTACGGGCTGGTGCGTTTCCAGTACGTGTACACCGCCCGACGATACCGGTCGGCCCCTTCACTCGCTACCCACTCCTGCCCGTCGTAGGGACTATTCCACACGCCGTCGGGCTGGGGCGGCATCACACTCGGCCCGTACATCGTATCGCTCAGCAGGCCGCTGACGGCCAGCGCCTGATCGCGCACCTGCTCGGCGGAGAGCCGCACGCGGGGGCCGCGCGCCAGCAGCCGGTTGCGCGGATCTTGCTCGCGGAGCTCGGGAGTCCACCGGGCCGTCTGCTGGTAGGTGGCAGACATCACGAGGTCTTTCACGAGCGGCTTCATGTGCCAGTCGTGCTCGTGCATAAACCGAAGGGCCAGCCAGTCGAGCAGCTCCGGATGGGTGGGCCGCGCGCCCTGCGTGCCGAAGTCGCTCAGCGTCCTGACGATGCCCTGCCCGAAGAGCTTCGCCCAGAAGCGGTTGACGGTGACGCGGGCCGTCAGGGGATTGTCCTCGCTGACGAGCCACTGGGCCAACCCCAGCCGGTTCCGGGGCGCACCCTCCGGCCAGTCGTTGAGCGAGGCCGGGACGTCCCGCTCCACCTTCTCTCCTTTCGTCAACCAGTTGCCGCGCTCGAAGACGTGCGTCGTGCGGCTGTGCCCGGATGGCAGCTCTTGCATGATGGGCGTGTACACCGGGTCGAGGGCGTCGAGCGCCTCCTTCTTCGCTTGGAGTTGGGTCCGTATCGGTTCGAGCTCGGGCGCGATGAGCCCGAAGAGCTCCACGACTTGATCTTGCCCTGAGAGCGAGCGCTCGTCTTCGGGGGTGTTGATAATCTTCAGGACCTGCGTCAGCGCATCGGTCCCTATCGGAAAGGCGTCCCGATCGATCGTGAGGTCGTCGGTCGAACTAGCCATGGCCTCCTGCAGCGATGCTTCCCAGCGCTTGCGTTTCGTCACCAGATCGGGTGTTTGCAGCAGGGAGTCGCGCCGGTTCTCCAACCGGGCGATGGCCGCTGCAAGCGCCGCTCCCCGATCGCGCTTGTCCTCGTCGAGCGTGGGCAGCCGCGGCCGGTCGTCGCTGCGGTCCGCGTCCTCGGTGTTGTTGAAGAACGCGTAGAGCTCGTAATAGTCACTATGCCGAAACGGGTCGTAGGGATGCCCGTGGCACTGAACGCATTCCATCGTGGTCGCCTGCCACACGTTCATCGTCGTGTTGACCCGGTCGATCACGGCGGCCACCCGAAACTCTTCGTTGCGCGTGCCGCCCTCCGTGTTGGTCATCGTGTTCCGGTGAAAGGCCGTCGCGATGAGCTGCTCCTTCTCCGGATCGGGCAGCAGATCGCCTGCCAACTGCTCGGTTGTAAACTGGTCGAAGGGCATGTCCTGGTTGAAGGCGCGAATGACCCAGTCCCGGTATCTCCAAATAGTCCGGTGCGGGTCGCGCTCGTAGCCCTTCGAGTCCGCGTAGCGCGCCAGATCCAGCCACATCGACGCCCAATGCTCGCCGAAGCGCGGCGAGGCCAACAGGCTGTCGACCACCTGCTCGTACGCCGCCGGCGAGGGATTGGCGCAGAAGGCCGTCACGCGATCAGGCGACGGAGGGAGGCCCACCACATCGAGGTGAAGACGCCGCATCAGCCGGTGGCAGTCGGCACGCGGAGAGGGTGCGAGGCCATGCGCCTCCAGGCGCGACAGGATGAAATAATCCACTCCACTGCGCGGCCACGCGGACCGGGCCACGTCGGGAAGAGCAGGTTCGGTGGGCGGAATATATGCCCAGTGCTTCTCCCAGCGCGCACCGGACTCGATCCACTGCTTCAACGTGGCAATCTGCTCCTCACTGAGCGGGTCGCCTTTCGGCGGCATGCGCTCGTCGGGATCGCTGTGCGTGACGCGCCGGATGAGCTCACTCTCGCCCGGATCGCCCGGCACGATGGGCCGCTTGCCGGAGTCCGTCGTATCCAGGGCGTCCGTCCGGAACAGCAAGCTAAAGCCGCCTTCGCGCTTCACGCCCCCGTGACAGGCCATGCACTGCTCGTTGAAGATGGGCCGGACGGTGCTGTTGTATGAAACGTCGGACGCTCCTCCACCGTGACGCATCACGAACACGCCAATGAGTCCGGCGATCAGGAGCGCTCCGCCGCCCATCCAGGCCCACCGATGCTGCGTGCTCGTTAAGGATGTCAAATTCAGCATGGGTCATGCAGTCGAGTCCTAGAAACCCCCACATGCTGAAGGGTCAGCATCTTACTCTAGTATTTATACAAAATTTCATGCCGGAAATAAAGCCAGCCTTCCCTGACACGGACCGCAGAGAGGCCGCCATCCCCCACGCTTCAGTCATCCGCGTCAGGGGTCATGCCACCCGGCGAAGGATGGACTGCAGCCGTTCGTGGTCGTCATCGAGGAGGCGACTGAGCGCGCGCCCAGCTTCGACGAGCGCGTCGTCGCTGCCATGGTCGCCGCCGTGCGCGGTGCGCACCTGCCGCAGGACGGCCACGAGCAGGTCGTCCACGGGAACCGCGGGATCGGGGCTCTGGACGAGCGTGCGCATGTAATCGTACGGTGCGCCGAGGCCCTGCACCTCGTCCGGCGGGCAGGGTCGCACGAAGTCATGGATGTCGGGCGGATGCGGCGGGAGCGTCTGCTGGATCGTGCCGACGTCGTCGGCGCAGGCGAGCACCTGCGCCCGAAACGTGGTGCGCAGCAGCTCCTGCACCTGCGGGTATTCCTGGGCGAGCTCCTCCTTCGTCTTACCCAGCGCCACGGGCTGCCGGCTCGTTTCGTAGCTGCCGTGCTCCACGTGACTCACGAGCCCGTACAGCACGGTGCCATTGTCGTGCTCTACGGCCACCCACGTGCCGAACGCCGGCGCGTCGGCGCCGCGGTGAACTTCCGCCGTGAACTGGCGCGTGCTGGACTCGATGACTTCGGCGATGGGGTCAGACATGATAAACTTCCGCTTAAAAGATGTTGAAGGGTGCCGGCGCGCTGTACGGAATCGAAAATCGAAACTCGACGATCGACAATTCCTACACGCGTGGGCGCTGCTTCGACCGCCGCTTGCGCGAGCCGTTCGCGGGCAGGTCGGCGCCCTGCATCGAGCGCTCGATCATGCGGTAGAACTGCTCCCGCTCCCGGGCCCGGATGACGGCGTGCTCGTGCGCCTCCGACAGAATCATGGGATAGCCCTCGCCCTTCTGGCACTCGCTGAGGATCACGCTGTGCAGCCGGTCGAGGAGGGCCGGATCGTCGGCCACCCACTCGGGCATCTCGACGCGGCCGATCTCGCCGTCGCCCCACGCCGACGGGATGTGGACGTAGAAATAGCAAATCTTGTTGCCCTCCGGATACTCGCGTTGGATATGCGATGTCGACGAGAACGTGGCCGAGCGCGCGCCGGGCGGCAACGTTTCCGTGAACAGCTGACGATCAACGAGCCCGTCGAGCCGCACGTCGGAGGTCTCATCGGCGAGATCGCTGTCGAGGAAGAACTGGAGCAGATGGACGACCTCCGTGTTGCCCGGCATGCTGATGTACGAGCAAAGCGGCAGTTCATCCGCCATGAAGTCTTGCAGCAGGCTGGTGTACTTGCTGACGAGTTTGTTTTCGAGCGCCCGATTGCGCATCCCACGAATCATCCATCGGATGAGCGTGCCGTCGGCCAGGGCTACGAGCGGGCGGCCGGACCGGCGGGCGCTGCGGGCCGTGCTGAGCAGCTCGCGCAGCTCGTGCTCGTCCCGGATGGCGGAGACGACCTCGGTGGTCATCGACGCGAGCACGTCGTCGAAGTGATCCTCCAGGTCGCGCTCGCGGTACCGAAAACGCGGCGTGGCTGTCAGGAGCGGCGCCTCGGAGGTGCCGTACTGAAAGGCGATTTGGCTCACGTTGATCAGGAAGCAGGTCGGCTCCACGTGCCGGTCCGGGTAGATCTGCGAGCCGTCGGTGGCGACGACGGTGATCGGCGTGGGACGGTCGGGGGCCGTGTGCACGGCCGTCGGCTCCTCGCGCATGGCGGCGACGAGCTGTCGCGGCTGGGCTTGCCGCACCGCGTCCCGCAAGCTCGCCCACCGTTCGCCCGCGGCCGATAGCGCGTCCTCGGCGACAGCTTGCTGGGTACGGCGGCGCTCGTGCACTTCGGCCTGGTGAGCGTTGAACGCCTCCATCTCCTCCTGCAATTGGTTGACATCAAGCATGGGTTCGGTTGGACCGGCGGGGCCGGCCGATTTGCAATGCGGGATGGGTTTTGCGTATGGTCGCTATGCGCCCAGCGACACGTGATACGCAAACTACGAGTTGCACGTTGCGAAATAAACATCGATCACCTGTACTCCCCTATGTCTCAATCGGACCGGACGCGCGCCTTCTTCGCGGTGGCCCTCGACCTTATCATGCTGGGCCTCATTGTCGCGAATCTCGTGCTGATCGTTTTCGACTGGATGTTTCTGAACGTATCCTTTCAGGCCGTCCTGCAGCAGTACGTCCCGGCGTTCTTCACCTTCTACAACCAGAACATCCACGCTCACTTTTTCTTCATCGACCTGGCGTTTGTGAGCGTCTTCCTGCTGGAGATCGCCGTGCGATGGGGGCTCGCCATCTGGCGGCAAACGTACCACCGCTGGTTCTTCTACCCGTTCATCCACTGGTACGACGTGCTCGGCTGTATCCCGATCAGTTCGTTCCGCTTCCTCCGCATCCTGCGCGTCTTCGCGATTATTCCGAAGATTCAGCGGCTGGGCCTCATCGACCTGAGAGAGACGTACCTCTACCACAGCTACGCGAAGTACCGCGACATTCTCGTCGAAGAGATTACCGATCGCGTCACGGTCCGGATCCTGACCGGCATCCAGGATGGCGTGCGCGGCGGCAACCCGATCACGCAACGCATCGTCCGCGATGTCATCGAGCCCCAGCAGGAGGCGCTTGTGTCGGCCTTCGCACATCGGGTGCAGGAAGCTACAGCTAGCAGCTATGCGCCCTACCGCGACAGCTTCCGAGCGTACATCGACGAGCACGTGCAAGACGCCGTCGACCGCAATCGGGAGATTGGCACGATCGCCCAGATTCCGGGGGTCGGCCCCCGGATCAGCACGCTGCTCCAGCACGCCATCAGCGACATCACGTTTCACGTGGTGGACGACATGCTGCACGACGTGGCCGCGCTCGACAATGACCAGCTCATCGCACAGATCGCCGAACGCTCCTCCGACGCGCTCATCCGCGCCCGCTACGACGAGCGCCTGAACGTCCTCATCCAGGAGATCGTGGTCGATGCGCTGGAGCTGATCAAGGAACACGTTCAGATCCAGGAGTGGAAGGTAGAAGAGGAAATCGTTGAAGGTTCGTCGCCCGCCTGACCTATTCTCGCTGCACGTGGCCGGCCTGTACGTCCACATTCCGTTTCGCGCAACGCCGTGCCTGTACGACGACTCACCCATCGTGCTGGCCCGCCCGCCGCACCGGTCCTACCGCCAGGCCGTGCAGCAGGAGCTCGCGCACTACGCGCAGCGCTACGCCGAGCCGATCCGCACCGTGTACTTTGGCGGCGGGCAACCTTCGCTGCTCGACCTGGAGGCGATCGAGGCAGTGCTCACGTCCATTCACGACCATTTCGACGCCTCGGCGCTGGAGGAGACCACCCTGGAGCTGAGCCCCGCCGACGCCGACTCGACCTACCTCCGCGGCCTCCTGGACCTGGGCGTAGACCGGCTCAGCCTCGACGTGATGTCGTTTTACGCGGATGATCTGTCGGCGCTGCAAGCTCCCCACGCGGCCGAGGACGCCGAGGACGCCATCGCCGCCGTGCGCGATGCTGGGTTCGACCGGTTCTCCGTCGACCTGCTCTTTGGATGGGCGGCGCAGGACCCGCTGCACTGGAAGGCCAACCTCCAGAAGGCCGTGCGGCTTGGCGCGCCTCACATCGCCATCCAGGAGTGCACGGGCGATCAGTTGACGGAGGCTGGTGAGGACGTGCGTGCCGACCAGTACCGTTTCGCTGTCGACTTCCTGACCGACCAGGACTATGAACACTACGAAATCTCCCATTTCGCCCGGCCCGGACAGCGGGGGCTCCACAACCAGCGCCACTGGGACCACACGAATTACTTGGGCGTAGGCCCGTCGGCGCATTCGTTCTGGTGGGGCGGCCTGCCGGCGCACCGCTGGTCCAACGTGCGCAACCTGGCCCGGTACGAAGCGCTCCTCCGCCAACGGCACCGACCCACGGCCCAGCAGACGCCGCTCGACCTCCCCGCCCTCGCTGACGAGTATGTGCTCCTCCGGCTGCGCACCCGCGACGGCCTGGACCTCGATACGCTGCAGACCCGCTACGGCGTGGACCTGCACGCACAGAAGGCCGACACGCTGGCACGGCTGATGCGCGACGGCTATCTTGAACTCATCGACGATCGGCGTGTGCGACTCACCGAGCGCGGCATGCTGCTGTGTGACGCCGTGACGCAAAAGCTTCTCCACAACTAGCGCTCCATCCCTCCGTCCCCGTGATGCCCACCGACACGCTGACCATCCGCCCGGCTCGTACGGCCGACGACCTGGACGCCGCCCGCGCCCTGTTTATCGAGTACGCCGAGTCGCTCGATTTTGAGCTCTGTTTCCAGGACTTTGAGGCCGAACTCGACGCGCTGCCCGGCGACTACGCCCCGCCCGACGGCACCCTCCTCCTGGCTGAGGTCGGCGACGCGATCGCCGGATGCGTGGCACTCCGCCCGATGGACGGACATGGCATCTGCGAGATGAAACGCCTGTACGTGCGGCCCGCCTTCCGGCGCGGCGGCGTGGGCCGCGCGCTCGCTAAAGCCATCGTCGACAACGCCCAGACGCTCGGCTACGACGTGATGCGCCTCGACACGGTCGCCTCGATGACCGCAGCGCGGCGGCTCTACGCCTCGCTCGGCTTCGAAGAGACGGAGCCGTACTATCGCAATCCCCTGCCCGACGTGGTGTACATGGAACGCGACTTACGAACCGACGAACCGGCGAGCCGATGAAACGCAGAACAACTCCTCGTCTCTCCGTTTCCTCGTCTCTCCGTTTCCAATGCCGATCATGAACCATCTTCCAACTCTTGCACTTCTCCTGATCGTGACCGTCCTCTTCACCGGCTGCGGCAGCGAGGACAACCGAAACACGATTAGCATGGGCAGCGAGTTCACGAAAGAAGGCACCCTGTCCTTCGTCCAGCCCGGCGACTCGGTGGTTCGCACCATCGACATCGAAATCGCGGAGACGGACCAAGAACGCACGCAAGGTCTCATGTTTCGCCGCTCGATGGGCTACGATAAAGGCATGCTGTTCATCTTCGAGGAGGCGGACGCGTCGGGCTTCTGGATGAAGAACACGCCCATGCCGCTCGACATTATCTTCGTGGGCCCCGACTCGCAGGTGGTCTCCATCGCGAAGCGGACGAAACCGTTCTCGGAGGAGCAGATCCGTCCCGCGGCGCCCAAGCAGTTCGTCGTCGAGGTGCGCGCAGGCTTCGTCGACCGCTTCGGCGTCACCGAAGGCATGCGCATCCGCTGGCAGCGCACCGACTGACCGTCCGTTTGTAGTGACTCCGACTTCTCGGTTCCGATGATATCACGCCTCCCCCTTTCTATGCTGCTCACGCTGCTCCTCGCCCTCAGCGCATGTGGCGACAACTCCGAACCGGCCCCCGCGTCGGAGTCGGAGACGAGCATCCCATTCGACAAGGAGGGCGTGCTGCACGTGCTCCAGGAGCGCGATACGCTGGTCACCGTCGACATCGAGATCGCGGAGACCGACTCGGCCCGCACGCGCGGCCTCATGCAGCGCACTGCGCTCCCCGAACGCAGCGGGATGCTCTTCCTTTTTCCCAATGAGCAGACGCGTGGCTTCTGGATGGCCAACACGCCGCTCGCGCTCGACATCCTCTTCGCGAACGCCGACTCGCAGATCGTCTCCATCGCCAAGTACACGACCCCCTATTCGCAGGACAACGTGCGCTCCGGCGCTCCCGCGCAGTTCGTACTGGAGATGCCCGCCGGCTTTGCAGACTCGCACGGCGTGCTCGAAGGCGACCGCCTCACCTGGCGCCGCACCGACTGACCCTCCAAAAAGCGCGGCAGCCGTTCCGATTTTTCCAAGACATTGGGCCCCTCGGAGCCTATCCTTCGATTCCGTGTCCGGCGCCCTTTCGAATTGATGCCTTTCCGTGTTGCCATGCCTGCCGTCGATGACCTTATCACCTCGGCCTTCCAGATGGACGACGAGACGTGGATGCGCCACGCCAACCCGTGGAGCGTCTAGACGCGCGCGGCCGTCCTGCCCGTCCTGATTCTGGCGGGGTGGAGCCACGCCTGGATCGGCCTGTGGTTTCTGATGCCCCTCGCGCTCGGGCTGCTCTGGACGTGGCTGAATCCCCGCTTCTTTGCCGCACCTGCGACGACCGACCGGTGGTCGTTGAAGGCCGTCTTCGGGGAGCGCGTCTGGATCCGCCGCGACGAGATGCCCATCCCGGAGCGGCACCGCGTCTTGCCGAACGTGCTGAACGGCTTCTCGGCCGTCGGGCTCGTGCTGTGCGTCTGGGGCATCGTGCAGCTCGCCATCTGGCCCACCGTGCTCGGCGTAGTCGTTCAGTACGCCAGCAAGTTCTGGTTCCTCGACCGCATGGTGTGGCTGTTCGAAGACGTGCGCGGCACCGATCCCCGGTACGAGCGCTGGGCCTACTGACGCCGGGGAGCACGCTGCCCGCCGGCTCGTCTAGCTTTCCTGTGCCGAAGCATGATTCGACGCTGCCGGCCCGGCCCTGCCCGATGGCGCCTCTCGCTCGGTCGGCGCGGTGCAGGCCGGCGCAGTACGGGCC
>CAYFRX010000097.1:0-10714 GCA_964345515.1 uncultured Rhodothermales bacterium
GGTGGTAGAGCCGGCGATCGGTCCCTCCGGGCATCATGGAGCAGAAGGGGGCTCGGTTCGTTGCAGAGGGTGATGTCGTTCCGCTCGTCCTCTCTGACCACTGCGCCGCCTGCCATGTTTACCTCGCCGACAACACGCCCCTCTGTGCGTGGCTTCGTTGCCTTCCTCCTGCTGCTTGCGCTCACCATCAGCCCGGCGTACGCCCAGTCCGATGCGCCCGGCGGCGCGCTCGACCTGGGCACGATCGACTTCCCGACCTCGGCCACCGGCGCGGCCGAAACGGAGTTTCTGACGGGCGTGCTCGCGCTGCACAGCTTTTGGTACCCCGAGGCGCGCGACCACTTCCGCCGCGCCCGAGAGCTCGATCCGCAGTTCGCGATGGCGTACTGGGGCGAGGCCATGACGCATGACCACCCGCTGTGGGACCAGCACGACAACGAGGCCGGGCGCGCAGTGCTTGCCCGGCTGGACTCGGTGCAGGACGCAAGCAGCCTGATGGGGACCGACCGCGAGCGCGGCTACGTCGACGCGATCCGCACGCTGTACACCGGCGAGGGTGACATCGAGGCCCGGCGTGACGCGTACGCTGCCGCCATGCAGCGCCTCACCGAGCAATACCCCGACGATGATGAAGCGGCTGCCTTCAGCGCCCTGGCCCAGATGAGCGTTGAGGACTTTGATCTGGAGGAGGCCGAGGACGTGGTGCCTGTCGCGGCGCAGCTGGAGGCCCTCTATCGGCAATACGATCGGCATCCGGGCGTGCTGCACTACCTCATCCACGTGTACGACTCGGAGCCGTTTGCACCGCTCGGCCTGCGCTCGGCCCGCACGTACGCCGAGGTCGCGCCCGCGTCGTCGCACGCGCTCCACATGCCAAGCCATATCTTCCGGCAGCTGGAGCAGTGGGAGCGCGTCGTCGCCTCGAATCAAGACGCGTATCAGGCCTCCGTCGACTGGCAACAGCGCACGAACCGGTCGATCCACATGCGTGACTTCCACTCGTTCGGCTGGTTGATGGACGCCTACCTCGCCCTCGACCGCTTCGACGATGCATGCCGCCTCATCCAGGAGTTGGAGTCGCTCATCGCCACGGCCGACGAGCGCGGTGAGGACCTCGGCCGCATGCCGTCGCTCCGCGAGCACTTCGCAGGCCAGTACGCGGGCGCCGCTGAGGGCACGGACGCTGCCCGCTCCTGTGCCGTGGTGCAGTAGGCCGGACGCTTGGCTAGAGAAAGACGGTCAGCGAGAGCAGGTGCATGCCGTCGCGGACGTATGGCTCCAACACGACCGCGTAAGCGGCCCGCACGTCGAGGTTGCCGAGCGGCTGCTCGACGCCAAAGCCGGCACTGGGACTCAGCCCTTCGAGGTCGCCCGCCCCGATCCGGTTGAGGCCGGCGCGCGCTGTGAATACCTCCACGAAACGATACGACGCCCCCACCCGGAGGCGGCTGCCATGCAGCAGGAGCCGCTCGGTCTCGAACGCGTCGCTCACCGAGGCGCCGGCCGAGGTGGGCACACGCACGCGCTGCTGTCGCTCCGTGAAGCGCGACTCGTACTCGGCCGTAAGGTGCAACCGGTCGTCGAGTAGCTGCACCATGCCGCCCAGCCGCACGCGCACGGGAAAGCGATCCGTCGTGGAGCGCCCGCCCTCCTGCGCCTGCGACGTGTTCCAGCTGTAGCGCGCCAGCAGGTCGTTCACCACGAACCCGACGTGCAACATGGGGCTCACCGCGTACGTCACGCCCGCATCGATCCCGAGCGTGAGCGTGGGCTCCAATGTGTCGAGCACATCGGCGCGGTAGAGCTTGAGCGTCGCTCCGGCCGAGAGGCGGTCGCCGAACCGGTTGCCGAACGCCAGGGAGAGCGCGAACTCGTCGGTGGACAGCGTCTGGGTGTGATAGCCGCTCGCGTCGCGCCCGTCGATCTCGTTCACGCCCGCGTGAATGAGACTCACGGCGATGCCGGCACTCGGCGCGATGGGCGTGGCGAACTGGAGGAACTGCAGCTCGCGGTCCATCGACAGAAACGCCGCGGAAGCCGACAGATTCTGGCCCGTGTGATACGGCGCCAGGGCCGGGTTGTAGTATGGACTGGCATTGCCGCTGAGGTCGGCCACCAGCGCGTTGCCCATCGCAATGCCGCGCGCGCTGAAGCCGACGCGGGCGAAGGAGCCGGGCGCCACGTCCTGCGCCATCGCCGGACTCGCGCCAAGCAGCAAGATCACTGCAGTCCATCCGGCCAGTATGAGTCGATGCATTGGATTGGGTTGATTCGGGACAAATCGGGAACGGGTAAGGGGTAAATGGAAAAGTGCGGAAGAAAACCCTCTTCCCCCTTCCCTCTTCCCTGTTTTCATTCGACCAGCAAAATCTTGCCGCGCACGGTACGCTCTCCGACATCCACGGTGTAAAAGTAGGGGCCATTCGGGAGGCGCAGGCCGCCCCCGTCGGTGCCGTCCCACACGGTCTCGGCGGCGCCCTGCCCCGCCAGCGGCTGGGCGTCGTCGACGATGCGGCGGACGAGGTTCATGTTGAAGTCGAAGATGCGCACCTCCACGTTGCGGACCGTCTCCAGCGGGTAGCGGATGCGCACGACGCGATCGGCAGCGGGCGAGAACGGGTTGGGATAGGCGTACGTGTCGACGCGGGGCACGTCCTCGGTGGGCGTCTCGGGATCGAGCGGCACGTTGGCCCGGAAGAGGGTCCACGTCTCCTCGCCGAAGCGCTGCCGGAGCAGGCCCTCTTCGGTCCCCACCCACAGCGCGGTGCGCGTCGTGGCCACGGCTCGCACCCCGGGATCAGGCGGCAGAAAGCGCGTCTCGTCGGGCAGGGGGAACGACCGCACGGTGCGCCACGAGCGTCCGCCGTCGTCGGAGATGTACAGGCTGCCCCCAGCGGCGTACACGCGCCCGCCATGGAACGCGAAGTCGAAAACCCGCGTGCCGACGAGCGCCGTCTCGAACGTAGCCCCGCCGTCGCGCGTGACGGTCACCCCGAAGCGCTGCCGGTCGCTCGCCGTCTGGTTGGCCGACCACGTCGCCATCCACACGGGATTGCGCCCGGGCTGCGGCTGCTCGGCGAGGGCCACGACGCGGTTGCCCGTGAGGCTGCCCGGCGTGCCGTCAAACGCGAAGCGCTGCCAGATGCGACCGTCCGGCGTCACGTCCTCGGGCCGCGAGCGATTGATCCCGCCGGCCGTCCCGGCCCACACCGTGCCGGTCTCGTCGACGAGCACGCTGAAGCCGACGTGGTTGAGCGAACCGGTGCCCTGGTTGGACGGCGGCCCGAGCACGAAATCATACGTGCTGTCGGGGAAGATCGCCGTGCGGCCGTCGGGCGGGAGCACGACGCGCTGCCACGTCTGGCCTCGATCGATCGATTGGCGGATGCCGCCAAAGCCGTTCGCGCTCCAGACGACCTCGCCGGCTGGCGTCACGTCGAGGCCGGTGGGCGCGCTGTTGGACTCGGCCGTGATGGGCGTGGCCCGGAGCGTGTTGCCGCCGTACGTCACCGTCGTGTCGGAGAAGGCGTCGAGCGGCGGGAAGCGGTAGGTGAACGTCTCGCCGCCGTCCTCAGAAAACACGAAGCCGCCGGCTCCGGAGCCGCCATCGCCCGTCGCGAAGGCCAGGCCGGCCCAGAGGAGCGGCCCCTCCACGTCGAGCACGAACACCTGGTTGCGCGAATTAAGCAACGAGTCGGCCTCGGCGACGGCAAAGGACTGCCCGCCGTCCGTCGTGAGGTGGAGCAGTGGGCCGATCCAGAGCGAATCGCCCTCGGCCTCCAGGACCTGCACGAAGTTGCTCGGGATGCCATCGGCCAGAAGCAGCTTGGCGCCCCCCGGCTGGGCCTGTGCCGTTCCGGCGCCTATCCAGAGCAGCGCGCCCAGCAGCACGCACATCAAGCGATCCATCATGGGGCATCGCTCGCAGTGTCGGGAAGGTAGCGGATGTGCGTCGTCACCTGGTTGCTCGTCAGGCTGTCGTTGTCGACGGCGAACGCCCGCAGGGTGAGCAGCTCATCCGCCTCCAGGGCAACAGGATAGCGCGCCGTGCCGCCGTACCGGTCGCCCTCAATGCGCGGAAATTGCGCGAGGCCGGGCGATGAAACACCGTAGGCCGGGTCGATGAATACGAGCACGCGGTCGACGGTCCCATCCGCATCGCGCGCGGTGACCTCGATGGAGATGTCGATCAGGGCTTGACCGTTGACCACCTGATCATCCGGCAGATCGGCGGCGCGCACTGTGTCGGGGGCCACGGCGAGGACGGACACGACCGGCTGCTGTTGGTTCAGGGGCGTGGGGCCCGGGGCCGTGTCGCAGCCCACGAGCGGGCTGGCCGCCCCCACCGCCACGGCGCACCCCATTACGAACCGGATCCATGTCATGTCATCAAGACGTTGGCGCAGGCCAGGCCCGTCGAGGCCCTGCTACGCAATGAAGATGGGGCGGAGGCTAAAGCAGAGCACGAAGATTAAGATGCTCAGGTATCCAAGCAGGCGCCGGCGGGGCGTCAGCCGATCCGGTTGCACCACGGGCGGATGCTCCACGCGGATGAACAGCACGATGAGGAGCGTCCACACGAGCCACCCGGAGTAGCCGAAGTGCTCCACCATCGCCGGCACGAACTGCGCGACGGCCACAATCGCAAGAATGCCGAGCAGCACCGGGGCGATGTACCGCTGGCTGCCCTTGAAGGTGCGGTGGAGGTAGAAGTACAAGATTCCAGCCAAGATCATCCAGGACGCGCGGCCAGCCAGCGTCGAGTAGTCGTACAGCGCGGGGGCGATAGCATCCATGAACCCGATCCCGCCAGAAATCAGCAGGAGAACGACGAAGCTGCGTGCCAGGCGCCCGTGCCACTTCTTCCCAAAGAGGGCGTACAGGATGTGGCCGCCATCGAGCTGGCCCACCGGAAGCAGGTTGAGCGCCGTGAAGAAGAGCCCCAGCCATCCGGCAAAGAGGACCGGGTAGTGATACATCTCATACATCGGCGGCACGTTGGGAAAGACCTGTGCCAACAGCCAGTAGAGCAACGTGTCGCCCACGACAATGCGGATAGTTTGATCCCCATTTTCCGTGGACAGCATGGTGTCGGGAAAGGACCCGTACTGCCGGATGTATTCTTTCAGTGCGTCGTGACCGGACTGGTCCAGCAGGTACTCCGGCCCCGGGAGGGTCGCCATCGCGTAAACGAGCACACCGAAGGCGATGACGAACCCCGCGAGCGGACCGGCTGCGCCTACGTCGAACAGTTTGCGCGTGCTCGGAATCGGCTCCCGGATGCTGATGACCGCCCCAAAGTTGCCAATCCCGTTGAACGGAAACGGGATGTAGTAAGGCAGCGACGTGTTGATGCCGTGGTAGCGCGCCGCGAAGTAGTGCCCGAACTCGTGGACCGTCAGGAAGAGGAGCAGCGGCACGGCGTATCGCACCCCGTCGATAACCTGCGCCCAGTAGCCGACCTGCTCGTAGTACAACGTGCGGCTGGCCCAATCGGCCCCCGCGTACACCGTGGACCCAAACGTGAGCACAAAGAGCAGCAGATGCAGCCAGTACCGATCCTTCGTGGTATCGGCAGAAGCGCTGCGCGCCGCGTACGACCCGGTTGGACCGTCGCGTCGCGGCGCGTTGGGGGAGGAAGAAGCAGATTCCACGGGGTACAGAGGTACTGCGGATGAAGGCTCAAGCCGGGTCAGACGCAGGGGGTAGCGTCATCTTCCTCGAACGCACGACCGATGGGTTTGTTGTCGGCCCCTTGCTCCCTCTACCCGCGCAGCGCCGCGAAGCCCCCTTCCACGCGATCCAGCGCCGTCTTGAGGTCGTCCATCGATGCCGCGTACGAGAGGCGCAGCCCGTCCGGCGCGCCAAAGGCATTCCCGTGCACGAGCGCCACGTTGTGCTCTTCCAGCAGGTAGAAGCACAGGTCTTCGCTGTCATCGACCAGCCGCCCATCCGGCGCCGTCGTGCCGAGATAGGACGACACCTCGGGGAAGAGGTAGAATGCCCCGCCCGGCGTGGGGCAGCGCACCCCGTCGATGGCGCGGAGCCGCTCCAGCACCACGTCGCGCCGCTTGCGGAAGGCGGCGACCATCTCCTGCACAGGCTCCATGTCCATCTCCAGCGCGGCGACGCCGGCCTTCTGCGAGATGCTGCTGGGCGCCGACGTGAGCTGACTCTGAACCTTGGCCGCTGCCTGCACGATGGGCGTGGGCGCGGTCATGTAGCCCAGCCGCCAGCCCGTCATTGCGTACGCCTTCGAGAAACCGTTCACCGTAATAGTGCGGTCTTTCATCCCTGGCAGCGACGCGAAAGACACGTGCTCAGTGTCGAACGTGATGTGCTCGTAGATTTCGTCCGATAGCACGTACACGTCGTCGTACCGCCGCAGCACGGCGGCGAGCGCCTCCAGCTCGTCGGCCGTGTAGACGGCCCCCGTCGGATTGGAAGGCGAACAGAGAATGACGAGCCGCGTGTTGTTATTGAGCGCTGCCTCTAAGGCCTCCGGGCTCATCTTGTACCCCTCCTCGGCCGTGGTGGACACGATGGCCGGCTCGGCGCCCGCGAAGCGCGTCATCTCGGGGTAGCTCACCCAGTAGGGCGCCGGGATGAGCACTTCGTCGCCCGGCCCGCACAGCACATGGATGCCCAACGCCACCGACTGCTTCGCGCCATTCGAGCAGAGCACCTGGTCGGGCGCATACGACAGGCCGTTGTCGCGGTTGAGCTTCGCGCAGATGGCCTCGCGCAGCGCCTGCATGCCCTTATTCTCGGTGTAGTTAGTAAAGCCGGACTGGATAGCCTCGATGCCGGCATTGGCAATGGGCTCGGGCGTGCCGAAGTCGGGCTCGCCGGCGCTGAGCGCGATGACGGGCTGCCCCTCCCGGCGCAGTTGCGTCGCACGGGCGGACATCGCCAAGGTGGCCGAGGGCTGCATCGCGGCCACGCGCTCGTTCAGTTGGATGGTGGTCGTGGGCATGAGCGTCCTGCAGGGTTGAGATTCAAGCAAACGATACGACGATAAGATAGCGAAGGACCGGGGAGGGACAAAATGCTCACCGTAAACGATCCGCAACGAATGGGGCCAACGACCGCTACGACGCGTCGTTCTTCGGCTTGTGGCGGAGGGCCTCTACGACAGGCGGCGGGACGAACTTGGAGGCGTCCCCGTCCCAGCGATGTACGTCACGCACGATGGTTGCGCTGACGAGCGCGTACTTTTCGGACGTCATCAAAAAGACCGTCTCCAGGTCGGGATGAAGCTTGCGGTTGGCGAAGGCCATCCGAAACTCGGTATCGAAGTCGCTCACCTGGCGCAGGCCGCGCACGAGCGCCACGGCGCCCACCTCTCGGGCCCGATCCACGATGAGACCCGCATGCGCCGCCACCGACACCTCTTCCAGGTGGTCGGTGCATGCGCGGATGAGCTGGCAGCGCTCGTCGGTGGTAAACAGGGGTTCGCGGCCGGCCTTGATACCGACGGTCACTTCGATGCGGTCGAACAGGCGCAGCGCGCGCTCCAGCACGTCGAGGTGCCCGTACGTGAACGGGTCGAAGGAGCCGGGATAGAGGGCAAGCTGGCGGTCCATGCGCGACGTGGTGGTGAGCGAAACAGGCAGCGATCAAGCATCGGCGTCTGACGCGGTCTCGCTCTCCGCGTCGGCCTCGTCGTCGAGCGGCTCCAGCGGCGGCCGGAACAGGCTCACGATGGTGCGACCATACGCCCGGCTCGTCATCAGATGGGGGTGCTCGTCGAACCAGTGATGCGAGCTGTGTTCGAGCGTAAAGACGCCGTCGTCCTTGAGGTGCGGGATGGCGAGATCGGGCAACCGCTCCATCGCCTCCAGCTTGTATGGCGGATCGGCCATGACGAGGTCGAAGGGCGGTCCGTTGTAGCGCTCCAGGTACGCCACGGCATCGCCCTGCACGAAGAAACACTGGTCCTCGACGTCCAGCTCGGCCGCGTTCTCCCGCGCGACGTCCAGCACGGGGCGCTGCTGCTCGACGAGCGTGACGAGAGCAGCCCCGCGGCTGATAGCTTCCAGCCCCAGCGCGCCGGTGCCGGCGAAGAGGTCGAGCACCTCCGCGCCATCGAGGTAGATGCGGCTGTCGATGAGGCTGAAGAGTGACTCCCGGGTGCGCGCCGTCGACGGACGCGTCAGATGCCCCTCGGGCGCCTTGAGCGTCCGCCCGCCAAAACGTCCTGCAATAATTCGCATAGTCGCTCCAATCGCTGCGACGGTGAAGGCCGCGATGAGAAAAGGTCAGGCCGTAGCGCTCACGAAAAGCCTACAGGGCCGCCCCGATGCACGGCACGTAGGCCCCAATGCCGAAGTCCGCTCCCTGGATGGCCGCATGGTCGAGCCCCAGCACGCCGAACGGGTTGATCAGCTTGGGCGCCACCCCAAACACGCTCTCGAAGGGCGTGAACGCGTCTGCGTTGGCGCCGATACCGTACAGCCCAATGCGCGCCACCGCCGACCGCGCAATGTCCAACTGATCCAGGAGCGCGGTGGCGAAGTACGTGACGTCTGCCGGGTCTTCGGCGTCGGCGTAGTGGCTGAAATACCAGCGGCCGTTTCGGAGCAGCCCGTACTCGGTGTACTCGGGATACGCGCCGACGACCAACGTGATGGCCGTCTCGTCGGCCTCCTCCACAGCGGGCATCGAGCGCGTCGTCACCTGCGCCGCCGATTGCGTGCTGAGGACCCACTGCACGTCCGCATGCGGCATGCCCGCCGTAACGGTTTCGAAGCGGGCATGGCGGTCGTCGGGGACGGCTAGCACGTGCACCGGCTCCACGTCGAGATGGGTTTCAGCATGCACCGAAGAAGCCGTCAGATACAGTCCTTTTCCGGGCTCGGTGCCGGCGAGCAGCGACGCTTCCTGCTGGAACCGCTCCGCGCGCTCCTCGGTGGGCGCCTCCTTCGGAACCACCGTCACGAACGAATAGGCATCCGGGGGGTGCACCACGACGCGCAATTGGTTCGAGGCGGCGCCGGCGAACACATCGCTCAGCGCATCGGCCACGACGTCGAGGCGCGTGGGCGCCTCGGTGCGGAGGAGTTCGCGGGTCACGTCGAAGTCGAAATCGCAGCTACCGAGCCGCAGCGGGCGAACTCCGTCGGCGTGGTGCTCAACCTCAGCATAGCGAAGCGTGGCCCACGAAAGATCAATGCTGGCAAAGGCCTGTCGCTGCATAGCTACCTTCTGCAGTGAAACCGCGGCGCGCGGCACGGCATGCCGCCGGCCGTACGCTGCGTCTTACTCCCAGGTTGCCGAATGGGTTTGCGTCACGTCGCCGGACAACGTGCCCACCTGGTCCTCCGAGTCCGGGTCTTGCAGCAAATACGTCTCCACGCGGCCGGTGTCGTTCACCGTGTACTGGAACTGATTACCGGTGCGCGGCGAGAAGAGCAGGGAGTCAAGATTGATCGTAGTCCCGAAAATGCTATCCTGGCTGGCCATGATGACCGAGTCCTGACGGAGAAAGGAGACCAGCGTGTCCAGCGAGTCAGGAAAACTGTCTCTTGCCTGGCTGAACTGGATGAGCCCGGTTCGGATGTGGGACATGCGCTGACGGGTGAGCTCGGTCAGCTCCTGCTGACGCTCGATGCGCTGGTACGGCTCGGTGATGGACTCATAGAGCACATACGAAAGAACGATAATGACGATCGCCAGGACAACCTGAATGCCGGTTCGAATACTTTGGCTTGAAGCCATCTGCGTGTGTTTTTGGATGCTATTCGTCGGGGAGTCGGAAGGCCGTGCTCGTGGGCAAAGGCACGCTAGGCCGTGTCATTATTGCAGCCGCGTCGAAAATACAGGGCGCCTGTGCGAAATGCAACTGCGGATGCCGCACCCCCTGCAATTGCTCCATTCCTACTCCCTCGTATCATCGAGGTATTCATGGACTCAAACGCCTGAGCCCTTCTCGATCCGGAAATATTTTGTGCGCTCCATCATACAATCGCTGTATGGAATCAATTCAAGAGACCGTAGCGCTGCAACGTACATCCGGCGCCTGAGCGTCTTTTCGCTTCTCCCATGACTCGATCAGCCGACCCGTGACGAACCTGCTCATCAATATTGACCACGTGGCGACGCTCCGCAACGCGCGCCAGGAATCGTTCCCCGACCCCGTGCATGCCGCCGCCCGCTGCGAGGCCGCCGGCGCTGACGGCATTGTGTTCCACCTGCGCGAGGATCGGCGCCACATCACCGAACGCGACGTGCGCCTGCTGAAAGAGACCGTGAGGGGCAAACTCGACTTCGAACTCTCGACCGACGATGAGATCGTGTCGATCTGCTGCGACCTAGTCCCCGATCTTGCCACGCTTGTCCCCGAGCGCCGTGAAGAGGTAACTACCGAGGGTGGGCTCGACGTGGTGGCGGCCCGCGACCGGCTCGAAACGGTCATCGCCCAGCTGTACGACGCCGGTATCCCGCAGGTCGGCCTGTTCATCGAGCCCGACCCTGTCCAGATCGAAGCGGCAGCCGACGTGGGCGCGAACTGCATCGAACTACACACGGGCGACTTCGCCAACGCCGCTACGGAGGTCGACCAGCGTGCCATCGCCCAGCGACTGGCCGACGGCGCGCAGGCCGCTCACGACGCCGGGCTCCGCGTGCACGCCGGCCACGGGCTCGACTACACCAACTTCCCGCTTTTTGCCGATGAGGTGCCTCACGTGCGGGAGGTGTCGATCGGCTTTGC
>CAYFRX010000098.1:0-10673 GCA_964345515.1 uncultured Rhodothermales bacterium
CCTCGAAGCTGGTTGAGGCCACGTACCGGCGCGCGGCGCAGTCCCCCGCGCCTGACGACGTTGACGTGCGCCCGTGGCTTCTCCGCCTGCTGTTGCAGACGTATGCGACGCAGCGCTCGGATGCGGCCACCACCTCCAGCGTGTCCACGATGCGGCGTCCGGCAGACTTGCTTCAGGACTTTCGGTTTCAGGCGGCCGAAGACGCGCTCCAACGCGCGCTGCCTGTGGCCTTCGCACTCCAATCGGCGCGCGAACAGCTGGTCCTGACGCTGCGCGATATCGTGGGCCTTGAGCTCCGCGAGGCCGCGGCCGTCCTCGATACCGACTCCGGTGCGCTCGATGACGAGATCGGCGCAGCCCGCAACGCGCTGTGGACCGCCGCACGCCAGGAGTTGACCAAGGGCGAGCGCGAACTGATCGCGGAAGAGCTGACGGACACGGCCCTGCAAGATGCGCTCAGCCGGGTCGTCGCCCCTCACCTCGGCCCCCTGCCTCCGACGCTGCGTCCCTCAGTGTCGGCCATCATTGAGAAGCCGCCTTCGGAAGCCGAAATGGCGGACGACAACGCGCCGGAGGACGTCGACACGCCGCCTCCGGGCGCGCCGTTCGAGCCACAACGTGCCGACAATTCTGGATCGCAGTTCGGTCCGCAGATTCGGCGCGCAAGCCTCACGCTGCTCATCATCCTGCTCACCGGCCTCGCGGGCTACTTCTTCTCATCCTCTCTGACGTCGCCCTCGACGCCTGTACCCACCGACCTCATCCAGCTGTCGGCCCAGCAGGCCGATGCTGTGCAGCCCGGACTGGAAACGCGTGATCCCGCCGAGGCCGAACAGTTTGTGGAGGAACAACTCGGTCGTCGCATCGCCATTCCTCGCATCGACTCGGCGATGCTGCAAGGGGTCAGTATCGTTGAGATGGATGGGGATGTGCGCGTCCCGGCCTTCCTCTTCGCGGACGCTACATCGGATCACCGCATCACGACCTACGCGTACACCTACGCTGTCATCGACCGGTTTGGGGACCAGATCCAACTGGCTCAGGACGTCCGGCAGGAGCTGCAGGAAGAGCAGCAAATCAATCTGCACACAAGCGGCGACAGCGGCGTGCTCGTCTGGCGCGTCCGCGACGACATTTACGTGGCTGTGACCAAGGCCGACCCGCGCCACGTGCGTACCCGCATCGGCCGCTCTTCGTAGAGCTGCTCTTCGCAGAGCTACTCTTCGGCAGGCAGCTCGATCCGGAACGTGCTCCCCGCTCCCACGCGCGATCGGACCAGTGAGAGGGAGCCCCCGTGGTAGTCTTCGACGATGCGCTGGGCCAGGCTTAGGCCCAGTCCCCATCCACGCTGCTTGGTGCTGAAGCCCGGCTTGAAGATGTTACTCCACTCGCGGCGCTCGATCCCACAGCCCGTATCTTCGACGTCAATCCGTACTCGGCCGTCGGTCTGCTCGCCGCGCACATCGATGGTCCCGCCTGCTTCGTCCAGCGCGTCCAGCGCATTCTTGAGCAGGTTCTCGACGACCCACGCAAACAGCTCTTCGTTGATCGGGGCGCGCAGGGCATCGGGAAGCTCGACGTGAAGCCGAACGCGTCCGCCCTGTTGCGGGATGCGCCGCTGGATGTAGTCCACCGTGTTGCGCACGGTCGGCGTCAGGTCCATCGGTTGCATCTTGGGCATGGACCCGATGTCGGAGAAGCGGTTGGCCACGCGGCGCAGACGGTGCACGTCTTTCTCGATCTCGTCGACAGCCTCCGTGCGCCGTTCCTGGCCCAGATCCGGCATCCGAAGAATCTCGATCCATCCCATGAGGCTGGAGATGGGCGTGCCCAGCTGGTGGGCCGCTTCGCGCGCCATCCCGACCCACAGGTTGCTCTGCTCGCTGCGCCGCACGTACGAAAAGCCCACGTACCCGACGGCGATGAACAGCCCCACGAAAAGCAGCTGAACGTACGGAAAAATGCGAAGCTCCCTGACAAGGGACGACTCACCGTAGTGCACGTACTGCCGGAGCTTCGCGCTCGACGCCCCGCCCGAATTGGGGAACGTGATCTCGATGGGGATGGGCTCGTAGGTCGCATCCATTTCCGTGCGAAGCCGGCGCAGCTGCTGTGCGGCCTCGGCCGAGTCTCCAGGCAGCAACGCGCCAAGGGGATCGGGCACATCCACATTCCGCCAGATGATCGGCCGTTGCGAGGCCGAGTCGGTGATGATGGCAGGCACCCCAAACGGATTGGGCTCCAGGATCTCGTCCAGAATGAAGTTGAGCTGCCCGGTGGGCGGCATGCTCTCGGCCCACATCAGCGCCTGCCGATATCGATCCAGCATAGCCGGCGCGAGATCGGCCGCGACTTGGCCCCGCTCGATCCGATCCAGAAACGCCCGGAGGCTTTCAAGCTCGGTCCGATACGGATTGACCGACTGCCGTTGCGCGCGGGCCACCTGCGCTTGCGCGTCGGCCCACAGCTGGATGACCGACTGCTCCCGTTCGCGCAGCCGCTCTACCAATCGCTGCGTGTAGGCCAGGGAAGCGATCGCGATGAGCCCCGCGAACACAATCATCCCCAGCTTGAGCTTGACCGACAAGCGGTACGCCTTCATTCGATTGCCGACTTTCGATTTACGATTTACGATTTCCGGCCTTAATTACCGGACTGCCGAGCGTCCCCTCACGGGTAAGACACGGACGTTTCTCCCTCCACACCGTGTTCCCCAATCCAAAATCGAAAATCGGCGATCAAAAATCGTCACGCCGGCATACGCGCCGTAAAGTCGGTGATGATCTGCTGCCGCTTCGGCCCGATGGACACCATACTGATGTCAACGCCCAGGTAGTCCGAGACGAACCGGAGATAATCCTGCGCCTCCGTGGGCAACTCGGCCACGTGGCGCGCGCCCGTGATGTCTTTGTCCCACCCAGGGAGCGTCTCGTAGACGGGCTCCACCTTTTCGAGGGTCTGCACTTCGCTCCGGAAGCGGCGCGTCGTCTTGCCATCGTAGCGATAGGCCGTGCACACCTTGAGCTCGTCGAGGCCGGAGAGCACGTCGAGCTTGGTGACGGCCAGCTCGGTGAAGCCGTTGATCATGCTGGTGTAGCGGAGCGCCACGAGATCGAGCCAGCCGCAGCGGCGCGGCCGGCCCGTCGTCGCGCCGTACTCGTCGCCCACGTCGCGCAGCTGCTTGCCGATGGCGTCGTGGAGCTCGGTCGGGAAGGGCCCGTTGCCGACGCGCGTGCAGTACGCCTTGGCGATGCCGATGGAGCGGTTTACCTCGGTGGGCGGCACGCCGAGCCCCGTGCAGCACCCGCCGGCCGTCGGGTGGCTCGACGTAACGTACGGGTAGCTGCCGAAGTCCACGTCTAGGAGCGAGCCCTGCGCGCCTTCGGCCAGCACGTGCTGGCCCGCATCCAGCGCCTTGCACAGGTACTCCGATGTGTTAGTCACGTACGGATCGATGAGCTGATCGAACTCCACGTACTCCTCGATGATCTTGTCCACGTCAAGCTCGTCGGCGCCGTAGATCCGCTGGAGAATCGCATTCTTCTCCTCGATGGAGCGCGTCAGCTTCTCGCGCAGAACGTCGCGGTCGAGCAGATCCACCACACGGATGCCCGTGCGCGCGAACTTGTCCATGTACGCCGGTCCGATACCGCGCCCGGTGGTCCCGATAGCGTCCGCGTCGCGGGCTTCCTCGCGGGCCGCCTCCACGGCCTTGTGGTACGGCATGATGAGGTGCGCATTGTGGGAGATCCGAAGCCGCTCTTCCACGTCGTAGCCCAGGTCCTTGATCGTCTGGATCTCCTCGACGACGGCTGCCGGGTCGAGCACGACGCCGTTCCCGATGACACACGTGACGCCGTCGTGGAAGATGCCGCTTGGCACGAGATGCAGTACGAACGTGGTGTCGTCCCAGGCGATGGTGTGCCCAGCGTTGGCGCCGCCTTGATAACGAGCGACGATGTCGATGTCCCGGCTCAGCAAGTCGACGACTTTTCCTTTTCCTTCGTCGCCCCACTGGCTTCCAATGACAATGGATACCGGCATAACGTAGAGGGGATTGTGTGAGTCAAAATCAGCGTAAAGAGCGTGTCGCCCTTCGGCTCAGCGGGTCGGCCGAGGCGCAGTGCGAACGAATTGATCCGAGCGGGCGCGCGGGCTCGCGTCCATTCAACGCGCAATATACGCATTTCTGCTCTCTTCTGTGAAGCGACACGACCCGGTCGCCTTTCGCGTCCGCCAGCCCGCCGGCGGTTACTGCTGGACGGCCCGGCGCTCCTCCCAGTGCCTCAGTTCGACGACGACCGGAGACGCTACAAAGATGGACGAGTACGTCCCGATAATCACGCCCACGATGAGCGCAAAGGAGAAGCCGCGCAACACTTCGCCGCCAAACAAGAACAGCACCGTGACCACAATCAGGGTGGTCACCGACGTGACGACCGTGCGGCTCAGCGTAGCGTTGATCGACTTATTCGTCACTTCGTCGAAGGACTCGGTCTTGAACAGATTGGCGTATTCACGGATGCGGTCGAACACGACCACCGTGTCGTTCAGCGAGTAGCCCACGATGGTCAGAAACGCTGCGATGATCGACTGGTCGATCTGCAGCGAAAAGGGCACGAAGCTGCTCAGGATCGAGAAGAGGCCCAACGTGATCGTGACGTCGTGCACGAGCGCCGCTACCGCTCCGAGGCTGTATCGCCACTCGAATCGGATCAGGATGTACACAAAGATGACGAAGAGCGCTCCCAAGACAGAGTAGAGGGCCCCTCGCTTCAGGTCCTCCGCAAAGCGCGGTCCCACGATGTCGGTCTTCACGAGCTCGACCGAGGCCTGCGGGAACGCGCTTTCCATCGTGTTTATGATTTGGTTCTGGATGGCCGAGGTCTCGCCCTGGACGGCCGTTCGGATGAGCAGTCCCGTGTCTCCGAAGCGCTTGACCTCGGGCTGCTCACCGAGGGCCTGGTTCAACTCCTGGCGCACCTCGACGGTGGATAGCTCTTGGGTGTTCTCCAGCACGAATTCCATGCCCCCGCGGAAGTCGATGCCCAACTCGAGGCCGCGGAGGCCGAGCGACAGGATGGCTACCGTGAGCAGGATGGCGGAGAAGATGTACCCCTTGGTCCGATTGGGGATGAAGACGTAATCGGCGTTTTCAAAAAGACGCATGGTTGATTTCTCTTAACGTTTGCGCTCCGTTCCGGAGCTAATCTCAAGGATGTTTGACAGGCTCTCATCAGGCGCAGAACGCGTGGAATCGGGGAGGTGAAGAAACGAGGACACGAGCATCTTTCATCGCTTCTCCCGTTTCTCCGTCTCCTTTTATCCCACGCTCCCGCGCCCCGCGCTCACCCGTAGTTGACGCTCATCTGGCGCTCGCTCACCGCGTAGTCGAAGATGATCCGCGTGACGATGATGGCCGTGAAGAGCGACGACAGGATACCCGCCATAAGCGTGACGGCAAAGCCCTGGATGGGCCCGACACCAAACGAGTACAGGATTGCACCGACGAAGAACGTGGTGATATTAGCATCGAGGATGGCACTCAGCGCCATCTCGTACCCGGCATTGATAGACGCCTTGAGCGTCTTCCCGGTGTTTTGCTCCTCGCGGATGCGGTCAAAGATGAGCACGTTGGCATCCACCGCCATACCGATGGTGAGCACGATGCCCGCGATGCCCGGCAGGGTCAGGGTGGCCTTGAAGCCAGCGAGAATGCCGAGAATCAGGATCACATTGAGAATCAGCGCGATGTCGGCCACGACGCCCGCCGTGCGGTAGTAGAAGATCATGAAGAGCGCCACGAGCAGCAGTCCCGTCGTCACGGAGATCAAACCGGCCTGGATCGACGCCTCGCCCAGGCTCGGCCCCACGGTGCGCTCGCCCACGATGTCGACCGGTGCCGGCAGGGCGCCCGACTTCAGGATCGTCACGATGTCCTGCGCCTCGGCGCGCGAATCCAGCCCGGAGATCCGGGTGCGGCCGCCGGCGATACGCTCTTCAACGGTGGCGTAGTTGTAGATCACACCATCCAGGGCAATGGAAATGAATTCGCCGACGTTGGCTCCGGTCACGCGCGCCCAGATGCGTGCCCCGTCCGAGTTCATCGTGATATTCACCTCGGGCTGGTTGGTGCGGCTGAACTGGACGGAGGCGTCCGTCACCGCTTCGCCGCTGAGCTCTACTTCGTCACTCACGCCCAGCAACTCAAAAATCTCCTGCCCGCCCTCGGTGGTGCCGATGGGATTGGCGCCGTACATGAGTTCGACGTCGGACGGCAACATCTCCCGCACCTCGGGATCGGCGAGCAATTCGTTCACCCGCGCCGTGTCCTGCGCGGCGACGTGGCCGAACACCACGCTCTGCCCGCGCGGCATCGGCTGCATCACGTCGAGCAGCGGATTGGTCGGCCCCTCCGACGCCTGGTCGTCGGTGAGCGCCGTGCCTGCCTCATCCATCGTGTCCGCTTCCACGAGCGCCGTCCCCTGCTCGTCTTGCGCAGCGAGCTGGTCGGTCGGTTCTGGCTCGGTCGTCTCCGTGTCCTGACTCGTCGTGTCCGGCTCGTAATATTCGACAATGCGCTGGGCAGCTTGCGACAGCTGCGCAGGATCGGCCATGAGTCGGAATTCGAGTTGGGCCGTCCCCTCCAGCAACTCGCGGATACGCTGCGGATCGTCGATGCCGGGCAGCTCCACCACGATCCGGCGCTCGCCCTGGCGCTGGATGGAGGGCTCCGTCACGCCGTACCGGTCGACCCGGCTACGGATGATTTCGATGGCGCGGACGATAGCCTCGTCACCCTGCTGTGTCAGGTATTCACGCACCTCGTCGTTCGTGGAACGCCGCGTGATCCCGGCTTCCTCGTTGCGGAAGTACCGCGACAGCCGCGCGTCCGGGTAGCGCTCCTCGAAGGTATCGACAAACTCGTCGATAATGGACGTCTGGTTGGTGGCCGCGCGCTCACGGGCGACCCGAAGCACCTCGTTGAAGGTGTCATCACGGTCTTGCGCGAGTTGGCCGATCAGGTTTCCAACCTGCACCTCCATGGTAACGTGCATGCCGCCCAGCAGGTCGAGGCCCAGGTTCAGCGATTCTTGCTTGATCTCCTGAATGCGAGCGAAGTTTTCCTGGCGATACTCCTCCAGCGCCTCGCCTTCAAGGTTGTTCATCTTCTGGTTGATGATGAGGTTCTGCACGGACGGGTACAGGTACCATCCGCACAGGACGACGAAGAAGACGGTGATGAAGATTTTAAATCCGTTGCCTTGCATAGTGCCTTCGTGGTTCTCAGAGTGGAATGCCGCGGACACGAGGCTGTCGACGCGCAGCACTGCATCGCATGACGCGTGCTAGCGGGACGCACCGAGCCCGAGGTCGAGGTCGAAAGAAAACGCGTGGAACAGGGAAGCGACCGACGGGCGCTTCCGGGAGAGCGGCGAGGCCGCCTTCAAGACTACGGAGCGCGCGGACGCGCCATCGACAGCGCCTGAACCAATGCGCTGCCGTCAGAGAAAAGAAGGGGCTGCTCGCCCATGAGGCGAAGTGCTGCGGGGACGAGCGGCGCCGGGATCAACGCCGCATCAAGCAGGCTCCGTCCTAAGGCGGGCACGGTAGCCGCCTGCAACGCCGTCGACATACGGGGCACGATGGCCCACCCGGACACTTGCGCCGACCGCCGCTGCAACTCGTTGATGACATGCGCATGCGGGCCCTCTGACAGGCCAAGCAGAGCAGCTAGCGAAGGCGACTCGCCCTGCTTCACATAGGCGTCCACGAAATGCCGGAGGAACTCGCGGAGGGCTTGCGGCTTCTCGTCGGACGCCGCCTGGAGCGCCGCCTCGAAGGCAGCCCGTGCGGGGTCGCTCATCTGCGCTCGCACCTGCGACCGCAACCACTCAGCATGCGAATCGGCGACGGACGCCTGCGGGGCCCCCTGAGCCGGCCAGACGAACGCCATGGGCAGCAGGCTGCTGACAAGCAGCACCGCGATCCCGCGTTGTATCCATGCCGTACGCAACCGACGCATGATGTTGACCGATTGGAGAAGAAGCGCGTTTTGCGCTTGACAGACAGTGAATAATGTACCCGGTCACGAGGTTCCGATCAACGGGTTTCGGTTGAAGCTTTCCCGAAGCGGCGGTCTCACTTCTTGGATGAGCCGGTCGACATGCCCGCCGGCATTGCCTATATTGGCCGCGTGGTACCGTTTCCGTTTCAAAATATCTGGGTCTAGCGAGGCATCGTCCATCGCGTCCCGCTGTGAATCATGCGCGAGAGCGCTTGAACGTTCCACGCTAGACGGTTCTGCGCCTCGGACGGGGCACGCGACGAGAGAACGTCCGGAGAAACCCCGGCAGGATCATCTGGAAATGGTTTGATTCCTCGCCCGCTCGAAGGCCTCGTGCATGTGCTCTCCCCCTCCAACCGCCACCGGATCAGTCACCACAGGCGACGGGACCCGGCTTTTCACGCAGCGCTGGGAGGCCCATGCCGCCCACGCGGCGATGTTGCTGGTGCACGGATACGCCGAGCACTCGGGGCGGTACGCGCACGTGGCCGGCTACCTCAACGCCCATGACGTGTCGGTGTACACGTACGATCAGCGCGGGTTTGGCCGGTCGGACGGGCGGCGCGCGCTCGTCACTTCGTTCGATCAGCTGCTCGACGACCTGCAGTGCGTGATCGATCGCACGCGCCGCCGTCTGTCCGACGACGCGCCCCTGTTTCTGATGGGCCATAGCATGGGCGGGGCCGTGTGTGCGCTCTATGCCATCGAGCGGAGCCAGGCGTTCCAGGGGCTCATCCTGAGCAGCCCCGCCGTGGAGGTCGACGACGACATCGCCCCCGTTCTGCGCCACCTGGCCGGCGTGATCGGCCGCCTCGTCCCGACCCTGCCCACCATCCGCACGCCAGACGACGCCATCTCCCGCGACCCCGCGGTCATCGCAGCCGCCGAGGCCGATCCGCTCAACTACCACGGCCGCGTGCTGGCCGGCACCGGCGCTGCGTTTATCCGCGCCGCGCGGCGCATCCAGACGCACATGGCGGCGATTGCGCTGCCCCTGCTCGTCTTCCACGGCACGGCCGATAAGCTCACCGACCCCGCCGCCAGCCGGATGCTCTACGAACACGCCCGCTCACCGGACAAGGCGCTGAACCTGTACGACGGGCTCTACCACGAAACGCTCAACGAGCCGGAGAAGGAGCAGGTGCTGGAAGATATCGTGGAATGGCTACAGGCAAGAATATAACGCCTCCGACAGTCCCGTCAGGAAGGGTCATATGCTCGCTGCACTCGCGTCGAATGGCTCCCTCCCGGTCGCCGTCATACATGGTCACCACGTCATTACTCAGACAATGAGAAACGCGATAAAGCGAACCCTGACGGACGAGCTTTAGCGCGTCCACCTGGCGCGGAGTGCAATGACACACTTGACGTGAGCCCCTGGCGACCCTATCACTATCGTGCTGTGATCAAGTCAAATACCACCGATACGTTTGCCGTCACTTCAATCTCGCCGGCGGCGTACGCATCCGGCTCCGGCGCGGCGTCGGCCTTAGCCATCGCAGCGGCCTGCTCGATGCGGAACTGCGGGCGCGGGAAGCTGAAGTCCTGCTCGCTGATCTGACGGGGCGGCCCGACCTGCGCGCCGAGCGTCTCGGCCAGCAGTTGCGCCTTCGCGCGCGCTTGTGTCGCGGCTGCTTGCAGCGCTTCGTTGCGGACGTCATCCCGGTCGGCGACGTCGTAGTTGATGCCATCGAGCCGGTTGGCCCCGCGCTGCACGATGCGGGTGACGAGCGTGGGCAACTGCTCCAGATTGTCCACCTCGACCACAACCTGACGGACGGCCTCAAAGCCGCGCTCCTCGTACGAGCGCGTCTGCCGGTTGTACTCGCGGCGCGGCTGCAGGCGGAGCGTCTCCATGCGCATCTTGCGGTCGGCGATGCCAAGGTCGCGGATCGCATTCATGGCCTGGCTCGCGGCTGCCGCGTTCTCTTCGCGAGCCACCTCAGGGTCGTCGTCCTGTGTGACCACGCCGAAGCGCACCGTGGCCTGGTCCGGCTCTACGCGCACCGTGCCCTCACCACTCACGCTGATGGTGCGGGATGCGTCATCATCCTGCGCGTGGCCAGCCGTCGGGCCGAGAACACTAAACATCAGGAGAAAGGCGAATCCAACCAGGAGTTGTTGCATGGCAGGGCTGAGCGTCTGTTTAGAAGAACCGGTAGCGTACAAACGCACAATCCAGCCAGTTATTACGTTTGCGCGTTGTGCGTTTAACCTGCCAACCTTTCAACCTTCCAACGCGAAACGCGAAACCCGCAACGCAAAACCCTACGGATGCAGGCGGCCGATCGTGCGGGGGAAGGGGATCGTTTCGCGGACGTGGTCGATACCGCAGAGCCAGGCGACGGTGCGTTCTAGGCCGAGCCCAAAGCCGCTGTGCGGAGCCGAACCGAAGTGGCGCAGGTCGAGGTACCAGTCGAACACCTCCTCCGGCAGGCCGTGCGCGTCGATCTGCTCCCGCAGAAAGTCGAGGTCCGTTGCTCGCTCACCGCCGCCGATAATCTCGCCATAGCCCTCGGGCGCCAGCACGTCGACGCCCATCGCGAGCTTGTCGTTTTCCGGGTCGCGCTTCATGTAGAACGCCTTGATCTTCGCGGGGAAGCGG
>CAYFRX010000099.1:0-10556 GCA_964345515.1 uncultured Rhodothermales bacterium
TGCGCCTGCGGCGCAGGTCGTGCGCCCCAATCAAGTTGGAAACCGAGCACTGCGAGGTTCACGAAGCGAAGCGGAGCTGAATGACTTCCTTCATGTACGATGATTTCTGTACAACGATTTCGCAGAGTCGGCATGAGTCCAGCGTCCCGGACGGTCCTTCAAGCCCCCAGCCTTGAAGAAATCGGCGGCTCGACCGGAGCGGCATCGAAGCGTCTACAAATCTTCGCTGCCTGACCGACCGAACGCTGTGAGGGAGGGCGTTTCGAAGATTTTAACGGAGATGGAGCGCCGGTAGCCGATTTCTTCACCGCCTTGATGGTTGCGCCCCGTTGGATCAAGCCAACGGGGCCCCCAGGAAGGGACTGTGATGAGGAGGGGGATCGTCACTCCATTTCCAGAGCAACGGTATCATCAGTTCCTGATTCTGACAACGAATGACGCGAGCGCAGCGAGCGCTTGGCTACACCCGACGCCCTCATTCCCCCCGCCGCCCAAAGGCGAGCACGAGCTTGACGTGCGTCAGGAGCACGTCGACGAGCCCCAGTTTGTCGAGGCGCTCCTGCGGAGATTCGGGCAGCTTGGGCGGGCTGGCGCGCCCCATCCACAGCGCCATCTTGTCCTTCAGCGCGTGGGGCCCAGGAAACTGATCGGCAGGCAGGTGGGTGGTGTAGAATTGCATCTTGCGCTGCAGCCGCTCATAAATGGCCTCACTCATCTCCGCCAGCTCCTTGTCCTGCTCCGCCACCATCGCGCTGCCAATGAGGTAGTCGCGGTACGTATACGGGAGATTGAGCAGCGTATCGTGGGCCACGGACGCGTGCTCCGGCTCGGCCTTGAGCCCAACTTGCACGGCCCGCGCCGTCGCTGTGGCGACAAGGCATAGCGTCTCTTCGGCCACCAACTCGGGGTCCGTGCCCTCCATGTCCCCGATGTCCCCGAGCAAGGCGTGGGTGATGTCCTGCGTGGTGCTTAATGCGCCCACCGTAGTGAACGCCGCAATCTGTGCGGCGCGGTTGTGCAGCGCAGCGTCGGTTGACTCGCTCATAGATCGACTCGGCCCGCCCGCTCTACTCATTTTCCGACTTTCGGTAGTTGCCGCTCTGTCCCCCCGTCTTCGCCAGCAGGTGGATATCGGTGATCCGAATGCCTTTCGAGACTGATTTGCACATGTCGTAGATCGTGAGCGCGGTGATAGACACGGCCGTGAGCGCCTCCATCTCCACCCCCGTGACGCCGATCGACTTCGTGTAGGCGCGGATTTCAATCGCCTTCTCTTCCTCTTCGAAGGTAAACTCGACGTCGACGCCGTCGATTTGCACGTCGTGGCAGAGCGGGATCAACTGACTCGTCTGCTTCGCCCCCATGATCCCGGCCACCTGTGCCGTCGTGAGAACATCGCCTTTCTGGATGTCTTTTTCCTGGACGCGCCGGTAGGCTTCCTCCCCGAGCAGCACCTTGCCCGTCGCGACGGCCGTGCGCACGGAGTCTGACTTTTCAGACACGTCTACCATGCGCACACCGCCTTCCGATTTAACATGGCTGAGCGTAGACATCTCGGGCATAACGAAAACAACCGATTGGTAAAGTACGAATGCAGCGCGCGGCTGCCGGAGTTGTAACACGTCTGAAGATAGACGCGAACCGGTCGAACAGCAAGCAGGGCCGCCGTCCATTATGTTAACGACACGGCCTTCATGTTTCTTTAAGATTCGTTGACAAAAAGGCGGACCCTCCCTTGGTTCTCCTCACTGCTCCGCGGAGTGCGACGCACCGTCGCGCGTGTAGATCGGGACGCCTCCCAGGTACGTGGCGACGACCTCGGTGTCGAGAAGGGTCTCTGGCCGCACCGCCATAATGTCCTGCGAGAGGATCACGAAGTCGGCCAGCTTGCCGGGCTCCAACGACCCCAGGTCATCTTCCTGAAAAGCGGAATACGCCGCATCCAGGGTGAAGCCGCGCAGCGCCTCGTGCCGCGTGAGGCGCTCCTCGGGATGCCAGCCGCCTTCGGGCCAACGCTCTGCATCCTGCCGCGTGACGGCCGCGTGAAAGCCGAGCAGCGGATCGACCTGCTCGACGGGGAAGTCGGACCCGAGGGCGAGGCGCGCGCCGCGGCCGAGGAGCGAGCGCCACGCGTAGGCGCCTTCGATGCGCTCGGGGCCGAGCCGATCCTCCGCCCAGTACATGTCGCTCGTGGCGTGCGTGGGCTGCACCGACGCGATCACGTCGAGCGCCGCGAAGCGCGGGATGTCGCCCGGCGCCACGATCTGGGCGTGCTCTACCCGGTGCCGACCGCGCGTGGTGCCTAGGCGACCCATTGCCGCCTCGTACGCGTCGAGCGCGATGCGGTTGCCGCGATCTCCGATGGCATGCGTGTTGACCTGGAAGCCGCACGCCATGGCCGCCTGCACATTCTCCCGGAACGCGTCGGGCTGCTGCAGGAGGAGGCCGCGGTTGCCCGGATCGTCCGAATAGTCCTCCAGCAACGCCGCCCCGCGGCTGCCCAGCGCCCCGTCGATGTAGAACTTGACGCTGCGGACAGCGAGACGGTCGTCGTAGTTGTGCAGCGGACCGGCGTCGCAATAGTGATCGAAGGTTGCGCCCCGCCCGCCGATCATAGCGTAGACGCGCAGCCCGAAGCGGTCCGCGTCGATGAACCGCTGATAGCGCTGGATGGTGGCGCGGTCAGCGCCCGCGTCGTGGACGCCGGTGAGGCCCACCTCCGCCGTCTCCTGCAGGGCCAGCTCCAGCGCGCGGTCCAGTTTCGCGTCCGACGGGTCGGGCACCACCTGTCCCACGATGCCCATCGCCGCGTCGACGAAGACGCCTGTGGGCCGGCCGTCCTCGTCGCGGACGATGGTGCCGCCCTCCGGGTCATCCATCGATTGGAGCCGGTCCATCCCCACGGCTTCGAGCGCCGCTGTGTTGGCCCAGGCCGCGTGCCCGTCGATGCGCGTCAGCCACACGGGGCGGTCGGGGAAGGCTTGGTCGAGGTCGGCGCGCGTCGGGAATGCTTGCTCGGGCCAGTCATTCTGATCCCAGCCGCGCCCGGTGAGCCAGGCATCCTCCGGCAGATCTTGGGCGAAGTCTTCCAGCCGGTCGAGAATCTCCTGCTTGGAGGTCGTGCCCACGAGGTCCACCTGGATGAGGCTCTCGCCGAGGCCCATAAGGTGGGCGTGTGCGTCGATGAAGCCGGGGATCACCGCCTGGCCCTCAGCGTCCACCCGGCGCGCGTCGGGGTACGCACCGAGCACGTCGTCGTTGCTTCCCACCATGAGGATGCGCTCGCCGCGGATGGCAAGCGCCTCTGCCTCAGGCTGTTCGGGGTCAACGGTGTAAATCTGCGCGTTGTGCAGCACCCAGTCGGCCTGCGCATGGGCGGAGCGCGCCGCAACGAGACCCAATCCAAGAAGGGCGATGAGAACCGTGGCAATGTGTTGCATGGTGGGAGCGGGGTGAAAGAAAGGGGGGCTGGCGGGACGCGACGCTGCAGTGCTGTGGCGGGATGCCTGCACGCTTCAATCCGAGAGGCGCTCGACCCAGAGCGTGACGGGGCCATCGTTGATCAGGCGCACGTCCATCATGGCGCCAAATACGCCCGTGGGGACGGGTTGATTCAGCGCGTCGCTCATCTGATCCACGAAATGCTCATAGAGCCGCTCGGCGCGATCGGGCGGCGCGGCGTCGGTGAAGGAGGGGCGGTTGCCTTGCGTCGCGTCGCCGTACAGCGTAAACTGGGGCACGACGAGCACGTCGCCGTCCACGTCGATCACCGAGCGGTCCATGCGACCGTCCTCGTCCGGGAAGATGCGCAGGCGGACGCACTTGCGGGCCACCCACGCACTCTCGGCCTCCGTGTCGTCGGTGTGGACGCCGAGCAGGATGAGCAGGCCGGCATCGATCGCGCCGACAGTCGCATCATCCACATCGACAGCGGCTTCCTTGACCCGTTGAACAAGAGCGACCATGGGTGCGAGGGGAATTCACGATGGATGGAGGTAGCGACACGGCTCGGTTCACGAACGCGCCTGCGTTTCGAGCCGATCGTGTAAGAATGTAGCAAACTGATGGAGCGCCCGCTTGCGGTGGCTGATCGCATTTTTCTGCGCGGCGATCATCTCGGCAAACGTCTGCTGCTTCCCTTGGGGCACAAAGAGGGGGTCGTATCCAAAGCCCATCTCGCCCCGCGGGGCCTCAGCAATCGTCCCTTCACACACGCCTTCGAAGGAGTGCACGTCATCGCCGTCGATGAAGACCACAACGGTGCGGAAGCGGGCCCGGCGGGTGTCGGCGCCTTGCAACGCCTGAAGCAACTTCTCGTTGTTGTCGGCCGGCGTCGCGTCGGGGCCGGCAAAGCGGGCGGTGTGTACGCCGGGCGCGCCGTCCAGGGCCTCCACTTCCAGCCCCGTGTCATCAGCCAGAGCCGGACGGCCGGTGTAACGGTGGAGCGCCTCGGCTTTCTTTCGTGCGTTTCCACGAAGCGTCGGCGCGTCTTCCTCGACGTCCGGCGGTGTGTCGAGCGTGTCGGCCGGAATGAGGCGCACGGGCAGATCGGCCAGCAACTCGCGCATCTCGGCCACCTTGCCGGGGTTGCGCGTCGCCAGGACGAGCGAAAGCGAGTCAGCCATTGGTGGGGGGCGGTGAAATGCTGTGGAGATCGGCGGTCTACATCGACCCGTTCGCCATGGTGGAAACATTTGGCAGAGGGTCCTGTTGCATACAAAGCTACTCAAAGGTGGTAGCGTAACGATCGAAATGCAAGTCGAATTAGTACTCTTGAAGGGTGAGGATTGAAAATGGCCGTAGGTGTTAAAGTTCGAGGAAACGAGTCTATTGATCGGGCGCTCAAGCGCTTTCGTCGTCAGGTAAACCGCAGCCGGGTGCTTCGCGAGTACCGGCAGAACATGGCGTACATGAAGCCATCGAAAGAGAAGCGTCTGCAGCGCAAGAAGGCCGCACGCCGGCGCGCCCGGAACCGGCGGAAAAACCGCAAGCGCCTGTGAGCGCACCGCACATACCTTATCGACTCAGAGGCGACCTCGCAATGTCTGGCGGGGTGGCCTTTTTCTTTTTGCACGCGCTGTACCACGCGGTCCGGCGTCTCCGTAAGCCGCCCGCTCCACGTTTCGCGGTGGGGCGCCTTGGGGATCGTCTCCACGGTCGAAGCCTTTGCGGCGTAACCGCTGCCCCGCGAAAAAGCCCCCAGCGACGGGCGGCCGCTGCGGGCTGTAATCTGGGACCGAACGATGACACTCAGAAACTCAGCGCCTTGCTGACCACATTCTCCTGCTCGCGCTTGTGCACCTTGGCGCTGCCGGTGGCCGGACTGGCACTCGCCGGACGGCCCACGTACTGCACCTGCTCCTCGCACGTGCCGTGGATGGCTTCGAGCAGCGCATCGAGCCGCGGACGGAGGAAGCGCCACGCGCCCATGTTGGCCGGCTCCTCCTGGACCCACAGCACGTCGTCGACGCTGCGGTAGCGCTCCAGCTCGGCCCGCACCTCGCTCTTGGGAAACGGGTAGAACTGCTCGACGCGGGTAATCGCGATCTGTGCCTTCTTCTCGGGCGCGTCCTCCAAGGCTTTAACGAGGTCGTAGTACACCTTGCCGCTGCACAAGATGTGCCGCTTCGCGTCCGACGGATCGGCTTCGGCCGGGATGACCTCCTGCACGCTGCCGTCGACGAGCTCTTGCGGCGTCGAGACACACATCGGATGGCGGAGCAGGCTCTTCGGCGTCATGATGATGAGCGGCTTCTTGACGTCGCGATTGACCTGACGCCGCAGCGCGTGGAAATAGTTGGCCGGCGTCGAGAAGTTGGCAACGATTATGTTCTGCTCGGCGGCCATCTGCAGGAAGCGCTCCAGCCGGGCCGACGAGTGCTCCGGCCCCTGCCCTTCATAGCCGTGCGGCAAGAGTGCCACGAGGCTCGAGGTCTGCCCCCACTTCTCTTCAGCGGCCGAGATGTACTGGTCCCAGATGATCTGTGCGCCGTTCGCGAAGTCGCCAAACTGGGCCTCCCAGATCACGAGCGCCGACGGGTCGCCCACCGAGTAGCCGTACTCAAAGCCGAGCACTGCGTACTCCGAGAGCAAGCTGTCGTAGATAAGCAGCTCGGCCTGATCCTCACGCAGGTGGTTGAGCGGCGCGTGCTCGCTCCCGTCCTCCTGGTCAACGAGCACGGCGTGCCGCTGGCTAAAGGTGGCGCGGCGCGCGTCCTGGCCCGAGAGACGGATGTTGGTGTTCTCCTGCAGCAGTGACCCAAACGCGAGCGTCTCGGCGAAGGCCCAGTCGATGCGCTCCTTCTCGAAGAAGAGATCGTCGCGCTTGTCGAATTGGCGCTTCAGCTTCGGGTGCACGTTGAAGTCGTCCGGCAGGTTCGTGAGCACCTCGACGACGCGCTCCAGGTGCTCGCGTTGCGCCCGCGTGTCGACCGATGGGAGGCGGGCGTCGGCCTTGCGCTCGGCCCGCTCTTCGATCACCCGTTTTGCGTCGCGCTCTTCGAGGTCTTTCGTCCGGTCGAACGCTTCCTGCAGCTTCGAGCGGTAGTCGTCGAGCATCTGCTCAGCTTCGTCCAGATCCACCTCGCCGCGGCGCAGCAGCAGTTCGGTGTAGAGCTTCCGCGGCGAGCGCTTCGCTTCAATCTTCTGGTAGAGCAGCGGCTGCGTAAAGGTCGGCTCGTCGCCTTCGTTGTGCCCGTGCACGCGGTAGCACATCATGTCGATGACGACGTCCTTGTTGAATTTCTGCCGGTACTCCAGCGCGAGCCGTGCGATGCGAACGCAGGCCTCGGGATCGTCGCCGTTCACCTGGAAGATGGGCGCCTCGATGGCGCGGGCCAGGTCCGTCGCGTACGTCGAGCTGCGCGCGTCCTCGGGCACCGTCGTGAAGCCGATCTGGTTGTTGATGACGAGGTGGATCGTGCCGCCCGTCTGGTAGCCGCGCAGCTGGCTCAGGTTGAGCGTCTCGGCCACGACGCCCTGGCCGGGGAAGGCCGCGTCGCCGTGGATCAGCAGTGGCATCACCGTGTCGTAGTACGCGCTGCGCCCCTCGCCATTCTGCTGGCCGAGCAGGTTCTGCTTGGCGCGCACCATCCCCTCCACGACCGGGTCCACCGACTCCAGGTGGCTCGGGTTGGACGCCAGTGCGACGTCGATAGACGTTCCATCCGGGGTCGCGTACGTGCCCTCGGCCCCCACGTGGTACTTCACATCGCCCGAGCCCTGCGTCGTGTTCGGATCGATGTTGCCTTCAAACTGAGAGAAGATCTCCTCGTACGGCTTGCCGATGATGTTGGCCAGCACGTTGAGGCGTCCGCGGTGGGCCATGCCCATCACCACCTCCCGCACGTTCTGGTCGGCGGCGTCGGTGAGGACGGCCTCGATGAGCGGAATCATCGTCTCCGCCCCCTCCAGCGAGAAGCGTTTGTGGCCGATGTACTTCGTGTGGAGGAAACGCTCGAACGCCTCGGCCGCGTTGAGCTTTTGCATAATGTGATGGCGGTCCTCCTCGGAGAGCGGCTCGCCGCGGCCTTCCGATTCCACCCGGTGCTGGATCCACTCCTTTTCGTCCGGATGGGAGATGTGCATGAAGCTGACACCGATCTTGTCGGTGTACGTCGCCCGTAGGATGCTCAGGATCTCGCGCAGCGGGAGCACGTCTTCGCCGCCGAGGCCGCCCGTGATGAACGCGCGGTCGAGGTCCCACACGGTGAGGCCGTACGTCGCCGGATCCAACTCTTCGTGATACTGCCACTCGTAGCCGAGCGGGTTGACATCGGCTTGCAGGTGGCCACGGACGCGATACGCGCGGATGAGCTGCAGCACAGCCGCCTGCTTGCGCGTCATGTCGAGCTCATCGCCGGCCTGCGACTGGCCGAGCTGCGGCGTCGAGTCCTGCGCAATGCGGAACGGCTGGTACGGCACGCCGAGGTGCCCGAAGATCTCCTGGTAGAAATCCTCCTCGCCGAGCAGGAGCTGCTCAATGTGGGCCAGGAAGGCGCCGCTCTGCGCACCCTGAATCACGCGGTGGTCGTACGTCGAGGTCATCGTCATGACCTGCGAGATACCGGTCTGGCTGACGGCACCGGGCCCGTACGCGCGATACTCGTCGGGATAGCCGATGGCGCCAGCGCCCACGATCACGCCTTGCCCCGGCATGAGGCGGGCTACGCTCATCGTCGTGCCAATCATGCCCGGATTGGTGAGCGTCGCCGTGGTGCCGCGGAAGTCGGATAGCTTCAGGTCGCCGTTGCGGGCACGGCGGATGAGGTCGTTGTACGTGCCGAGGAACTCGGCGAAGTTGAGGCTGCCAGCATCTTTGATGTTGGGCACGAGCAGCGTGCGCTTTCCGCGCCGTTCGATGTCGATGGCCAGCCCGAAGTTGATGGCGTCAGGCACCACGTGCTGCGGCGTGCCCTCCTCGTCGCGCGTGAACGTCGTGTTCATGTTGGGCTGCTCCTTGATCGCCTGCACCGCCGCGTAGGCGATGATGTGCGTGAAGGAGACCTTCTCGCCGCCCACCTTGCGCTGGTATTCGTTGATCAGCGCCCGGTTTTCGATGAGCAGCTTCACGGGCATGGTGCGGATGGAGGTCGCCGTCGGCACGCCGATCGAGTCCTCCATGTTCTCCACGATCTTGGCGGCCGGTCCGCGGATCGCGTTCACCTCGGCGTGGTCCTCGTCAACAGCGGGCGCGGAAGCCGGCATGACGGGGCGCTGGGCCGCGCCGTCGCCGCTGGGCGGCTGCGTCGGTGCCTCCGGCTCGGGCGTCGGTTCCACCCGGTCGGCGGGCTGCTGGGCCTCGTCGGGCATCGCCGGCGCGCTGGGCGCCGCTTGCTCGCCATCTCCCGAGGGCGTCGTACGCGACGGGGTCGCCGCCATGAAGGAGGCATCCGGATGATAGTCTGCGAAAAACTCGCGCCAGCTCTCGCTCACGCTGTTCGGATCATCCAAGTACTGCTTGTACAGCTCTTCGATGTAACCCGTGTTGAATCCGAGGGAGCTCACAATAAGCCGAGGATTGGTATTAGGGAAAACGAGGACATGCGAAGTGTACCTATGCGTAACGGCACATCGGTGGCAAGGATTCCCGGGGGAATGTCGATTTTCGATTTGTCATTTTCAATTGAGACATCAGTACAAAAGGGCACTTCAGAGCGTCCGTTGGGCGGCGCGATCCGAGGTCAGGTACCGCATTCCGGCTGGCCTCGTGCCGAATCGCTAGCCCTTCCACTCGAAAATCGACACTCGAAAATCCCAAACCCCTACAGCCACCCCTGCTCCTCGTACCAGGCCACGGTGTCGCGCACCCCATCTTCGAGTGCGACCTCTTGGCGATAGCCGAGGTCCTTCTTCGCTTTCTCGACCGAACAGATCGTACAGGCGTGCCGTATCTCGCGCGCTTTCTCCCGGTTGAGCGGCGGATAGGTGCCGGCGAGCGCGCCCCATCCCTCGGCCAACGCGCCGACGGCCTCCACGAGCGGACCCGGCACGGGGAGCGTAAGCGCCCACGTGTCGAGCGCGGCGGTCGCGGCCGCTTTCACGTCATTCCACGAATAAGCCGCCTCACTGCCGATGAAGTACGTTTCGCCCACTGTGTCGTTACGCTCGGCCGCATCCACCATGCCCCGCGCCAGGTCGCGCACGTGCACGAGGCTGAGCGCCGGGGCATCGCCGCCCCCCACAGCGGGACAGACGTGCCGCTTGACGGACTGGAAGAAGGTCAGAATGTCCCGGTCGCGCGGTCCGTACACGGCCGGAGGGCGCACAATGGTGATGGGGAGCTGCTCCATGTACGGCGCGCGCAACTCGTGCTTAGCGCGGAGAGCATCCTCCATCTCGGCCTTGCTGCGCCCATACCGGCTGATGGGCTGGAGCGGCGTGTCTTCGGTGGCAATGCTGTCCGCGCAGTGCCCCACGGCAGCGAGGCTGCTCGTCACGAGCACGCGCCTGACGTCGGGGTTGGCGTGGCGGAGCGCCCCCATCAGGTTGAGCGTGGCCTGGACGTTGGCTTGGTAGAACGTGTCCCAATCCTTCGCTCGCGTCACGCCGGCCACGTGGTAGACGACGTCGACGTCCCGCACGGCCTCCCAGAGCACCTCGGCGTCCGACAGGTCGCCACTCACCGGGGTGATGGCGAGCGGCTGGAGCCACTTCTGGCGCGAGCGCACGAGACAGCGCACCTCGTCGTAGCCGCGCCGGAGCAGCTCTTCGACGAGGTGGCTCCCGACGAAGCCGGTGCCGCCGGTTACGAATGCACGTCTGGCCATGAGGGCTGTCTTTTCGTTCGAGGTGCAGGCGTGACAGGCGAGAAGATAGCGGATCGCGGACTGAGGATCGAACGCGGCTCCGCCCCCTGCGGACTACGGCGCAATCGGACCGATGCCGCGATACACGCCGCCTCCACGCGTGGCCACGTGCACCGTTCCATCGGAGCCCTGCGCGAAATCGTGCACGTCCAGGGTGAGCGCCTCCAACCCGCCGCTAACGTTGGCCCAGGAATCCCCACCGTCGGTGGTAAGCAACACCTGGTCGCCCTCCGCCGCTTCGCTGTAGAC
>CAYFRX010000100.1:0-10517 GCA_964345515.1 uncultured Rhodothermales bacterium
GGGAAGCAGTCGGCTCATTCATCCTTTGTTGATAGTGTGGCTGGGAGATACTATAGTAATATTAAATGAAAAGCATCTTGCATCCGGGCCTCCCGCTGGGGACTCTCGCAGCGAGGAGGGCGGCCGCGTATCTTGGTCTTTCGGAGTACCGTGGGGGCGTCCATCGATTCGTACGCTCGGTATATCACGGACCTGGGGGCAAGGCGATTCCATCACCCACATATCGTACGCTAAGTCATGATGAATCGAGCGGAGGTAGCGATCATTGGAGGGGGTATCGTCGGGTTGGCCACAGCCTATCGTCTCTTGGAGCGTGACCCCAGATGCCGGCTCGTTGTTTTGGAAAAGGAGGCCCAGATTGGACAACATCAGAGCGGTCACAACTCGGGGGTCATTCATTCCGGCATCTATTACACGCCCGGCTCCTTGAAGGCGCGGAACTGCCGCGCGGGGAAAGCCGCGCTGGAGGCCTTCTGTGAGGAAGAGGGCATCGCGTACGAGCGCTGCGGAAAAGTCATCGTCGCCACGCACCCGGAGGAGGTCCCGGTGCTAGAAGACATCCTGCGCACTGGACGGGCCAACGGCGTGGAGTGCGAACGCATTGATGCGGCCCGTCTGCGGGAGATTGAACCGCACACGGAGGGGATCGCGGCGGTCTACGAGCCTGAGTCGGGAATTGTGGATTACCCGGCTGTATGCGTCCGGCTTGCAGAGCGGATTCAAGAGCGGGGGGGCGCCATTCAGACCGGTACGCGGGTGCACCGAATCCGTCAAACCGGCGACGGCTGGGTCGTTGAGACCGACTCAGGCGCCGTGGAGGTGTCCTGCGTAGTCGGGTGCGCCGGCCTCTACGCAGACCGGATCGCCACAATGGCAGGAAGTCGGCCCGAGGTCCAGATCGTCCCGTTCCGGGGGGAATACTACGCCTTGGCGCCCGACGCCCGGCATTTGTGCCGCGGACTAATTTACCCCGTGCCGAATCCTAACTTTCCCTTCCTCGGAGTCCATTTCACGCGCACGGTGGACGGCGGCGTCGAGTGCGGACCGAACGCGGTACTGGCTTTCGCGCGCGAGGGCTATGATCACTGGACCGTTGATGCAAAGGAGCTGATTGAGATCTTCCGCTATCAGGGTTTCCGGCGGCTGGCCATGAAGTACTGGCGCACGGGGCTCATGGAGCTCTGGCGATCGTTCAGCAAGCGATCATTTCATCGCGCGTTGCAGAAGCTCGTCCCGTCCGTTGAACTGGAGCACCTTGTACCGATTGAGGCGGGCGTCCGGGCCCAGGCCGTGACACCAGACGGCGAACTCGTTGATGACTTCTTGATCGAAGAGGAGCCGGGCTTTGTCAACGTGTTGAACGCCCCCTCTCCGGCGGCGACCGCCTCCCTGAACATTGGATCGACCGTGGCTGAGCATGTTGTGGCACAGCTCCAAGCGGTTTGACGACGTACTCTATCATTTTCTACGCTGGGGGATCATGGGCATCACGACAGAAGAAGTGGACGTGAAAACATTTTCTATCGATGAACTGCGCCGGTTTTGCGAACGCGTGTTTCGGCACTTCGACGTACCAGCCGAGGATGCGCAGCAGGCCGCGGCGGTGCTGTCTGCCGCGGACCGCCGCGGCATCGATTCACACGGGGTGGCGCGCCTCAAAACGTACGTCGATCTTCTACGCTTGGGACGTATTAGCCCGCAGCCAAACATCGAGGTGGTGCGGGAAACGCCGTCGACCGCTACGGTGGACGGTGACAACGGCTTGGGGCTCGTCGTGGGCCCGCGGGCCAATGCGCTCGCCATGGAAAAGGCCGAGGCGGTGGGGTCGGGCTGGGTCAGCGTGCGCAACACCAATCACTACGGGATCGCCGGGTATTACGTGCTGGAAGCCCTGGAGCGCGACCTCATTGGGATGGCCATGACCAATTCGACCAAACTAGTCGCGCCGCATCGTGGGGCCGAGCGGATGCTGGGCACCAATCCGATTGCCATGGCCTTCCCGGGCAAGACGGAGCCACCCGTGGTCATCGACATGGCCACGAGCTGTGTGGCATACGGCAAGGTCGAAATCAAGCGGCGGGAGGAGGCCCAGATGCCGTACGGCTGGGCCATTGATCGCAACGGGCATCCGACGCAGGATCCGAACGCCATGATCGACGGCGGGGCCCAACTCCCTCTCGGCTCGGATGAGGATCGAAGCGGCCACAAGGGATACTGCTTGGCTGCGATGGTGGACATCCTCACGAGTGTACTCAGCGGAGCCAACTGGGGCCCCTTTGCACCGCCCTTCGCGCTCCGGCAGGAAGTCCCCGAAGAAAGCGTGGGGAAAGGCATCGGCCATTTCTTTGGGGCCTGGCAAATCGAAGGATTCCGCGATCCGGACGCGTTTAAGGCCCAGATTGACCAGTGGGTGCAAACATTTCGGGCGACCAAGCCGGCGCCAGGGGCTGATGAAGTGCTCATACCGGGCGATCCGGAGCGGCAGGCCGAGGCGCGGCGCCAGAATGAAGGCGTGCCTGTCCTGGGGCCGGTCGTTGAAGACCTCGAAGGGATCGCGGAGTACACGGGCATCCCGCTTGGCGATTGACCCCGCGTCCATGCGGCGGGGGAGGCACGCGAAGCTCGGCGACGAGACGGGCCTGTCTACATCAAATAAACCCGCAGCGGCAAGCCACGCGTGGATCGTGATGGCGTCCTCTCGCAGACGCGCATGGGGCGCTGGGCCAGGCAGTCGCGTCGTGCTTGAGGTTGTCGTCACGTAGCGCCGGGCGTGCAGCCCGCACCGCTTCAGGTCCTCTGCGTTTCTTCGTCTCTTTCCGTAGGCACGCCTGGGCGCCCGCACGGCCCTTTCGCGGCCGCCCCACGCGACGTCAGATCGTTGCGGTCTCTCCAATCAAATTATAAAGATTCAATGAATGTAAAGATTCAGTTGAATTGATCAATGCTTTAATATTACTATAGTACCGTATTGGTAAAGATATGGTTACATCGCGAGAGCAGTCGTCCCCATTCATCAAACTAAAGCGCCATGAGACGGGAGAAATTGCTACTAATAGGTCTGCTGGCCGTCGCGTTCACGATGGTTTCGAGCACGGCCTGGGCACAGACGGGAGAAATCAGCGGTGTGGTTGCCGATAGCCTCACCGGCGAAGCGCTTCCGGGGGTAAACGTCGTTGTTGTGGGCACCCAACAAGGGGCGGCCACCGACGCGCAAGGGAACTACACCATCGCTGGAGTGGCCCCCGGCACCTACGACCTGCAAGCCACCTTCGTTGGGTATGAGCCCAAAACGGTGGAGGACGTGCAGGTCATCGCTGGAGAAACGGCCCAAGTTGACTTCATGATGGTGGAGGGGGCGTTTCAGTTGGAAGAGGTCGTCGCCGTGGGCTACGGGACGCAACAGCGCCAGGACGTCACCGGCTCGGTCAGCTCCGTCGATGTAGGAGACGTCCGAGAATTGCCTATTAACAGCGCCGACCAGGCGCTTCAGGGTCGAATTGCAGGGGTGGATGTGGCCTCTTCAACGGGGATTCCAGGGGGCGGACCGGCCATCCGCGTACGCGGCACGAGCAACGTTGGAGCCGGTGGCCAGCCGCTGTACGTCATCGATGGTTTTGCCCTGCCGCAGCCGAGCCAGGGCTCGGTAACACGGCGTAACCCGCTCGCTGACATTCCGCCAAGCGATATTGAGTCGATCTCCGTGCTGAAGGACGCCTCGGCAACGGCCATTTACGGGTCGCGGGCGTCCAATGGCGTTGTGATCATTAACACGAAGTCGGGACGCAGCGGTGCGTTCCAATTCAACGTGTCGGCCTCGACGAGCACGAGCCAGGTGATGGAGGAGATCAACGAGCCCGCGACGGCGCGGCAGTTCGCTGAATTCGAGAATTTCATCTGGGAAGCTCGGGTCCGCAACGGGGAAGCCTCCGAGGTACCCGAGGAATACCGGAATCCCGAGCAGTATGGGACGGGGACGAACTGGTTCGACGCGATTTACAACACCGCCCAGCGGTACAACGTGAACATGTCAGCCAGCGGAGGAACCGATCAACTCCGGTCCTACTTCTCGCTCGGATTCACCAACGAAGAGGGGCTCCTGGAGAACAACGATTACACTCGCGTGTCGGCGCGGGCAAACCTCGATGCCGACTTGACGGATCGCCTCTCCCTGGGGCTAAATCTGGCGCCCACGTTCTCCGAGCGTAACCTGAACTGGACCGGCAACGGCCGCGGCGGGCCGGGCGGTGCGCCGTGGATGCTGTGCCCGATCCCACCGGTGCACAATGACGACGGCTCGTTCCACACGCAACCTGGCCAGGAGTGCACGGGAGTCTGGTCACACCCGAACCCGGTGAAGTGGCTGCAACAACAGGAGGACGAAGAACGGACGCTTCGCACGTTGGCCAGTGCCTTTGCAGACTACGAGGTCATGGACGGATTGTCGGCCCGTACGAGCTTCAACGTCGACTTTCGAACGGGCGAGCGCGATCAGTTCCGGCCCTCGACGCTTGGTTTTATCAACAGCCCCCCGCCGGTCACGCCCACGGGCGCGTTCAACACGGATGGCTACTTGAACTGGTTGAGTGAAACGACGCTGAACTGGCAGTCCGAATTGGGTCCTGGGAGTATCGATGCGATTGGAGGATTTACCGTCCAGCAGCAGACCGAGAACGGCTCCGAGTTTACCGGCCAGTTTCCAGGTGACGAGATCCGGACGCTGAACGTGGCATCCCAGATTAACGGCTTCACCGACGAGGCCGAGTGGTCGCTCATGTCGGGGCTCGGACGCGTGAATTATAATCTCCTGGGTCGCTACATTTTCACCGGCACGATTCGAGCCGATGGGTCCTCCCGCTTCGGCGAAGCCAACCGGTGGGGGACCTTCCCCTCCGGCGCCGTGGCCTGGAACGTACACAACGAGCCGTTCATGGCGGCCCTCGCTGAGAGCTCCATTCCCGAGCTTCGGTTCCGGGCGTCCTATGGACTCACTGGAAACAACCAGATCGGGAATTACGCCTCGCTGGGCGTCGTCGGGAGTACAGACTACGTCTTTGGCGGGAGCGCAGCGGCTGGCCGCGTCCTGAACACCATGGGCAATGCCGCGCTGTCCTGGGAGAAAACGCGGGAGGTGAACGTCGGCCTGGACGCCGTCCTGTATGACTATCTCCTGGAGCTGTCCGTCGACGTGTACCAGCGGAATACGACCCAGCTGCTCATCAACCGAGAGCTGCCGATGACGGCGGGCTTCGGCGGCGTCACGGAGAACACCGGCGAGCTCCGCAACCGCGGGGTCGAGGTGGCTCTGAACGCCACGAACGTCAACCGCGAAAACTTCCGCTGGAATACGGACGTGACGTTCGCCCTCAACCGGAATGAGATCGTCTCGCTCCCCGGGGGCGAGGATATTCGCTACAGCGCGTGGCCGTCCCGCTACATCCACCGCGAAGGAATCCCCATGGGATCATACGTGGGGCATATCGTCGACGGGCTGTATGAGTCGGAGGAACAGATCCAGAACATGGCGTCCCTCGCCGGCGCCGTACCGGGCACGATGATTTTCCGAGACATCAATCAGGACGGCCTGATCACGCCCAACCAAATGGCGCCCGACGGCGATTTCGTCGTGATTGGCGATGCCTATCCGGACTTCACGTTTGGCATCGGAAATACGATGGCGATCGGTCCGATGACCCTCCGCGCGCAGATCACGGGATCGTTTGGTGGAGATAACCTCCGGACGGAATGGATCACGACGTCGCGGAATATCGACGGGCTGTTCAACGTCGATGCGGCGTACGTCGAGGATTTCTGGCGATCGCCCGAGCAACCGGGGGATGGGCTCACGCCGACGCCGATTGGAGGGGCGGCGCCGCGTCAGCACTACCGAGATTGGATGCATACGATGTTCATGCACGACGCAAGTCACATCTGGCTGCGCGATCTCATGGTCCGATATGACTTCAGCAGCGGGGCCTTTGCAGGGACGGGGATCTACGTCTCCGGTAGCAACCTCTTCCTCATCACGCCCTACCCGGGCAATCCGGATGCGACGAATCTCAACGATCCATCCAACAACCCCGGGATGGATGATGGGAATTATCCGCTTCCGAGGACGGTCACGTTTGGCATCGACGTCTCCTTCTAGCCAACAGCCGGTGTCCACCGGGGGGCAGCTCCCCTCGGTGGGCCGAACCCGCATCCTCACCTGTAGCCCAATTCAATCAGTGGAGTGACATGACGATGAGATATAGCACCTTGATACCGTCCCTCGTGATCGTAAGTCTCCTGTTCGTCTGGGCCGGCTGCGATTCTTTCCTCGAACCGGAACCCAAGTCCTTCTCGACGACGGCCAATTTCTACACGGAACCGGCCGACTTTGAGCAGGCCATCAACGGCGTACACGTCCAGCTTCGCAATCTGACCGACGGAGATCCGTACATCAACGCAACGGACCGGCGGGCCCACACCCTCACGAAGCACTTCGACGTGAACTTGCCCCATACGGTTGCGGGCGATCCCCAGAGCGATGAGTTCACCATGGTGGCGTCGAATGGCAACTCCATCAATCTGTGGGGCAATACGTACGACCTCGTTAAGGAGGCGAACGTCGTCATCAATCGGATTGAGGAGGTGGAGTTTAGCGATGGCGCGCTAAAGAGCCGCATCGTCGGCGAGGCCAAGTTCATGCGAGCCTTTGCTTACTGGTTTGCCGTCCAGACCTGGGGCGGCGTACCCATCGTCACGCGGGATGCCCGGACGCCGGCCGAGGGCATTCCCGAAGGCGGCCGCGCCTCCGTCGAAGCGGTCCACCAGCAGATCATTACGGACCTCCAGGATGCCATTGACGGGCTGCCCATTTCCTATTCAGGCGGACAGAAAGGACGCATCACGCGCGGGGCCGCCAAGTTTCTGCTGGGTCGTACACACTTGCTTACCGAAGACTATCAGTCGGCCTTGAGCGAGTTCGAGGATCTGGACGGGGGCGAGTTTCCCTACATGCTCTTGAATGATTACCGGGAGATCTTCAACCCGGCCAACAAAAACAATGCGGAGTCGATCCTGGAGATTCAGTACAACCCTGGGTTGGCGGGGCAAGGCAATTGGGACGTGTTTAACGATATCCTGCCGATTAATGCGGCGGAAGCGCTGCTTCCACCCGAGCGGCCGGTGTTCGTGCCCGATGGGAATATTATGCCGACCCCGGATATCATCGAAAGCTACGAGCCGGGCGACGAGCGGTTTGAAGGGTCTATCGCGTGGTTTGTCGATCCCGAGAACAGCTCCTTTCCGGAGATTGCGTGGCCCGAGGGCAATTTGGCGACGTCGACTGCACCCGGGGATTCGATCCCGTATCTGAACAAGTTCTTCTGGCCCAGCCAGGTTACCTCGAACGGAGAGCCGCTCAACAACCGGGTGCTGTTTCGGTTCGCGGACGTGTTGTTGTCAGCGGCTGAGGCCCACTGGCGTCTCGGCGAGCCAGGGCCGGCTGAGACGTATCTCAACCGGGTGCGTGCCCGGGCGGACCTGGGGCCGGTTGACCTGTCGAACTTCACCGGCGAGTGGACCGGAAGCCCGCTGGGGGATGCCATCCTGCAGGAGCGGAGCATCGAGCTGTTGGCAGAGGGACACATGTGGTTCGACCTGAAACGGTTCGGGTCCGATGTGGCCACGTCCGTCATGGAGGCACACGGCGACCGGTTTAAGACGCGCGACAATAAGGTGACGGCGGATATGTACAACATCGAGGACTTCAAGCTTCTCTATCCCATCCCGCCGGGCGACATTGAACTCGCCGACCTAGCGCAAAATCCGGGCTGGTAGACGGTCGAGACACCGCGCGGGGAGTCCTCTGCAGTGCCCCCGAAGATCCTTGATAGTCTCCTCCGGCCGCCGCGCCGGAGGAGGATCCGGGACACGAGGAAACAGGCAATCGTCGGAGGCGCCCCATGCATGCACCACGAAATATTAGTAAGCTACGTCAACGCATACGACTAGGAGGTCGCATTATGTCGGCATTGGTAAAAAAGGCTACGCTCACCGTGATTCCTGCTCTCTTCGCCATGTTGCTCGTCGTGTCGCCGGCACGCGCGCAGATGGGATTCTCGGCGGGCTACGGCTTCAACATTCTGAACCAGCCAAGCTTCGAGAGCGCGACGAACGAGTTCGACGGCAACGGCGGATTCAACGTTGGACTCTTTTATAATTTTCCGATCGGTCGGGTGGCCGTCCAGCCGGGATTGTCGCTGCGTCAGAGCAGCTTGGATTGGCAGCTCGATGACGTCAATTTCTCTCCGCTGCAGGGCCAAATCCGCGTTGTAGAGATTCCGGTCGATCTGCGCTACCGCTTTCCGGGGGAGCAGTTTACGCCGTACGTAGCCGCCGGGCCGGGATTCAACTTCGTACATACTGCGCAGCACGACATGCGTCTTGCCCTGGATCGGCCGGAAGGCACGACGTACTTCACGTCGGTGAATGTGGGCGCGGGAGTCGAGATTCCGTTCGAGTCGCTGGGGATGATGCTCCTGCCCGAACTGCGGTACAGTCAGGCCCTGTCCGGATTCCTCAAGGAGAGCTACATCATCCGGACGGTGCCCTTTGAGGCCGATGGGTCGGTGCGAATGAGCAGCTTGACCCTGCGGTTGGGCATCCGGTTCCTGTCCATTCGCTAGCTCAACGTGATGTTTGCCGCCGTTGTGGCCAATGATTAAATTAAGAAGAAGGAGTTGCAACAGACTGAGATAAGGAAGCACGTTCGAAAGACCATGCGGTTGACCGTTGCTCGTCATTCTTGACCGTCCGAACCCCTTCATCAACCACTAACGAAACCATGCCTTCAGAAACGGCCAGTCAGCAGAGTAGCACGTCGAGCGACCAAGAACTGCACCGCAAGCGTCTCTTCTTTGCGAGCTGTATGGCGCTCATTGCCACGTCCGTGGCCTTCGCGGTTGTGGGCAATGTGATGAATCCCCTCAAGGCGGAGTTCATCCTGACCAATACGGAGGTGGGGTGGATTGGGGGCGCCGCGCTCTGGGGCTTCTCGGTCTCGATGATCATCTTTGGGCCGATGTGCGACAAGATTGGGTTCAAGCCCATACTGATCGGGGCATTCATCGCGCATCTCACCGGTCCCCTCCTGATGATCGCTGCGACTGGGTTTTGGATGCTCTTCGCCGGGGCGTGGATTATCGCCTTCGGCAACGGCCTCGTGGAAGCCGCGACGAACCCCCTGGTCGTTGCGCTCTATCCGAATAACAAAACGACCCGACTCAATCAGTTTCACGTGTGGTTTCCGGGCGGCATCGTCATCGGCGGCGTGGCCGGTTGGCTGCTCGGGCAGGCCGGGGTCGCGGCCTGGGAGTTCCAGATCGCACTCGTTCTGATCCCCACCGTCATCTACGGTTTCCTGGTGATTCGGGAGACCTTCCCGCCCACGGAAAACGTTCAAGCCGGCATCAGTATCGGTGAGATGTTTCGGGCGACCTTCAGCTCGCCGTTCATGTGGCTGTTGCTCTTCTGCATGGGGCTGACGGCCTCCACCGAGCTTGGACCGAACCGCTGGATTCCGGCTGTGCTGGAGGCGGGGGGCATTCCCGGTATCCTCGTCCTCGTCTGGATTAGTGGGCTTATGGCCTTGCTTCGGTACAATGCCGGGCACTTCGTGGATCGCTTTTCCCCGACGGGTCTGCTCCTGGGATCAGCGGTCCTATCGGCCGGAGGGCTCTTCTGGTTGAGCTTTGCCGAGACGACCGTGATGGCGTTTGTATCGGCCACCCTGTTCGCATTTGGCGTCTGCTTCTTCTGGCCAACGATGCTGGGCGTGACCTCGGAGCGCGTGCCGCGGAGTGGCGCCCTCGGGCTGGGCCTCATGGGCGGCGTGGGCATGCTCGTGGTGGGCCTCGTTACCTCGCCCTGGATGGGCAGCGTGGCCGACCAGCGCGCCAACGAGGTGCTGCCGCCCGAGCAAACCGTCACGGTGCTGGAGCAGGTCACCGAGACCTTTCCGCAGGTTACCGACGATGCGCCTGAGGACTTCCAGGGGTACATTGCACGCGCCGATGAAGCGGCCCAGACGGCCTTTACACAGTACCAGGACACCGGTGACCTGCCTGCTCCCGAAACGATGAACGCGCTGCGAGCCGTCATTGACGCCAGCACCGCCGTCAACGCCACCGATAGCGAGGAGGCCAACAATCTGATCTCCAACGCGCAGGAGTTGTTGGGGCCAGCAGATAACTACGGGGGGCGGATGTCCTTCCGGGCCATCGTGCCCTTCACGTGCCTGCTCATCGTGATCTTCGGCGTGTTGTACTACCGCGATCGCAAACGGGGCGGATACAAAGTCGAAAAGATTACGGCAGAAAAGGAGGTCCAGTGACGCCGGGGCCTCTCTCTCGGGCTCGTCCCGCAGCACCTTGACCCCACTCGCTTAGCACCAAAGACGAGGAATCAAAGGAATGAGTCACCCTCACATTCAAATGGGCATCGGACCGTGGGTCATGGTGCTGATGGTCCCCCTG
>CAYFRX010000101.1:0-10384 GCA_964345515.1 uncultured Rhodothermales bacterium
GAGCCTCTTCACGATGTTCGGCATGACGTACCGCGACATCGAATTGCTCATCGCCCCGGGTATCTAGCGCGGCCCCGGTGTGATGACATCCCACGATGCCGACGCCGTTTATCATCATCACGCAACGACCATCACGACGGAACGATGGAGCGGGACGATAAGCAAGCGTTTGCGCGGGAGGTCTTCGCGGCGCAGCCCTTCAGTCAATTCCTCGGCGCCGAGCTGGCCGATTGCGGCCCCGGGACGGCCGCGCTTCGCCTCTCTATTGCGGAGCAGCTGACGCAGCAGCACGGCTTTGTGCACGGCGGGGTGATCAGCTACCTGGCTGACAACGCCATCACCTTCGCGGGCGGGCTCGCGCTCGGCGGGGATGCGCTTACTGCGGAGTTCAAGATCAATTATCTGCGGCCCGGATGCGGCGAGCACCTCATGGCGCGGGCCGAGGCGAAGCACGTCGGGCGGCGACAGGCCGTCTGCCAGTGCGAGGTCTACGCCGTCAAGGGCGACGCCGAGACGCTGTGCGCCCTCGCGCAGGGCACGGTCGTTGCCGCCCGGTGAGGGAGCAGAGCTGCCCGGCGCGAAGCACCACTTGGACCGATGAAGCAGAAGCAAGCATCAGATGGCCGATGTGCTGATCGGCGGCAGTATCTTCTGGAGTGGGTTCTAGTTGGGGAAGCGCTGGATGGCGTAGGCCCAGCGGTTGCGGGGCTTGGGTGTCATACCGATCTTACGGGGTATAGTCGCTTGCATCGTGTCCTATTTGGCAGCCCGTACGTCTCATGACCGACCGGCAGAACACCGTCGTGGCGACCGTCGTGGCAGCGCTCATTCTGGTGCCGCTGTTTCTCTTTCCGTGGCATGTGGAGCCTGGGGCAGGCGCCGCGTCTGCGGAGCTCCGGTGGAGCCCGATCTATCAGCCGCCCCTGTCGTACGTGCGATCCTACGATGCCGCGTATGGCGATCGGGGGAGCACGCGGGTCGAAGCGAACCCGGCGACCCGAGCGTGGGGCGTCTTGGCGCTACAGCTCCTGGCGATCGGCGCCGTCGGATGGGTGCTGTACGTGCTAGTCGGAGCGGTACCGGACGATGCGACGCCAGACGACGAAGGCGCGGCTCCCTCGGCCCGCCCCTCGCCGTGAGCCGCCCTGCCCCCCTATCCCTGCCCAGACCCCACGCGCTCCATGTCCGACGCCCCGACTCCATCCGACGAGCCGCCTGATCCCGCCTCTGAGGCCTCCACGGAGGCGGCCTCGACCCGTGAAGGCGCAGAGGCCGACCGCCCAGTCCAACACGGTATGCTCTGGCCAACGGCCGCGTGGTTTCGGACGGTAGGCTGGGTCGTGCTGGAGTTTGCCATCGTCTTCAGCGGCGTGTTTGCCGCCTTCCAGCTCGACCAGTGGCAGGCCGACCGCCGCGCTGATCGCCGCGCCCAGCAGGCGTACACGGCGCTCTACCGCGTGATCTCGAACATATACGCCGACGACCTTCGCCGGTCGGCCCGCGGCATCGACAGCGTGTACGTCGAGGGATTCCTGACGCCATTCCGACAGGGTGAGCAGCCCATGCCGATCGCCCTGCAGTTCTCGTGGGGCACGCTCAACACGGGAGCCTGGGAGGCCATCCTCGAAGCCGGCGGCCTCGATGCGCTGGACACCGACTTCGTGCTGGAGGTGGAGACGTACTTCTCGGTGCTCCAAGCGACCGGGCAGCGGGCACGCCGCGTTACCGCGATGAGCGACGAGCGCTTGCTCCCGCACCTCGACGGAGGCAAGACGGCCTTCTACCACGAGGACACGGGCGAGCTCAAAAGCGCGTTTCGGTGGTATCCGCGCACCGTGGGCCAGGTCGCATCCAGCGTCCGTAACGTCGCGCAGGCGACCGACAGCCTGCTGGTGAGCCTGGAGCGTCGTATCGAGGAGCGCGGGGGAGAGCTGCCGAGGACGTCCCGCGACGGCCCGTGAAGGTGGGCACGCCGTGATGCCCTGCGCGGCGTTACGAGCCCTCGTCCACCGACAGCAGTTCGACCTCGAAGATGAGCGTGGCGCCCGGTGGAATCGCGTCGCCGGCGCCCTGATCGCCGTACCCCAGCTCGGGCGGGATCACGAGTTGCCGCTCCCCACCAACCTGCATGCCCGCCACGCCCTGGTCCCAGCCCCGGATGACCCGGCCGGCGCCCAACTCGAACGAGAACGGTTGCCCGCGCTGGATCGAGCTGTCGAACAGCGTACTGTCCGACGCAAGCCAGCCGCTGTAGTGCACCGTCACCCGGTTGCCCGCCGTAGCGGTAGCGCCGTCACCCACCGTGAAATCGTGGTACTTCAGTCCGGTCTCGGTGGTAGTGAAGGCGTCATCGTCCACTGAGCGAGGCGTAGGCGACGGCTCTGCATTGTCGTCGTTGCTTCCGCAGGCGACCAGCGTGGCCGTGAGTAGGGTGATGGCGAAAAGGCGAGCACACAGGCGAATCATGATGCAATGGGGGAATTCGAACAGAGGGCGAACGCCTGGAATAAGAAGCGCGTTGCACGAAAAATGCAAGTCGCTGTGGCGCCGAATCCGATGCTCACATATTCCCCAATGGCTCCTCGACGCATCGGCGCATATTCATCCGCAACCGAAGAGACCCACCGATGAGCACGCTGACGCAGCAGGCCGACGATCTGAACACAGTGGCGGCCTTTCTGGCGGCGCCCGACGTTACGCGTCTCACCCCTTCAGCCGTTGCGGAGCAGCTGGGGCGGCCGCGCGTGGATCTGCTGGTGCTGCTGGGCAACGGCGTGCTTCCCACCATCGATACCGCTGCCGACGCGTTTCGGCGCGATGTCGCCTCCGAACTGATGGTCGTGGGCGGCACGGGGCACTCCACCGACTACCTGCGCGCGGCGGTCCGGGCCGATCCGCGCTACGACGGCTTCCCGATGGACGGTGCACCCGAGGCCACGATCATTCAGAACCTGCTCGTCCGGTGGCACGGCATCGACGATCGCCACATCACGGTGGAGCCCACGTCCACCAACTGCGGCGCCAACGCGGAGGAGGCGTATCGGCTGCTGCAGGCCCAAGGCCGGGCGCCCGAAGCCGTCCTGCTGATGCAGGACCCGACGATGCAGCGGCGCACGTGGGCCTCGTTCCGCAAGGTGTGGGATGGGCACGACGACGTCCGGTTCGTCAACGCGCCAGCGTTCGTTCCCGTCGTACAGGAGCGAGACGGGCACCTCGCCTTCGAAACGCCCGAGGGGCCAGGCTGCTGGCCGATGGAGCGGTTCATCGCGCTCGTGATGGGCGAGATTCCTCGGCTGCGCAACGATGCCGATGGCTATGGGCCCCGCGGCGCGGGCTACATCGTGGCCGTCGACATCCCGCCCGCCGTCGAGGCCGCCTACGACCGCCTCACCGAGCCGTTTGGCGACCTCGTCCGCTGGCCCCCGGCGTGAGCCGGATCGCGCTGAGACTCGCTTCCCGCCGAACGTCATCCCCTGTGTGCCATGCCCGCCGCTATCGACCTCGACACGTTTTGGGACACCGCGCCGACGGCGCAGGGGACGTTCCGGCCCGATACGCTCGATGAGATGCCAGACCCCGCGCGGCGCTACCTGGCGCACGCGCTCGCGCCGGGCGCCCCGCTCGCCCAGGCCGTGCGCCTGGCGATGCACGGCACCATCAAGCTGGGCGCGTGGCGCTCGTTCGAGGCGGAGCAGGTCATCCGGTGGGACCGCGGGATGATCTGGCAGGCCACTGCGCGCATGCTGGGGCTGCCCGTCCACGGCTACGATCGGCTCGTCGACGGCGTGGGGGCGCAGCGGTGGAAGCTGCTCGGCCTCATCCCGGTGATGACGGCGTCGGGGCTCGACGTCACGCGCTCGACGGCCGGGCGGCTGGCCGCCGAGACCGTCTGGCTGCCGTCCGCGCTGGCCCGCGAGGAGGTCGCCTGGACGGCCGTGGATGCGAATCAGGTGCAGGCGGCGCTCACCGTGCAGGGCCATCCGGTCGAACTCACGCTGACCGTCGATGGCGACGGCCGGCTGGAGGCCGTGACGCTGCCGCGCTGGGGCGATCCGGGCGACGGCGCGTTCCGTGAGGAGGCGTTCGGCGGATTCGCCGACAGGAGGGAAACGGTTGACGGCATCACCATCCCTACGCGCCTGCGGATCGGATGGTATCCGGGCACGGAGCGGTTCGCAGCGGAGGGGGAATTCTTCCGCGTCACCGTGGACCGCGTGACGTTCCGGTAGCCAACGACGAGCGCAGCAGGAAGGCGAACGGACGAACACGACCTCGTGCTTTACATAGTACTACTAAAGTAGTATAATAGATGCGCGCCTACTGATACGCAGTCCACCCGTCCCCATGCTGTCGAACTACATTACCATCGCGCTGCGCACACTCCGGAAGCGGCCGGCCTACACGCTCATCCACGTGATCGGGCTGGCCGTGGGGTTGGCCGCGTGCCTGCTCATCGGGCGGTACGTGATCCACGAGTGGAGCTACGACCGTTTCCACGCCGAGGCGGATGACATCCACCGGGTCACGCAGACGCGCCAGTTCGGGACGGTGCAGCGGACAGCCGTCACGCCGCCGCCCCTTGCGCCGGCGCTGCAGGCGTCGTTTCCCGCCGTGGAAAACACCGTCCGCCTCGTCCGGCAGTCGATGGTCGTCGAGCAAGGCGGCGACACGTTCCGCGGGCAGACTGTCGTCACGGCCGACTCCAGCTTCTTCGGGCTGTTTTCGTTTCCGCTGCGGCAGGGACGCGCCGTCGACGTGCTCGCGGCCCCGTATTCCATCGTGCTGACCGCGTCCGCCGCCGAGCGCTACTTCGGCACCACCGACGCCGTGGGGCAATCGATCACACTGCAGGGGCAAGGCGCAACGGGCACGTACACGGTGACCGGCATCGCGGCCGATGTGCCGGCGACGTCGCACATCCAGTTCGATGCCGTCGCGTCGCTGGCCACGGTGCAGGAAAGCGCGCCGCAGTTTTTCAACTGGGGGAGCAACATGTTCTACACGTACGCCCGCCTGGCTGACGGCACCGATCCGGCAGCGCTGGAGCAGCAGTTCGACGCGCTCGTCGAGCAGAATCTGGGCGAGGAGTACGTCGGCACCATCGCGTTCGCGCTGCAGCCGCTGACCGACATCCACCTTCGCTCCGACCTCACGATGGACCTGGGCGGGCGCGGCGGCGCGACGCTGGTGCTCGTGCTGGCGGCCATCGCGGTGCTCGTGCTGGTCGTGGCGTGCATCAACTTCGTGAATTTGGCCACAGCACGGGCGGCAGAGCGGGCCCGCGAGGTGGGCGTACGCAAGGCCATCGGCGCACGGCGCGGCGCGCTCGCCGGCCAGTTCTTGACGGAGGCGATTCTCATCACGTTGGCCGCCACGGGCGGCGCGGTGGGCCTGGCGTGGCTTGGACTGCCGCTCCTGAACGCGCTGACCGGCCAGGCCTTCACCGGTGCCGTGCTGCTGCGCCCGGCCGTGGCGCTCGGCCTCGTGGGTATTGCCGTACTCGTGGGCCTGGTGGCGGGCAGCTATCCGGCGTTCGTGCTCGCGGGCTTCCGGCCGGCGCGGGTGCTGCAGGCGAGCCACCATGGCGGCCCCGGCGGCACGCGGCTGCGGCAGGGGCTGACGGTCGCCCAGTTCGCCGTCACCATCGGGCTGGTCGCCGCCACCATCGTCGTGTACCAGCAGTTCGACTACATCCGCACGAAGGACCTGGGCTACGACGCCGACCGCTTGCTGAGCGCGCAGCCGCCGAAGGGCGCGGCGCAGGTCGATCGGCTACACGACATCTGGCAGGACGCCGCCGGGGTCGAGGCCGTGACGGCCGTGTCGGACTGGATGGGCGACTTGCCGACGCGCACCGTGCGTCAGCGGCCCGATGCGGAAGAGAGTCTCACCGTTCGGTGGATGGACGTGACGCCGGGCTTTTCGCGCGCGGCGGGTGTGCAAGTGCTCGCCGGCCGTGGTTTCCGGGGCGGACAGGCCCGCGACTCGCTCGATGCGGCGCTCATCAATGCGGCGGCGGCTCGGGCGCTCGGATGGCGCACCCCCGGCGATGCAGTAGGGCAGACCCTGTTCACCGGTAACGCGGGGTGGCGCATCGTCGGCGTGGTCGATGACTTCCATTACAACGCGCTCTACAGCACCGTGGACCCGCTGCTCATCCGCGCGCGGCCCGAGGCGCTGCGGCAGGTGCTCGTGCGCATGGCGCCGGGTCAGACGGAACAGGCGTCCGCCGCGCTCCATGCCGGCTGGCAGGCTGTCGTGGCCGATCGGCCGCTCGACCTCACCTCCGTGCGTGAGCAACGTGCGCAGCTCTACCAGACGGACCGCCGGTTGGGGCAGCTCGTGGGCATCCTCGCTGGACTCACCGTACTGATTGCCTGCCTCGGGCTGTTCGGGCTCGCGGCGCACACCACGGCGCAGCGCACGAAGGAGATCGGCATGCGCAAGGTGCTCGGCGCCACGGTGCCGCAGGTCGTGGCGCTGCTCTCGACCGACGTGCTGAAGCTCATCGGCATCGCGCTCGTGCTCGCCGTGCCGCTCGCCTACGTCGCCCTCCAGCGCTGGCTCGCCGACTTCGCGTACCGGACCGACCTCGGCGCGGGCGCCTTCCTGATCGCGGGCGCTCTCGCCCTCGCCGTGGCGCTCCTCACCGTGAGTACGCAGACGATCCGTGCCGCCACGGCCGATCCGGTGAAGGCACTGCGCAGCGAGTGAGCGGCACAGTGCACGTACGATCGGTTATCTATCGCAATCCCACCGGTCATCCCATGCGTTCGATTCTTCTGGTTGTCAGCGTACTGTCGATCGTCGTGGCCGCTACCGGATGTGCCGGGTCGAAGTCGGCCGTCGAGCAGGCAGATCGGTTGGACCTCGCGAGGGCGTACTCGGCGGAGAAATCCGGCGATGCGCTGCTCGTGTGGATCGATGGCGCCCTCGTGCTCGAAGACTATCCGAAGGGGTACGACCCGGACGATCCGCACATCCTGACCGAGGCGAGCACGCTGCTGACGACCCTCGCCGCGTTGGCCGCCGTCGACGATGGGGCCCTCGCGCTGGACGAGCGGGCCGCCACGATGATCACGGAATGGCAAGGGGATGCGCTGAAGGCCGACATCACCATCCGGCATCTGCTGCAGATGACGAGCGGGCTGGACGCGGGCTCCCGCTCTGGCGACGTGACGATCGAAGACGCCCTCGCCGCGCCGATGGCGCATGCGCCCGGGGCGGGGTTTCGGTACGGGCCGGCCCCGGTGCAGGTGCTCGGCGCCATCCTGCGCCGCACGTCAGGCGACGGCTATTTGGCGCGCATCCTGCGTACCCTGGAGATCCCCGGCGGGCGCTGGCTCGCTGTGAGCGCCTCGGCGGAGGCGAATGCGGCGCGCGGGGCCGCGCTCACCCCACGCTGGTTCGACGGCGCCCACCTCACGCCGCGCGAGTGGGGTCGACTCGGCCAATTGCTGCTGCAGAACGGACGCTGGAAGGGCGAGGCGCTCATCGAAAATCTCACTCCCTTGACGCAGCCGTCCGCCGCGCAACCGGCGTACGGAATGGGCGTGTGGCGCAACGCGCCGATGGACTCGGTCGGCACGGCGGTGTTCGAGCAGCTGCCCGAGTCGCTCATGCTCCCGCGGGCGGGCGAACGGTTCATCTACGACGGTGCGCCGTCCAGCTTGTACATGGCCGCCGGGCGATACAATCAGCGGCTGTACGTCATTCCGTCGCGGCAGATGGTGGTCGTCCGGATGGGCCGCGCGAACCTGACGTGGAGCGACGCCGCGTTCCTCGCGCGGCTGCTCGACGGGCGCATCCCAGACCGGACCGGAGCGGATGCTTCCCCAACGGGAGCGCAGCGGTGAGATACAAAGTCGTGTCCGCGCTGGTTTCCCTTTTTCGGGCGGATCGCTTCCCTTGCGGACGATAGCATGTACCCACGACCGCTTCTTCTCCATGACCGCCCGCCGCTCCCTCTGTGCGTTGTTCGCCGTCCTTCTGCTCATCCCCCTCACGGCACTCGCCCAGAAGCAACCCCTCGACCACGCCGACTACGATCGCTGGAGGGACATCGATGACTACGCTCTCTCGGACGACGGCGCGTGGGCACTGCTCACCGTCACGCCGCCGAAAGGCGATGGCGCACTGCGCGTCAAAAGCCTGACGTCCGAGCAGACGTACGCCGTCCCCCGCGGCACGGACGCGCGCTTCACCGCCGACAGCCGCTTCGTCGTCTTCCGGATCGCGCCGCCGTACGATTCGCTCCGGCAGGCCAAGCTGGACGAGGTCCCGGAGGCGGAGCAGCCAAAATCCGCGCTCGGCCTCCTCGATCTGGCGTCGGGCGACGTAACGCGGGTCGAGCGCGTGCAGTCGTACCAGCTGCCCGCGGAGCGCAGCGCGTGGGTCGCCTATCACCGCGAGCCGTCACCGCCCGACAGCACCGAGAGCGAGGGGGAGGATGATGCGTCCGAGGCCGAGGGCGCCCCGCTCGTGGTGCGGGCGCTCGCCAGCGGCGCGGAGTGGACGTACGAGCACGCCACCCACTACACGCTGGCCGACGAGGGCAACCTGCTTGCGTTCGCCGCCGCCCCGCCCGATAGCAGCCAGCACGGCGTGCACGCGCTGGAGCTGGCGGATGACGGGAGCACGCCCACCCGCACCGCGCTGCTCACCGGCGCGGGCGAGGTTCCGCAGCTCGCCGTGGACGAGGCCGGCACGCAGGTCGCCTTCCTCTCCAACCGCGACGCGCCCGAGGACGCCGAGACCGCACACACGCTCTACCACTGGCAGCCCGGCCAGGACGCCGCGCAGGCCGTCGCCCGCTCTGGCGACGACGCCTGGCCGAGCGACTGGCTCATCAGCGAGCACGGCGATCTCGACTTCTCCGAGGAGGGCACGCGCCTTTTCTTCGGCACGGCGCCGCCGCCGCTGCCAGAGGCTGACCCAGACAGCCTGCTGCCCGAGGAGCAGGTCACCGTCGACATCTGGAACTGGAAGGATCCGTACCTGCAGCCCATGCAGAAAGAGCGCCTGGACGAGCGGCGCGAGCAGACGTATCAGGCCATGTACGTTGTAGACACGGGCCGCACGCTCCAACTCGGCACCGAGGCCGTCCCGAACGTCACCGTCGGCGCCGAGGGCGAGGCCGACGTGGCCCTGGGCACGACGAACCGGCCCTACCGCCAGGCCATCTCGTGGGACTGGCCGCCGAAGTACGACGCCTACCTGATCGACCTCGACACGGGCGAGCGCGAACAAGTGCTCAGCGGCATCCAGGACACGCCCGACTTCTCGCCCGACGCGCGGTACATCGTCTGGTGGAACCGCGCCGACCGACAGTGGGAAGGCATGACCACCGACGGCCGCGTCCGCGTGGCGCTGTCCGCCGGCATCCCGCACCCGGTGTACGACGAAACGCACGACCGGCCGTACCCGCCGGGCGCGTACGGGCTGGCCGGCTGGACGGCGGGCGACGGGCACGTGCTCATCTACGACCGCTACGACATCTGGGCCGTCGACCCGACGCAGCCTCGCGCCGCGCGCTCGATTACCGAAGGCCGCGGCCGCGCCGACAGTCTCCAGTTCCGCCATGTCGACCTCGATCCAGACGACGACGCCATCGGCCCGGAGGCGCCGCTGCTGCTGTCCGCGTTCAACACGGCCACGAAGGCGGATGGCTACTACCGCGATCGCGTCGAGGGCGGCGAGGCGCCGTCCGAGCTGCTCATGATGGCCCGCCGCTTTGACGGCGTTCGCAAGGCTGACGATGCCGACCGGCTCGTGTACCGCCGCGAAAGCTATCAGGAATACCCGGACCTGTGGGTGAGCGACCTCCAGTTCCGCGATGCGCGCCGGATCACCGACGTGAATCCCCAGCAGCGCGACTACCGATGGGGCACGGCCGAGCGGATGACGTGGACCTCGCTCGACGGAAAGCGGCTGCAGGGCATCCTCTACAAACCGGAGGACTTCGACCCGTCGCAGCAGTATCCGCTGATGGTGTACTTCTACGAGCGCAATTCGGACGATCTGCACGAGCATCACATTCCCGAGGCGCACCGGTCCATCATCAACTTTACGTTCTACGCGAGCCGCGGCTACGTCGTCTTCGTGCCAGACATCCCGTACAAGATCGGCTATCCGGGCGAGAGCGCGATGAACGCTGTGATGCCGGGCGTCACGCAGCTCGTTGACCAGGGCTTCATTGATCGAGAAAATATCGGCGTGCAGGGGCACAGCTGGGGCGGCTACCAGATCGCGTACATGGTGACGCGCACAAACCTGTTTGCCGCCGCCGAGGCTGGCGCGCCCGTGTCCAACATGGTCAGCGCCTACGGCGGCATCCGGTGGGGCAGCGGGATGAGCCGCATGTTCCAGTACGAGGACACGCAGA
>CAYFRX010000102.1:0-10170 GCA_964345515.1 uncultured Rhodothermales bacterium
GTTCTATCCGCGAAAACCCCAACGCGCAACGCCCACCCCGTAACGCTAAAGCGCCCACGTCACGAGCTCGGGGTAGAGGATCATCGCGATGAGGCCGATGGCCTGGATGACGATGAACGGGATCGCGCCGCGGTAGATCTGCCACGTCGTCACCTCCGGCGGGGCCACGCCGCGCAGGTAGAAGAGTGCGAAGCCAAAGGGCGGCGTCAGGAACGAGGTCTGCAGGTTCATGCCCACCATCACGCCGAACCAGACGAGCGCGACGTCGGCCGTGGCCCCAAACGTGGGCGGCAACAGCTGCGAGGCCGGCAGCACGAGGAGCGGGATGATGATGAACGCGATCTCGAAGAAGTCGATGAAGAAGCCGAGGATGAAGATTGCCAGGTTGGCCACGATGAGGAAGCCAATCACGCCGCCGGGCAGGCCCGTGAGCAGCTCCTCGATCCAGAAGTCGCCGCCGAGGCCGCGAAAGACGAGCGAGAAGGCCGTCGAGCCCACGAGGATGAACATGACCATCGTGGTGAGGCGGGCCGTCTCGTCCATCGTGCCGCGCAGCGCGTCCATGGTGAGGCGGCCGTTAGCGGCAGCGAGGACGAGCGCCCCGAGCGCCCCGAGTGCGCCGGCCTCCGTCGGCGTCGCGATGCCGGCGAAGATGCTGCCGAGCACCACGATGATGAGCAGGAGGGGCGGCAGCATGACGAGCAGCACGCGCCGGGCGAGCGCGCCGAACGCGATGGCGCGCGCTTCCTCGGGTAGGGCGGGCGCCGCGTCCGGGCGCATGAACGCCACCCCCGCCGCGTAGAGGCCGTACAGCCCGGCGAGGAGGAGGCCGGGCACCAGCGCGCCGATGAACAGGTCACCCACCGAGATGCCGAGCTGATCGGCCAGCACGATGAGTACGATGCTGGGCGGGATGATCTGGCCGAGCGTGCCGGCCGCCGTGATCACGCCCGTCGACAGCTCCTTCGAGTAGCCGTACTGCAGCATCACGGGGAGCGAGATCATCCCCATCGCCACGACGGAGGCGCCCACGACGCCCGTGGCGGCCGCCAGCAGCGCGCCCACGAACACGACGGCAATCGCCAGCCCGCCCCGCAACGCGCCGAACAGCTGCCCGATCGTCTTGAGCAGGTCCTCGGCGAGGCGCGACTTCTCCAGCATGGTGCCCATGAAGATGAAGAAGGGCACAGCCAGCAGCACGTAGTTCGACATCACGCCGAAGACGCGATCCGGCAGGGCCATGAGCAGCGCCCAGTCGAACAGGCCGACCTCAACCCCGATGCCGGCAAAGAGGAGGGCCGTACCGCCCAGCGCAAACGCCACGGGATAGCCCGAGAAGATGAGCACCAGCGCACCAACGAACATTAGCGGCGCGAGCCAATCACCAGCCATGCGAGGATCGAGTTGCGAATTGCGAGGGTCGAATTATGGAGGCGGAGAACGGTCGATGCTCACTCATCATCCGACTGTTGCCCGTCGTCCTTCGTGTGGCCGCGCAGGACGGCCACCTGCCGGATGGTGAATGCCACGCCCTGCACGATGAGCAGCAGGAACGCAATGGGGATGATCGCCTTGATCGGATAGCGCGGCAGGCCGCCGGGATCGGGCGACTGCTCCCAGACCGCCCACGAGTTGCGCACCATAGGCCACGACATCACGAGTATCACGAGGCTGAAGGGGAAGAGGAAGAGGACCGTCCCCAAGAGGTTGATCCAGGCGCGTCCGCGCTCTGAGAGCGATTCGTAGACGACGTCGACCCGCACGTGTACGTCGTGCTTCAGCCCGTATGCGGCGCCGAGCAGAAAGACGAGGCTGAACAGATACCACTGCAGCTCCAGCCACATGTTGGAGCTGAGGGCCAGCCCGGTGTACTGCTCGGTGTACCGCGCGATGGCGTTGTACGAGCCGATCAGTACCATGGCCAGCGTCAGCCAGTAGACGAACCGCCCGGTGCGTTCGGCGAAGTGGTCGAAGGTATCGGCAAGGCGGAGCCAGCGCTGCATGAAAGGACGGGGGCGGGGCTGCAGAGGAAAAAGCATGCGTGTCGAGGATACGGGAGAGCGCGCCGATCCTCAAGAGAAAAGTGGGCGACGGCGAGCCCGGTCCGGCGTGGTTTCACCTTCGTGCGGCCTTTCGTATGATGGAGGCGTCCCGTCTTTTCCACTGATGCCCTTGCCAACGGGGGACTGTTACCATGCGACCGCTTGCCGCTTTGCTGTTTCTTGTCGGATTGCTCGGCCTCCCCGCGACCGGGTCCGCACAGCCGCTGACGATTGATTGGGGCATCAAAGCCGGGGTCAACTCGTCCGACATTCAGTCGAACACGGTGGGAGGCGGGGAGCGGCGCCGCGCGTTCGTGGGGGGCGGCTTCCTGGAGTTCGACTTTATCGGCACTTTTTCTTTGCAGGCGGATCTGCTCTACAGCCAGAAAGGCGACGAAAATGAGGTGGGAAGCGGTACCGATCGGACGCTTTTTCAGGTCAAGCTTGATTACGTCGAGGTCCCGGTGATCCTCAAGTTGCAGGGACCGCTTTTGGGCGGGGCCGAGGCCAACTTCTACGCGGGTCCGTCCTTCGCCTTCAAGGTGAATGAGTCGGTCGAAGGGCTGGCGCCGGGCACGCTGGTCGTTGGCACGCTCGCCAACAGCACGGACATCGGCGCGGCCCTCGGCATCGAGTTCGTGTTCGGATTGGGCGGCCCCCAATTCATTGTCGACCTGCGCTTTACGCCCGGCTTTTCATCCATCCGGGACGACGCCGTGATCCGGACCGAAGGAGACAGCTTCGAAATCCCTGATCCGGAGGCGACCAACACCACGTTCTCGGTGATGGCGGGGATCGCGCTGTAAGGCATGCACCATGAGCGTCCCGTCTGCGGCGTCACACCATCCGCTGTGATCACGGAGACGTTACGGATGGCGCACCGCGTTCGCCGAGCACCTCCCGCACCGGCACTGGGTCGCGGTCCGGCAACCGATCAAGAGACAGGGTGTCCTCGGGGCCGGCGAGGTGGCGCGTCCGGTAGACATCGCCGGAGGGGGCACGGTGCACTTCGATCTGCGAGGCCCTCAAGTTCACGATCCACACCTCCGGAATGCCGGCCTGGGCGTAAAGCGGCAGCTTAACGTCCTGGTCGTACTCCAGGCTGCTGTCCGCCACTTCGATGAGGAGCAGCACGTCTTCCGGATGCGGCCCACCCTCTAGCGCCGTCGTGAGCACGACGTCGGGCTCTGGCTCGTTGTGCTCGTCCACGCGCACCGGGTTTTGGATGCTGACGGCGATACTCGGCGTGGTGCGCTCGACGAGCAGCCGGTTGAGACGGTTGATGCAGGCAATGTGCGGGTCTCCGATGGGGGACATGCGGATGAGCTGACCATCGATGAGTTCGAGCCGGTCGTCCTCGTGCAAGATACCGGCCCGCAGCATGGCCTGCACCTCGTCGGAGGTGAAACGTCGTGGACGGACGTGAACCGAGGGCGGGGAAGCAATTTCAGCCATGATGGACGTGGCGGTCTCAACAGGAGAAAGACGCCTTACAGCAACGCCCGGCGGCGAGGAACGGTTCAAGATGTGGACTCACGACGCGTCCTCCTCCGCAGCCGCATCGGCGTAGCGCTGGGCGCGCTTGACGACCTCCTCATCAAAGTCGCGCTCGCGCCACCGCGCCAGCCGCTCGGCGATCAGGGCCTCGTGCCCCTGCTCGCTCGGCGCGTAGAAGTAGGTGCCCTGCATGTTTTCGGGCAGGTACTGCTCGGGCACGTAGTGGTCGCGGTAGGCGTGTGGGTACTTGTAGCCTTTCCCGTGACCGAGCCCCTCCTTGTCGCGATTCGCGTCTTTGAGGTGATTGGGCACGTCGCCCGTCTGCTCGTCCTCCACGTATTGCAGCGCGTCGAAGTAGGCGAAGGCGGTGTTGCTCTTCGGCGCCGTGGCGAGGTAAAGACAGCATTCGGCGAGGAGAAACTGCCCCTCCGGCATGCCGACGTACTCGAAGCCCTGCGCGGCGCTCTGTGCCACCTGGAGCGCACGCGGGTCGGCCAGGCCCACATCCTCGGCGGCGAAGATGAGCAGGCGGCGCAGGATGAAGCGCGGGTCCTCGCCGGCGTAGATCATGCGCGCGAGCCAGTAGAGCGCCGCGTCGGGATCGGAGCCGCGCAGGCTCTTGATAAAGGCGCTGATCGTGTCGAAGTGCGCGTCGCCTTCCTTGTCGTAGAGCACGGCGCGCTGCTGGATCGAGTCCTCGGCCACCTGCAGGTCGATGCGGATCGTCTCGCCGGCGACGGGCTCGGTCGTTTCGACGGCCAGCTCCAGCGCGTTCAGCACGGAGCGGGCGTCGCCGTTGGCCGTGTCGATGAGGTGGTCGAGAGCATCTGCGGTGATCTCCACATCGCGGTCGCCATAGCCCCGCTCGGCGTCGGTGAGCGCCATGGCGGCGACCTGCCGGAGGTCGTCCTCGCCCAGCGGCTTCAACTCGAAGACGCGGGAGCGGCTCACCAGCGCGTTGTTCACCTCGAAGTAGGGGTTCTCCGTCGTCGCCCCGACGAACACGACTGTGCCGTTTTCGACGTGCGGCAGCAGTGCATCTTGCTGCGCCTTGTTGAAGCGGTGCACCTCGTCGATGAACAGAATCGTGCGTTGCTGGTGGTGCTTCAACCGATTCTTGGCCTTCTGGATGGCCTCGCGGATGTCCTTCACGCCTGAGAGCACCGCATTCATCGACGTGAAGTGGGCCGCCGTCGTGTTGGCGATGATGCGGGCGAGCGTCGTCTTGCCCGTGCCGGGCGGCCCGTAGAAGAGGACCGACGTCACGCGGTCGGCCTTGATGGCACGGCGGAGCAGTTTGCCCTCGCCCAAAATGTGGTCCTGGCCGACGAACGCGTCGAGCGTGCGCGGGCGCATCCGGTCGGCGAGGGGCGCGCGCTCCCGGCGGGCCTGTTCGGCCTGGGCGTCGAAGAGGTCGGACATGGATTACCGTGTTGTGGTGTTGGCGTGTTTGAGGGTTCAGGCTGGTTGCCAGCACGCACCCAAACACCTAAACATGGTACCTCGCCGTCAGTTTTCGATCCGGGCGCGGTATTCTTGGGCCTGGGCGACTTGGCCTTGGGCCGCGTACAGGTCGGCGAGGTGGCGGGCGGCGCGCTGGGTGTGGCGGTGGGTCGTCCCGTGTTCTTTCTGGAGCGTATTGTAGCCCTGCGCCAACAACGGCTCGGCCGCCTCATATTGGCCCTGCGCCGTCAGGCAGATGCCCCGCTCCACCTGGGCGCGGGCTATGAAGGCAGGGTCCGCGGGCTGCACCTTCGCGCGGATGGCGAGGCTCTCTTCAAGCAGCGGACACGCGGCCTCGGCGCGGCCGGTGTCGTTCAGCAGCTTGCCCAGTTCCACGAGGGAGCGAGCGATGAATCGATGGTCCGCTGGGAGCTTCCGGCGGAGCGTCTGGAGCGCCTCGCGGTACAGCGATTCAGCGGCTTGGAGCTGGCCGGCTCGGTGCAGGGCAACCGCCAGGTTCTGCGCATACATGGCCGTGTTGACGTGGTCGTTGCCCAGCGTCTCGCGGGCCATGGCGAGCGCCTCCCGTTTGAGCGTCCGCGCCGAGTCTGGTTGGTCCTGGCGCTCCAGCACGTAAGCCAGGTTGTTCAGGCTCAGCGCGATGCGCGGATGGCGGGGGCCAAGCCGGGTGCGCTGGACGGCAAGCGCCTTTCGAAAGGCGCGCGCCGCGGCATCGTACTCCTCGCGCCGGGCCGCCAGCGTGGCAATCTCGTTGAGATCCTCGGCAATGCGGGGGTGGTCCGAGTCGAGCCGGTGGCGATCAGCCGCCAGCACCGCGCGCAGGAGCGAATCCGCCTCGGCAAAGCGCTCCAGCTCGACCAAGAGCTGGCCGAGGTTTCGCTGGGTGATTGTCGTTTCGGAGTGGCGCGGGCCGTACAGTTCGTGATTGAGGGCCAGCGCGTCGCGATAGAACGATTCGGCCGCGTCGCGCCGGCCCTGGCTGTGCAGCGCCCGGCCGATGTTGTTGAGGCTGGCCGCGATGCCCTCATGCTCCGGGGGATAGAGCGCACGGCGGAGTGCCAACGCCTCGCGGTGATAGGCCTCCGCCTCCTCAAAGTTGCTCTGGTTGTGCGCGACGTTGCCGAGGTCGTTCAACGTGATGGACGTCTGCGCGTCGAGCTGGGCGCGGCGGCTGCGGGCCAGCACGTCGCGTAGCAGCGAGTCGGCCTCGGCGTACGTGCCCTGCCGGTACCAGACGTTGGCGAGGTCATTTTCGGTTTCCAGCGTGCGCGCGTCGAGCGGGCCATACGCCACCCGGTGGTGCTCGGCGGCGCGGCGCAGCAGCGTGTCGGCCTGTTTGTACCGGCCCAAGCTGAGGTAGACCTGACCCATGACACTCATCATCTGGGCCTGCACGGCGGGCTGGTCGTGGAGCGCCTCGACGCGCCTGCGCCCCTGCTCCAGCAGCGTCGCCGCGGTGATCGCCTCGCCCTGGGCGGTATCGGGGTCGCTGGCCTCAAAGAGGTGTAGGAGAAACTGAGAGACCTGCTGGGCCTTTTCGGCTTCGCGCCGGGCCGCGTCGCGCTGCTCCATGACCAGGGCGAGCGCGCCGATCAGCACGGCGAGGAAGGCGGCTGCCACGCTCACGCCCCACTGGTGGCGCCGGACGAATTTGCGCATGCGATAGCCCACGGTTGCAGGCTGCGCCGTCACGGGGCGTCCGTCGAGGTGGCGTTCGAGATCGTCGGCCAGCGCCTCGACGGAGGGGTAACGGCGCTCGCGTTCCTTGCGCATCGCCTTGCGCACGATCACGTCGAGGTCGCCCCGGAGGCGACGGAGCGTGGGAGGGTCCCGTTTTTCTTGCCGGGCCGCCGCAGGGAGCGACGCGGGCGTCTGCTCCAGGATGGCCCGCTCGATCTCGGTCAGGTGCCGGCTTTCCACGGCAAACGGCCGTCGCCCGGCGAGCAGCTCGTAGGCCAGCACGCCGAGCTGGTAGACGTCCGTGGCCGTCGTGATGGCCTCGCCGTGGATCTGCTCGGGCGCAGCGTACTCGGGCGTCATCAGATGCTCACCGGTGCGCGTATGCGGAACGGTCACCGGCGCCGTTCCCTCATCCAAGAGCTTGGCGATGCCGAAGTCGAGCAGCTTCACCTCGCCCGCCGGAGTGACGAGGATGTTTGAGGGTTTCAGGTCGCGGTGGACGACGAGCCGGCGATGCGCGTGCTGCACGGCGGCGCAGACCGTGCGGAGGAGCCGCAGGCGGTCGTCGATCGGCAGGCTGCGCTCGGCGCAGTAGGTGGTGAGGGGCTGACCGTCGACGTACTCCATGGCGAGATAGGGGCGGCCGGTCTCGGTGACGCCGCCATCGAGCAGGCGGGCAATGGTGGGATGGTCGAGGTCGGCCAGGATCTGGCGCTCAGCGCGAAAGCGGGCGATGCGCCCTTCCGTTTCGAAGTGGCGAGGCAGGAGCTTGAGCGCCACCTGCTGGTCGAAGTGCCCGTCAGCGCGCTCAGCGCGGTAGACGACGCTCATCCCACCGCTCCCGATGCGCTCGACCAGCCGATACGGTCCGATCCGCTCGCCCGTGGCCGCGCCAGGGCTATCTTCTGCCCACTCCTCATCTGCCAGCAGGGGCGAGGCGATCGCTGCAGCGTCCTCCTCCAAGAGGGCGGGCGCGTCGGCTTCGGCGGCGAGCAGTGCTTCCACCTCGGCACGAACGGCGGCGTCGGCCGCGTCCAGGACGGCCGCGCGCTCCTCCACCGAGCACGACAGCACCCGGCCAAGAAGTGCGTTGATCTGGTTCCAGCGTTCTTGGTCCATGGGCGAGAGCTGGAGTCAGGGGTTAGGAAGTACGTTTTGGTATCCACTCCGCATCCTTCGCTCGTTGCGCGCGAAGCAGACATCGCATCGAGAATGCCGGGTGGTCTGCCGTCAGCGCTGGGACGGGCGCTGCTCGTGGACGAATTCAGCGGAAGACCCCTCGTCCCGGCGCTGATGCAATGTGTCGATGAGCCGTCGCACACGGACTTGCTGCTGGGTGGGCGTCGCTTCGAGACGCTGCAAGGTGCGGTGGGCGGCAGTGAGGAACGAGTCGGCACGCGCGAATGTGCCAAGCGCCAAGTGCATTGCTCCCATCTGCCGGGCGGCTAAGGCCCGCTCCAGTGAAGAATCGGGATGGATGCGCTTGATCGGCTTGAACCCGGCGCGCAGGTGCCGGGCGGCCGCGCCGAGGCGGCCGAGGCGCAGGTGGGCACTTCCGATGCCCATGCGCGTGGAGGCCGTAAACGAATGCGTTTCGCCAAAGGTCGCCCGAAACACCGGCAGCGCCTCCCGATAGAGCGCGAGGGCACGATCGGGACGATTCGTCTGCAGCATCAGGTCGGCTAAGCCGTAGAGGCTGGTTGCCACGTTCACGTGATCGGGACCCAGTGTGGCGCGCCGCCTCTGCAGGGCGCGGTGGAAGAGCGATTCGGCCTTGGCGTAGTGACCCAAGTCGCGGTGCACCAGCGCCAGGTTGTTCATGGTTAAAGCCACTTTCGGATGGCGCTCCCCAAAGATGTCCCGGCGCATGGTGAGGGCCTCCTCCAGGAGCGACTCGGCCTCATCGAGCTGGCCGAGGTTCATCAGCAGCGCCGCCAGATTGTTCAGGCTCATCGCCAGATCGGGATGGACGGGGCCGAGCGCCTGACGGCGGCGTTCCAGTACCGTCCGGAAGAGCCGCTCGGTGGTTGCGTAGTGGCCCTGCACGTGATGCAGGGTGCCGAGGCTGCTCATGCTCTCCAGCGTGAGGGGATGGTCCTCGCCGAAGTGCTGGCGCCGGATGGCCAGGCTGCTTCGGTAGAGCGATTTGGCCGCTGCGTACGCGCCCTGCCGGCGCAGCGTAAACCCCAGATGATACTGGGTGCGTGCGATGAGAGGGTGGCTGGCTGAGAGCCGCTGCTGGCGGATACGCAGCGCCTCGCGGAGCAGCGCCTCCGCCCGCCGATATTGGCCTTCATCGGAGAGCAGTTGGCCCAGGTTTTCGAGGCTGGCGGCCGTCTCCAAGTGGTCGGGGCCATGGTGGCGCTTACTGAGTGCGAGCGCCTGTTCGAGCAGCGGGTGCCCCTGATCGTATCGGCCGAGGTACCGATCCACCTGCCCGATGGCGTTCAGAAGCTGGATCTGGACGGCAGGTTGGTCGTCGAGCGCTTCCACACGCTGGTGGCCGCGGGCTAGAAGCTCGCGCGCCGTAATCGTATCGCCCAGCGCCTCGTCCGGGGCGTTGGCTCGAAAGAGGTTCATGAGGAACGTCGTCACCTGCTCGGCTTTCTGGGCCTCCACCTGGGCGCGGTCGCGTTCGTGCTGGACCTGCAACGTGTGGAAGACGACGAGGCTCGCGACGAGGATCAGGACCGCCACCGAAGCGGCCACCCGGCCGCGGTGGCGTTGGATGAATTTCTGGGTGCGGTAACCGAACGTCGCCGGCCGGGCCTGCACCGGCTCGCCCGCCTGGTGCCGCCGCAGATCTGCGGCGAACGCCTCCGCCGAGGCGTAGCGGCGCTCTGGCTCTCTGCGCAGTGCCTTCAGGATAATCGTGTCGAGGTCGCCGCGCAGCTGGTGGCTTCGCGCCCGTGGAGGGGACGCCTTAGGGGGAAGGCCCGTGGACGCGCCGTGCAGCACAGCCGTCGACGGCTTCGTCGGGGTCGACGTCAGCACGGTCTGCTCCATGGCCGACAAGGTTCGGCCCTGGATCTGGAACGGCCGTTGTCCGGTGAGCAGCTCGTAGGCCAGCACGCCGAGCTGGTAGACGTCCGTGGCCGTCGTGATGGCCTCGCCGTGGATCTGCTCGGGCGCAGCGTACTCGGGCGTCATCAGATGCTCACCGGTGCGCGTATGCGGAACGGTCACCGGCGCCGTTCCCTCATCCAAGAGCTTGGCGATGCCGAAGTCGAGCAGCTTCACCTCGCCCGCCGGAGTGACGAGGATGTTTGAGGGTTTCAGGTCGCGGTGGACGACGAGCCGGCGATGCGCGTGCTGCACGGCGGCGCAGACCGTGCGGAGGAGCCGCAGGCGGTCGTCGATCGGCAGGCTGCGCTCGGCGCAGTAGGTGGTGAGGGGCTGACCGTCGACGTACTCCATGGCGAGATAGGGGCGGCCGGTCTCGGTGACGCCGCCATCGAGCAGGCGGGCAATGGTGGGATGGTCGAGG
>CAYFRX010000103.1:0-10060 GCA_964345515.1 uncultured Rhodothermales bacterium
ACGAAGCGAAGCGGAGCTAAATGACTTCCTTTCATGCACAATGATTTCGCAGAACCGGTATAACTCACTGCGTTCGTGTCGCCTCCCTTCGGCCTGGGCGTTTGCGCTGACGGCGCGTCGCTGGTGTGTGGACGTGCGGGGCGCCTGCCCCTGACCCGGTTGAGGATATGAACGTGTGGATGCAACTCAAGTTGTGTCCCCTCACTTACAGCGGCCCAAGACGACGGACGGCAGACGGTGGACCGCGAAACCATGCTCATTCCAACGGTCTGTCGTCCACGATCTGCGGTCACGGGGCCACATCGGGGCGATCCCACAACTTGGGTCATCGCATGGCACGAAATCGGTCGCACGCCGTTTAGCGTGTTGAACTAGACGTTTCACCATCCCCACTCGCCGTGCCCACCGCCTCTTTCAGTGACTCGCTCGTCGATCGGCTCGCTCATGCCGCACGCGTGACGGTGCTCACCGGCGCCGGCACCAGTGCTGAGAGCGGGATTCCGACGTTCCGTGACCCCGACGGGTTGTGGAAACAGTTCGACCCGCAAGAGCTGGCGAACGTGAATGCGTTTCTCGAAAACCCGGAGCTCGTCCAGAGCTGGTACGCGCATCGGCGGAAGCTCGCGCAAGAGACCGAACCGAATCCGGCGCACCATGCTCTCGCCGATTTGGAGCAGCACCTCGACGGATTCACGCTCGTCACCCAGAACGTGGACAACCTGCATCAGCAGGCCGGCAGCGACGCCGTCGTGGAGCTCCATGGAAATATCACGCGCAACTATTGCATCGATTGTGAGCGCCCGGCGTCCGACGACGAGATGGACGCTCTCGCCGAGGGCGAGCCGGCTCGGTGCCCCGACTGCGACGGCTACATCCGCCCGGACGTGGTTTGGTTCGGTGAGATGCTTCCGCAGGACGCGCTCCGGCAAGCCCAGGAAGCCGCCACGCAGGCCGACGTGTTTCTGAGCGTGGGCACGAGCGCCGTCGTGCATCCCGCCGCCGGGCTTCCTCTGACAGCTAAACAACAGGGCGCGTACCTGGTGGAAGCGAACGTCGACGACACGGCCATCACCGATATGGCCGACGAAATCCTTCGTGGCAAGGCTGGCGAGGTGCTTCCGCCCCTGGCCGAGGCCATGACCACGCGTCGGTCGGCTGCGTAACTCGTCCCTACTGCATTCTATGACGTTCGCTCAACCCGAATGGCTTTGGCTTCTTACACTGGTCCCCGTCGTGGGACTGGTGGAGTGGTGGCGCGGCCGCCGGCGTTCCGGCCTGCGCTTCAGCAACGTGCGCCTGGCCGATGCCGTGCCGCCCACGTGGGCGCAGCGCTTCCGCTGGCTGCCAACCGCGCTGCGGATGGGCGTCCTGGCGCTCGGCATCCTGGCGCTCGCCCGCCCGCAGGAGACCGACGTCATCCGGGAGCAGTACGCCGAGGGTATCGACATCATGCTCGTCCTCGACACGTCGACCTCCATGCGCGCCGAAGACTTCGATCCCAACCGGTTCGAAGCCGCGCGTGACGTCGCCAATGAGTTTATCGACAACCGGGTGTCAGACCGCGTGGGACTCATCGCGTTCGCGGCCAAGGCGTACACCCAAACGCCCCTCACGCTCGACTATAATTTTCTGCAGCAAATGCTGAAGGAGGTGCAGGTCGGCGTCATCGAGGACGGCACGGCGATCGGCACGGCCCTCGCCATGGCCACGAATCGCCTCAAGACCACCGAGGCCGAGAGCAAAGTCATCATCTTGCTCACCGACGGCCAGAACAACCGCGGTGAAATCGATCCCGTAACGGCCGCCGAGGTGGCCCAGACGATGGGCGTGCACGTCTACTCCATCGGGGTCGGCACGCGGGGGGAGGCCCCATTCGTCGTCGACCATCCCTTTACGGGTCAAAGCCGGCGGATGATGCCCGTCCAGATCGACGAGGACATGCTTCGCACCGTCGCGCAGCAGACGGGCGGCCGCTACTTCCGAGCCACGAGCAAGGAGGGCCTGCGCACCATCTACGAAGAGATCGACCAGCTGGAGAAAACCGAGATCGAGGAGCGCGTGTACACCGACCGGGACGAACGCTATCCGTTGTTTCTCTGGCCGGCCTTCGGGCTGCTCTGCATCGAGGTGCTGCTTTCCACGACCGTGCTGCGCCGCTTCCCGTAGTGATTTTCGATTGGCGAATGCTCGATTTTCGATTTGAACTGCTGAATGTCTTGCTGAGATCAGCGTTGCATCCAGCTGCGAACCGCGCACGGCACAATGGACTGGTAGCACACTCAACATAGCCCGGTGGATTGCAGGACGATATCAATCCTCCATTCACCCATTCATCCAATTGCCAAGCAATGGACTGGCTGCACCCCACATACGGATGGACGCTGATGCTCGTCGTGCTGATGGCCGGCTTCTTCGGCTGGGCAGCCTGGAAGCGCCGCCAGGCCCGTGATCAGTTTGGGCACCGGGGGCTCGTGGCCCAGTTGGCCACGGCCGTCCGGCCACGGCGCCGCCTCGTGCGCGCCGCGCTCATCGTCGTCGGCGCCGCGCTCATCGTCGTGAGCCTGGCGGGGCCGCGCTTCGGCACGACCGTGCGCGAGGTGGAGCGCGAGGGCATCGACCTCATGATCGCACTCGACGTGTCAGCGTCGATGCAGGCGGAAGACATCGCCCCGAGTCGCCTTGAGCGCGCGAAGAGCGAGATCAAGGAGCTTATCGGCGAACTCAGCGGCGACCGGGTGGGCCTCATCTTGTTTGCTGGCGACGCGTTCATCCAGTGCCCCTTGACTACGGACTACGATGCGGTGCGGCTCTTTCTCGACGTGGCCGACCCCTCGCTCATCCCCACCCCCGGCACCGACTTTGAGATGGCCTTTGAGACCGCCCTCAACGCCTTTGGCCCCACCCCGGCCTCCTCCGGCGAGGCGCCCGCCCGGCCCGGCTCCGGCCCGCGCACGCAGGCCCTGCTGTACCTCTCCGACGGCGAAAACCATCGAGGCAGCATCGATTATATAACGCGCACGGCCCGCGAGCGGGACATTGCATTGTTCTCGGCCGGCGTGGGCGAGCAGGAGGGTGCCCGCATCCCGATCTATGAGAACGGGCAACGGACGGGCTTTTTGCGCGACCGGAGCGGCCAGATCGTGAACACACGCCTCGAAGAAGACGTGCTCACGCAGCTGGCGCAGCGGGGCGCGTACTTCCGGATCGCGCGCACCTCCAGTACGCTGACTGACATGATAGCCTCCATTAACCGCCTCGAAAGGACGGCGTTTGGCGCCGAGGAGTTCGAGGATTATGACGAACGCTTCCAGTGGCCGCTGGCACTGGCCTTGCTCATACTCATGGCGGAAGGGCTCATCGGCGCGCGACGGCCCTGACGGAAGGCTCTATCGCCGCGCTCTGGACGTTCTACGTTCACCATTTACCTGGACTTATGCCGATCCGGCTCATCATCTTGCTGATGGCCCTGCTCCTGGGCGCCGACGATGGGGCCGATGAGGGCCGCCGCGGCAACGCGCTGTACGAAGCCGGCGATTATGAGGCCGCGGCCGCGGCCTACCGGGCGGGCCTCGACCAGCACGACGGAACGAAGGGCACCCTGCACGCGGCCCTGTGGAACAACTTGGGCCTTGCGCTCCACCGGCAGGAGAAGTATGAAGACGCCGCCTCAGCCTTTCAGCGCGCGGCTGAGACTGCTAAGGCTCCCACCCGCCAAGCGCGCGCCTTGTACAACGCCGGCAACAATGCCGTAGCCCAGGGCCAGCTGGAATCGGCGCTCGCGCTGTACCGGCAGGCGTTGATTGCAGACGAACAGTACGCGGACGCCCGTTTCAACTACGAGTACGTGAAGCGCCGGATGGCCGAGCGCCAGCAGCAATCGTCGTCCGCCTCGGACCCCATCGAACCGTCCGAGTTTGCCCGGCAGCTGAAGCGCCGCGCTGACGAGATGGCGAAGAACCGGCGCTACGACGATGCGTATCGCCTCATGCAGGAGGGCTTGCAGCAGGACTCGACCGTGGCGGCCTTTCAGTCGTTTATCACGCGCCTCAGTGATGTGGCCCAAATCGACTCTTTGAATTCATGACACGTTCGTACGCACATACCCTTTGGATGCTGGCGCTGATCGCGGCGATGGCGTCCCCCGCGCAGGCGCAGACCAACGGCTCGCAGACCGGCGCGTCGTATTTCCACGAAGCCGCGCAGCAGTACGTGGATGCGAACCTGCAGCAAGCGCTCGCGACGGTGAACGACGGCTTGCGCATCGCCCCCAACGACGCACGGCTGCGTGCACTGCGCGAAAAGATCCGCCAGCAACGCCAGCGCCAGCAGTCGGGCAGCGAGAGCGGAAGCGCGCAGCAGTCGTCCCCGCAAGGCGGCCGCTCCCCACAGGACGCATCCAACCGAGAGGGCGAGCAGCGCGGCCAAGGCCAGCAGCCCTTGCCCGAGGCCGAGGATCCTTCCAACCAGCAGCAGGGCGCGCAGGACCCATCCGAAGGCCAGGAGCGCCGGGAGGGCCCCTCCGCGGAGGACACGGGGGAGCGTGGATCGGCATCGGAGGCGACGCGCGGCGGCCAAGAGCAGGCCCCCAAACTCAGCCAGGCGCAGGCGGCTCGCATTCTGCGTGCGCTCGAAGCGCAGGAAAAGCAACTGCTTCGGCAGGTGCAGAAGCGCCGCCGCATTCCGCAACGCATCGTGAAAGAGTGGTAGTCCATGCCCCCTGTGCAGTACCCCCATCGAACCCGGCTCTTCTTTTGCTGCGTGAGGCTGCTCGGCGCGCTGCTGCTGTGCACCGCCTGCACCGCGGCGCTGCCCATGTCCGCGCAGGCGCAGTCGGGGGGCACGGTTACGATTGAGGCCATGGCCGACCCGAGCCCGGTGGGCACCGAAGAACGCATCACCCTCACCATTCGCGTGGAAGGCGCTTCGCCGTCGGAGATCGAGACGCCGGATCCGCCGCTCACCCGCGGTCTGGCACTCCAACAATCGACGCCGTCCACCCAGCGGGACGTCTCGTTCTCCAATGGCGAGCTCACGCGCAGCGTAACGTATCAGTGGACGTACGAGCCGGTCCGAGCCGGTACGGCGCGGTTCTTTCCCGTGGAGGTGATGGTCCGGGGCACGGCGTACGAGACCGAGCACATCGACGTGGAGGTCATTCCGCAATCGCAGCGCGGGGCACGATCCCCGACCACACCGCAGTCCGGCCCGTCCCCGCGATCGCAAGGGTCCTCGTCGTCCTCAGACGAATCCGCTCTCGTTTCGGGGCGGGACCTCTTCATTCGGGCGCACCCTGAGACGCGCCGCGTGTACCAGAACGAGCAGCTCATCGTAGCCTATCACCTGTATTTTCAGGGTGGCGTCCAGCTTCGGCATAGCCGGCTCGCCAACGCCTGGGATGCAACCGGTTTTTGGCGTGAAGAGCTTGACGTCGAGTCGCGCCCCATCCCTCAGCCCACCACCCTCAACGGTCGGTCGTACCAAACCATCGTGCTCAAGCGCGTGGCCCTCTTTCCGACCCGTTCCGGCTCCCTCCAGGTGGATCCGCTCGCAATCGAAACCGAGGCCCGCGCCGCACGCCGCTTCGGCCGGAACGATCCGTTTTACTCGCCGCAGGGGCCGTACAAGCCCATCAGCCTGGCCTCCGACTCGTTAGTGATTCAAGCCCAGCCTCTCCCCGACGGCGCTCCGAGCAGCTTCAACGGCGCCGTCGGCGACTTTCGGCTGCACACGGGCGTCGACTCCACCGACGTGCAGGTCGGCCGGCCAGTGCGGTTGCGCGTGCGTGTCGAAGGCGCCGGCAACATTGCCACGCTGCAACCCCCTGCCATCGACCGGCCGGAAGCGTTCGAGATGTACGACCCGAAGGAGAGCACCTCTATTGATCGGGACGGCGCGCGGATCCGGGGGACCAAAACGTTCACGTACGTGCTCATTCCCCAGTCGAGCGGCACGTACACCGTGCCGCCCGTCCAGTTCTCGCATTTCGATCCGGAGCAGCGCCGCTACCGGACCCAGCGGGGAGCGCCCGTCACCCTGCGCGTGACCGGGAGCCCGCCCGCCACGGCGTCGAGCTCCACAGGTAACGGGCTGCCTGTCAATGACGTAGCCCCCATTATGACCGAGGCGTCGACCTGGACCCGGCCCGGTGCGCACGCGCTGTATCGGAGCCCATGGCCGTACGCGGCCTTGCTGGCTCCGCTGCTCGTGCTCGGCGGGGTGGCGGCCACGCAGCGCATCGCAGCGGCGAAGGATGAGAAGCCGGATGAATCGGAGGAGGGCGGCACCGCCCATCTGGAACGGGCGCGCCGCCACCTGCACCAGCAGCAGCCCGAAGCGTGCTACGACGCCGTGGAGCAGGCCGTGCTGCACTTCATCGGTAACCGGCTGGACGTTGCGGCCTCTGGGCTCACGCGTGACCAGCTGGACGACCTGCTGGCGCGCCATGCCGTGCCGCCGCGCGCCCGGGAGGCCCTCTTCGAACTACTGGACGTTTGCGACCAGGCGCGCTATTCCCCGGCTCGGCCCTCCGAGAAAGCCATGCAGAGCGCCATCGGACGCGCCGAGCAGCTGATCGACTTTCTCGCTTCCAAGCTGCCCTAGCTCTTCCCTCAGCCTCCTCATTCATGCGACGTTTCGCGTTGCTCATCGGTGCGGTATGGGTCCTTGCCCTTGGGCTCTTGGCAGGAAGTGGGTCGGACGCGGCCGCCCAGTCTACCGAGGCGCGCCGGCACTTCGAGGCGGGCAACCAGCAGTACGAGCAGGATCACTACCCGGAGGCCATCGCGGCCTATCGGTCCGCCCTCGACGCGGGATATGCGAGCGGAGCGCTCTACTACAACCTGGGCACCGCTTACTTCCGCACCGGCGACCTCGGACGGGCCATCTTGTACTATGAGAAGGCCCGCCGCCTTCTTCCCCGTCATCCCAAGCTGCGCCACAGCCTCGACGTGGTCCGCAGCAACACCGGACTCCCGCCCCCGCCTGCCCCGCGCGGCTGGCGCGCGCTGGCGACCGCCATCGCCCCCACCCTCACATTCTGGCTAGGGCTCATCCTGTACGTCCTCGGGACCGGTGTGCTGGGCTATCGCCTCTGGACCCGCTCTCAGCCCGTGCTCACGTGGACCGGCCTCCTCCCGCTCGTGGCCGGCCTGCTGCTGGCCGGGCTCGCCCTGGGGGCGTCGTGGGTACGCACGCTCGACCAGCGCGCCGTGGTCACGGCACCGGAAGCAGCTCTGCACCGCAGCCCCCTCGACACCGCCGGGCGCGACACGACGCTCCAGGCGGGCACCGTCCTCGTGCCGCAGCGCCAGCAGCCGGGCTGGACGGAGGTGCGTCTTCCCGACGGGCGCGTAGGCTGGCTCCGGGCCGGAACCCTGGCCAACGTGTGATACCAAATCCGACCGCAGCATGTGGGTATGAACGGCTGGACGTGTGGAGGTATGAACGTGGAAACATCCATATGTACATCCCCCCGATCGAGCCTGTGCCCGGCCTGATCGGGTATCGGGGACAGGCTTTTCATACGCCCACCCCCCAACGAAGCATCCGGAGTTGGTATCACAAGACGGTGGACGGCAGACGAAAGACCGCCTCGCTGAGGCGACCTGCCAGTCCGAGGCGCAGACACGTTCAACGCGGAACGTTCGAACGTTCGCACGCATGATCCACGGCAGTATGCGATGGACGATGCCTCTCGAGACCCCAACATTTTGAAACGGAAACGGGATTATGGAACCATTTGTCGTTGATTGCACGGGCGCCCCCGGCTGGATCGAAGTCATCTGCGGATCGATGTTCAGCGGCAAGACCGAGGAGCTGATCCGTCGGCTGCGGCGGGCACGCATCGCTCAGCAGCACATCGAGGCCTTCAAGCCGGCCCTCGACCAGCGCTACAGCGACGAAGAGACCGTGTCCCACGACGAGAACGCCCTCTCCACAACGACCGTACACACCGCCGCGCAGATCCTGCTGCTCGCCGACCACGCCGATGTCGTCGGTATCGACGAGGCGCAGTTCTTCGACGGCGGCCTCGTGGACGTGTGCCGCGAGCTGGCCCGGGCCGGCACGCGAGTGATCGTGGCCGGGCTCGACCAGGACTACCGCGGCGAGCCGTTCGAGCCGCTGCCTCAGCTCATGGCCGTTGCCGAGTATGTGAGCAAGCTGCATGCGATTTGCATGGTGTGCGGGGCGCCGGCCAATCACTCGCAGCGCCTTGTCGCGGACGGCGAGCGGGTGCTCGTTGGCGCGCAGGAGGCGTACGAACCCCGCTGCCGCCGCTGCTTCAAACCGGACGAGACGCCAGCCCCTACCCAGCGCACACCCGCACCCTCCGCAACGTCCAACGGGACTGTCGACGCCGCGTCAGGCACCCCGTCTGTCTCCGCGGATTGAGCGTTCGGCAGGGCTCAACAATCTAGCACTACGTCGGTTAAGGATAGTGCGCACAATCTGAACCGAGCAAGTTGTCTCAACCGACCCATGATGACGACTTCCACTCGCACGACGGCCTCGCCCGCTCCGCGTCGGCGCCGCACGCCCAAGCGCCAACCGCGGCGCACGCCCAAGCGGAAACCAACGCGCCGCCCGAACCCGACGAAGGTGCCGGTGCCAGAGCGACGCGAGCCCTCGACGCCCAACCCGACTCCCTCCCCCACCCCACGGCGGCCCTCCCGACCGTCCTCCTGAGGCGGCGCCCGTCGTTTACGCGACTTTTCCCTTTAGCGTGACCGCTCGCTTTCGTATCTTGACACTGTCATCGTCGACCTGAGTGCGGCGTGTGGGCTTTCTCTCCAGACCGTGAGCCCCACGCCGTTTTCTGCATTCCTCCCCGGCCCTGCCCGCCATGTCCGACCAGCGCTATCTCGTCGCGGCCCGCAAGTACCGGCCCGCCCTCTTCAAGGAAATCGTGGCCCAGGAGCACGTCACCGACACGCTCAAGAACGCGATCCGGCTGGATCGCCTAGCGCACGCCTACCTGTTCAGCGGACCGCGCGGCGTGGGCAAGACGACGGCCGCCCGCGTGCTCGCCAAGGCGATCAACTGCACAACCCCGCTCGATGAGCGCGAGGACCAGGCCGAGCCCTGCCGCCAGTGCGACTCGTGCCAGTCCTTCGAGGACGGCCGCAGCCTGAACATCTTCGAGATCGACGCGGCCTCGAACAACAAGGTCGACGACATTCGCGAGCTGCGCGAGACGGTGCGCATCCCCCCGCAGGGCAGCAAGAAGAAGGTCTACATCATTGACGAGGTGCACATGCTGTCGAAGCAGGCGTTCAACGCCCTGCTGAAGACGCTGGAGGAGCCGCCGCCGCATGCGCTCTTCATCTTCGCCACGACGGAGCCGCACAAGGTGCTGCCCACGATCCTCTCGCGGTGCCAGCGCTTCGACTTCCGCCGGATTCCGGTGCCCGAGGTCGTCGAGCGGCTGCGCGAGATCTGCGCGGCCGAAGGCATCACGGCCGACGAGGAGTCGCTCATGCTGATCGCGCGGAAAGGCGACGGCGCGCTCCGCGATGCGCTCTCGGCATTCGACCAGGCTGTCTCGCTTTGCGGCACGAACCTGGAGTACGCGGAGCTGGCCCAGGCGATGGGCGTGGTGGACCTCGACCTCTTCTTCCGGCTCACCGACCACGTCACGGATCAGAACAGCGCGGGCGTGCTCCAGCTCGTCGAGCACATCGTGCGCGAAGGGTACGACCTGCAGGAGTTCCTCGCCGGTCTGGCCGAGCACCTGCGCAACCTGCTCGTGGCCCGCACGCTGGAGGATGACTCGCTCATCGAAGCGGCCACGGCCACCCGCCAGCGCTACGCCGCCGCCAGCCAGCACTTCTCGGAGTCCGATCTGCTGCGTCTGCTCATGATTGTGGGCGATGCCGAGGACGCGATCAAGAGCAGCTCGCAGCCGCGCCTCAAGCTGGAGATGGCCCTGCTCAAGATGGCCTCCCTCACGCGCTCGGTGGACCTGCGGGCCGCGCTGGCAAAGATCGACCGGCTGGAGCAGATGGTTGAGGACGGCGCGCTGCCGGCCGACCTTGCGGGTGACGGGACGCCGCGCGATGCC
>CAYFRX010000104.1:0-3698 GCA_964345515.1 uncultured Rhodothermales bacterium
CAGTCGTCGCCGTGGAAGTTGGGGTCGTAGAAGCCCTGGTCGAGCGCGCGCCACAGTTCTTGGAAGATCTGCTCGCGCTCAGCCGCGTGATCGACCTCCATGCGGGCGGCATAGCCCATCTGCTTCACGCTTCCGCCCGAGGTGCCCACCGTGGCGAGGCGCCCGCCGGAGTGAACGAAGAAGAGCTTTTGGCCGTCCGGGCCGAGGCGCACGCCGTAGGGCGAGAGGCCGCCCTCGGTCAGGCGCTTTTGTTCGGTGCCGTCCCATTTCACGCTGTAGAGGTCGACCTGCGTGTCGTACCGGCCGGTGCGTCCGCTGCGGCCGGCGACGAAGAAGAACGTCTCGCCGTCGTCGGAGATGGCGACCTCGGCCTCGTTGCCCGGCAGCGCCGTCACGCGCTGCAGCCGCTCGTGGATGCCTTCGAAGTCGATCTCAACCGGAGCGGGCTCGTCATCGTCCGATGCGCCGTTGTCGCCATTTTTGGAGGCATTTCCCTCGTCCTCCATCTGCTGCCAGTCCTCTTCGGTCCGCTCCCAGTCCTCTTCGCGGAGCCAGACGAACCACACGTCGTCGTCACCGGAGCTGCGTCCGGAGATGAAGCCGAGCTTCGAGCCGTCGGCGCTCCACACGGGCTCGTCGTCGCCCTTCGGGTGCTGGCTGATGTTGACGGGCTCGCGGGAGCCGTCGGCGGCGTGGATGTAGACCTCCTCGTTGAAGTCGAGGTCGTCGCGGCTGTAAGCGAGCCACTGGCTGTCGGGGCTCCACGAGACGGCGCCGGGTACGGACCAGCTGTCGATCAGCACGGCTTCGTCGTCCAGCTCGCCCTCGTCCACGGCCGCGGTGAGGAGCTGCCCGCCGCCGTAGCCCGCGAAGGAGCCGCGGCGGAAGGCGATACGCGAGCGGTCCGGCGCCAGCGACAGGATGCGCTCGTCCTCGGGCGTATCGGTGAGGCGCGTGACGCGGTGCTGCAGCGCGTCGAACAGGTCGGTGTGCTCGGGGTCGGCCGATTCGAGGCGGTACAGGTCGTACTGGCCGCCCTCGCGGTCAGAGACGAAGACGAGCGTCGAGTCGCTGAGCCAGGCGACGTCGCGGTCGCGGTAGGCGTGGCGCGTGAGCCGCACGGCGCGCTGCTCGTCGGTGTCATTCTCCATCAGGAACAGCTCGCCGCGGACGACGAGAGCCGTCTGGTCGCCATCGGGCGAGACGGCATAATCCTCCAGGTCGCTCGTAAAGGTCTGCTGCTCGACGGGATCGAAGCGGTAATCGGCCGGGACCGTCACGTCGAGGCGCTCGGTGGTGCCCGCGGCCACGTCGTGCACGTACACGTCCGTCTGCCGCTCGAAGGCGATGGTGCTACCGTCCCGGCTCACGGAGACGTAGCGCACGCCATCGTTGGTGTATTCGGTCAACTGCTCGGGGGCGTCGTTGCTCTGGCCGGCGTCGGTGATCGACTGGCGGTACAGGTTGTACGTCCCGTCCTGCTCGCTGATGAAGAAGAGCGTGCGGTCGCCGCCCCACTGCGGGTGGTAGTCGTTCGCATCGAACGCCGTGATCTGCGTGTAGGCGTCCTGCTCGGTGTCGTAGAGCCAGACGTTCTTGTTGGCCGGGCCGGTGTAGCCCTTCTTGCTCGTTCGGTTGGCACCGCGCACGAACGCGATGAAGCGACCGTCGGGCGACATCACCGGCTCGTAGCCGAAGGCGTCGAGCAGGCGGTCGGGCGTGCCGCCGGTGGCGGGCACGTGGTAGATCTCGTCGTCCCACTCGGCCTGTTGCCACGTGCGCTCGGTGGTGAAGAGGAGGCGGCCGTCGGGCGTCCAGCCGCTGAGCGCGTCGCCGGTGGAGTGGTGCGTGAGCTGCGTTGGCGTGCTGCCGGCGGCGTCCATCACGAAGAGGTCGTCGTTGCCGAAGCGGTCGCTCGTGAACGCGATCTGCGTCCCATCCGGGCTCCACTGCGGGCTCGCCTCGTAGGCCTCGTGCACGGTGAGCCGGTAGGCGCGCCCGCCCTCGGCCGGCACGGTCCACAGGTCGCCCTGGTACGAGAAGGCGATCTCCGAGCCGTCCGGGCTCACGGCCGGATGGCGCATCAGCGGGGATGTGTCCTGCGCGGCGGCCAGCGCCGTTCCGGTGAAGAGGAGAAGGGCGGTCAGGAGGAGCGCTCGGTATGACATCGCGGACTGGGTGTGGGCGTGTGGGTGTTTGGGTGAGGGTGCATCGGGAACGGATGAGGGACGGCGCGCCGAGGCCATGCGGGCACGAAGCAGGCTGGCGTTTTGCTGCCCCTTCGCTTTCATGATGCGTCTATTCTCCGGCTCACCACGCCGCGCGTCAGCGCGCTCAGGCGTTCATCTGGGCGAGGAAGTCGGCATTGTCGTCGGTGCCTTCCATCTTGCTGAGCAGGAACTCCATGGCCTCACCCGGATCCATCTCGGCAAGCAGCTTGCGGATGACCCACGCGCGCTTGAGCGCGGGCTTCTCCAAGAGCAGCTCCTCGCGCCGCGTGCCCGACGTGATGAGGTTGATAGCCGGGTACAGGCGCCGGTCGGCCATCTCGCGGTCGAGGACGAGCTCCATGTTGCCCGTGCCCTTAAACTCCTCGAAGATGACCTGGTCCATCCGGCTGCCCGTATCGACGAGCGCCGTGCCGATGATGGTGAGGGAGCCGCCGTCCTCCACGTTGCGCGCAGCGCCGAAGAAGCGCTTGGGCCCGCGGAGCGCGCCGGCCTCCACGCCCCCCGACAGCGTGCGGCCCTGGCTCGGCGCCACGGCGTTGTGCGCGCGCGCCAGCCGGGTGATGGAGTCCAGCAAGATGATAACGTCCTGCTCGGCCTCGACGAGGCGTTTCGCCTTGAGCAGCACCTTGTCGGCGATGGCGACGTGCGCCTCGGGGTCCTTGTCGAACGTCGAGGCGATGACCTCCCCGTCCACGTGGCGATCCATGTCGGTCACCTCCTCGGGCCGCTCATCGACGAGCAGCACGAGCAGGTGCGCCTCCGGATGGTTCGTGGTGATGCCGTTGGCGATCTTCTGCAGCAGCACCGTCTTCCCGGCCTTGGGCGGTGAGACGATCAGCCCGCGCTGCCCCTTGCCGATGGGCGCAAACAGATCGAGGATGCGCGTGCTCGTCTCGTCGGCCGTGGTTTCGAGCCGGAGGTGCTCGTTAGGGTAGATGGGTGTCAGGTAATCGAACTCGACGCGCTCTTCCATCGCGCTCGGCTCGGCCCCGTTGATCTCGTTGACGTGGATGAGCGCGAAGAACTTCTCGCCTTCCTTCGGCGGGCGCACGCGCCCGTTCACCGTGTCGCCCTCCTGCAGGTTGAAGCGCTTGATCTGCGAAGGGGAGACGTAGATGTCGTCCGGGCTCGACTCGTAGTTGTACTCGTCGGAGCGGAGGAAGCCGTAGCCGTCGGGGAGCACTTCGAGCATGCCCACCTTGCTGATCATGCCCTGCAGCTCCGTCTCGTTTTTGTCGTACGCGGCCATGTAATCGGGCCGGTCGCCGTAGAGCCGCTCCTCCCGACTGGGCCGCTCGCGGCGGTCCGCGGCCCCCTCGCGGCTGCGCGACTCGTGGCGCTCCCGCCGCGACTCGCGTGACCGGCTTCGCCGCCCCTGAGAGCGGCCGCTGCGCTCGTCGTTCGGCTCGTTGTTTCGGCGCGCTGCGCTCCCGCGGCCGCGCTCTCCGGAGCTCGACCGGTCGCGCG
>CAYFRX010000104.1:3798-10053 GCA_964345515.1 uncultured Rhodothermales bacterium
AGCCTCCGAGGTGCCGTTGGCCGTCGCTCCGGAGGGCTTCTCTTCGTCGTCCGCGACCTCTTCGGCCTGCGCCTCCAAGATCTGGTAAATAAGATCTTGCTTACGCAGCTTCGAGTAACCAGAGAGGCCCAGGTCCCGGGCGAGATCCCGCAGCTCGTCGAGCTTTTTGTCTTGCAGCGTGGAAATGTTCATGGTGTTAGGAGCGATTCGGCGGGAGACGACGTCGTGGGAAGGGACCGGCTACATAGTGCATACGCCTGAGTGGGGTTTCATGTCCTGCCCAATCGGCGTGCCCACCCACTTTGGGTCTGCATTCCGCCTCCCGAGGAGCCGTTGGCAGTCAGCGTATACGCGTTAGGTGGGTTGGGGTTCACGAGGGGCGAGTGCATCTGACGCGCAGTGACAGGAATTTGTGCGGTGTGTACGCGTTCAGAGAATAGTGGTACGAGAAACGAGAAATGAGGTTGCGACGCAAACTTCCCGTTAAACGCTTTTCCCACATTCACGCGTCCCGGCCCCTTCAGTCCTCGCCCTCACCATTCGTTGCGTGCCGCCCCATGAATCGTTACGTTGACCGAGCCGTCATGTCTTGAGGCTCCCCTTCGCTTCACTGATTGCTTCCCCTCGTTCCATGACCTACCGCTGGACTGCCCGCTCTGTTGATAACCCCGAGGCCGTGTCGCGCCTGCAGGAGGCGCTCAATGGACTCCCCGAGGCGCTCGCCCGCACGCTCGTGCTGCGCGGCATCGACTCCTTCGACGCGGCCCGCCACTTCTTCCGCGCCGGCCGCGAGGACCTGCACGACCCGTTCCTGATGCAGGACATGGACCGCGCCGCCGACCGCATGGCGCAGGCCATCGAGCGCGGCGAGCGCGTGCTCGTCTACGGCGACTACGACGTAGACGGCACCACGGCCACCACGCTGCTCACTGACTTCCTCCGTGCCCACGGCGCTGAGGCCGACTACTTCATCCCCGACCGCTACGAGGACGGGTACGGCCTCGGCGAGCGCGGCATCGACGCGGCCGCCGAGCAAGGCGCTGCGCTGATCATCGCGCTGGACTGCGGCATCACGGCGCACGACGAGGCCGCGTACGCCCGGTCGAAGGGGCTCGACCTCATCATCTGCGACCACCACAAACCGAAGGACACGCTGCCGGAGGCGACGGCCGTGCTCGACCCGAAACGGGCGGACTGCGACTACCCGTTCGACGCGCTCTCGGGCTGCGGCGTGGGCTTCAAGCTCGTGCAGGCCACGCTCGACCGGCTCGGCCAATCGCCGGACGCCGCATTCGATTACCTCGACCTGATGGCGATTTCGACGGCGGCCGACATCGTGCCGCTCCATGGCGAGAACCGCGTGCTACTCCACGAGGGACTGCGGGCGCTGGAAACGAGCCCACGCCTCGGCGTGCGGGCGCTGGCCGAGGCGGCCCGCTTTGAGCTGACCGACGTGACGACGGGCGACATCGTGTTCAAGATCGGCCCGCGCATCAACGCAGCCGGGCGCATGGCGCACGCCGAGAAGGCCGTCGCCCTCCTGCTGACCGACGACCCCGACCGGGCACAAGCACTCGCGGCCGAGCTCGAAGCGCTCAACAAGGAGCGTCAGTCGATCGATCAGGACACGCTGGACGAGGCGACGACGATCGCCGAGCGGCAGATCACCGCGCGCAACCCGCACGCGCTCGTGCTGTACCGGCCGGACTGGCACCTGGGCGTCATCGGCATCGTGGCAAGCCGCATCGTGGAGCAGTTCTACCGCCCGACCGTCATGCTCTGCCGCAACGGCGACGCCGTGAAGGGCTCGGCGCGCTCCATCAGCGGCGTCAACATCTACGACGCGCTCACCGACTGCGAGGGCGTGCTCACCCAGTTCGGCGGGCACGACTATGCCGCCGGCATGTCGCTTCCGGAAGACAACGTCGACGCGTTCCGCGACCGGCTCGACGAGGCCATCGGCGAGCGGGTGACGCCGGAGCTGCTGACGCCCGCCCTCAAGATTGACGCTCCGCTCGACCTCCGCACCATCGGGTCGGTGGACGATCGGTTCTGGGCCGTGCTGCAGCAGTTCGGCCCGTTCGGCCCGTCGAACCCGAAGCCCGTCTTCCACGCCGAGGACCTAACCGTGGCCGGGCGCCCGCGCACGGTGGGCCGCGGCGACAAGCACCTCAAGTTCAAGGTCCGCCAGCGCGAGCAGCCGGACGACCGGCCCATCGACGTGATCGGCTTCGGGATGGGCGACAAGTTGTCTGTGCTTCGCACGAGTCAGCGGGAGGGCCAGCCGCTGGAGCTCCTCTTCTCGCTGGAGGCCAACACATGGAAGGGGCGCACCACGCTCCAACTCAAGGCCCGCGACCTGCGCCTCGCGGACGCCGACTGACCGCGCGCTGCGTCCGGATGGAATATTTGACAGGATGTCCCGTCTCAGCACCTAATGCAGATTCAACTGGTCTTCTCGGCGTGGACACAGAAAGAACCATTCGCTTGCTCTGAACCTCCGGAAGGGGCGTGCGGGAGCATGGAGGCACGGAAGAGGCCGGCTCCCTCCCACACTCCCGTTCTCCCACACCCCCGCGCCCGAATGGGAACGGCGAGGCGGGGAGACCGCTGAGACGGCGCACCCCAAGCAGATCGTTTGAACGAGCACTAACCACATCGTGCCCCATGGAAACGCAGCCCTTTTTCGACGAGACGCAGACCCTCTTCCAGAGCGTGAGCGCGCACGACTTCGACACGCTCGCTGCCCTGTGCGATGACGACTTCGGCATCGTCGACATCAACCCGCAGGGCGGCAGTGTCGTCATCGAGACGCGCGCCGAGTGGGAGCACTGGTTCCACTCGCTCTTTGGCCAGCTCGAAGCGATGGACGCCGAGACGACGACCGATATCCTCGACTACAAAGCGCTCCAGCGCGGCGAGCTCGGCTATAGCGTCGTCGACTTCCGGCAGAACCTGACCGTGGACGACACGACGGCGCACTTTGACTGCGTGGCCACCATCATCTGGAAGCAGACGCCGGACGGCTGGAAAGAGTCGCGCTGGCACTGCTCGGTGATCCGCGTCGAGCCTAACGGCATGCCGGGGCTAGAGCACTTCGCGGACGATGAGACGGCCGCGGCCTGACCGGCTACATCCGGAAGGTATACGTGTACTTCACGAGCACGCTGCGCGCGTCCGTCCACGGCAGCACGGGCACGGTGCGCTCGCGGTCGAGGTTGACGCCCTCGTTGTACACGACCCACAGGTCGTTCCCCTCGCCGAAGTGGTAGCGGAAGCGCACGTTGGCCGTGGCGAGGCGCACCGCGCTGTTGTACTGGAGGAACGCGTTTGTCGACACCTGCTTGTTGAGGGCCACCTGCGTGCGCAGCCGGGCGACGTGTGCGACGAACCGCTGGCCCCGATCGGGGAAGCGAACGAGATTCGCGTTGTAGGTCCCCTCCAGCTCTAGGTGCCGTGACGGGTTCCAGGTCGGGCTGAGCGCGGCCTCCCACCGCCAGCCGTCGAAGAAGCCGCCAGCCGTCGAATTGGCCTCGACGCGAAGCAGCTGCCCGTTGGGCGACTCGTACCCCACGTTGCCGGTCGCGAACGTGTAGCGCCCGGCCGGGACGCTCGTGTTCTCCGGGAAGGCAAGCGGGCGGCGCAGGTCTTCAGTGCGCACTTCGACCTCGCCCTCCACCGAGCGGCCCGACTTGAAGTCCAGCCCCCACTCGTGCTCCACACTCGCCGACTCGACCGTGCCATCGTCGTTGCGGAACGCGACGGTTCCGCTTACCTCGGGCGTAACACTCGTGAACGCCGACCCCGCGCCGGGAAACCGCCCGTATGCAAACCGGCTGGTGAGCTCGGTGAAGTCCTGCCGCGTGATGAAGCCCATGCCCGGCCGGTAGTCGGCGCCGGCCCGGGTGAGGCGCGCCTCGTAGTGGAAGCCTTCGCTCCGGCGGCGCTCCCACTGCGCCAGCACGAGCGCCGCCGCGCCGGGATCGAACGCCTCGGTCTCGACGAGCTGGTGGTCGACAGTCTGCGCGCCTTTCAGCGTGAGATACTCGTCGCCCGTGACGCGAAAGACGCCGTCGAGCCCGTAGGCGACATTGTAGCTGCCGTCCATCCCGATCCGGCTCGTCACGATGCCGCCGGCATACGAGGTCGGGTTGAACACGCGCCGCCGCAGCCGCGCCACGCCGAAGTTTTCCGACGGTACGCCGAGCCCGTCGTTCTCGGCGGTTTGCATGTCAATCAGGCCGAGGTCCCAGCCGCCCACGCGCCCCACGAGCCGGGCGCCGCCCCAGATGCGCGCCGGCTCGCCCTCGACCAGTCCGATGCGTCGGCTGTTGAAGAGCCGGTCCTCATCTCCCGTGCTGAACGCGAACGTGCTGGCGCGTTCCTGGAAAAAGCGGCGTTTCTCCGGGAAGAACAGCGAGAAGCGCGTCAGGTTGATGCGCTGCGGATCGGCCTCGACTTGGGCGAAGTCGGTGTTCGCGGTGAGGTCGAGCGTGAGGTTGCTCGTGAGGTTGTACTTGAGGTCGCCGCCGAGCTCACGCGTCAGATCGCGCTGCTGCCGGAAGCTCGTCCCGGCCGGGTTGAGCTGGGCCGCCTGCTCCATCCCGCTGAGCGCATACGGCGTGAAATAGACGGGCCGGGCGGCGTCGACGCCCTGCAGCGTGACGTCGCGGGCCTGCGAGGGCTTCGCGAAGCCCAGCTGCCAGTCAGGCGGAATGGCGGGGTAGATGTACCGCTCGTTCGACTGAGCGCGGAACCGGTACGCAATGAGTCCCATCGTCACCCGGCCGCCCTCCGCCTGAAAGCCGAGGCTGGACAACGGAATCCGCATCTCGGCGAACCAGCCGTCGTCGTTCTGCGTGGCGGCAGCCGTCCAGAACGTGTCCCAGCTGTCACTCACGGTGTCGCCAAACCCGCCCTCTGCATCGTTCGACACGGCCATGTCGAACCGCACGCCGGTGGGCGTGGTGAAGAACCAGAGCGCGTTCTCGTTGTCGTTGAACGTGTCGAGGATGACGGCGAAGGTGTCGTCGCCGCTGTAGCGGTCGCGGTAGAGCGAGTTGGCGCGGATGCCTCGCGGGTTCGAGTCGTAGAGCCGCCCGCTGACGTAGAGGTACTCGTCGTCGTACCCCACGCGGATCTCGGTGCGCTCCGACACGCCGCCCCGATACGTGGGCTGGTACATCGTCATCGGGAACGGCTCGATGGCGGACCAGGCCGGTTCGTTCACGACGCCGTCAATGGTGATGGCAGCGCCGTCGACGCGGGGAAGCGATGCGGGCGACTGTGCAAGCGCTTCCAGTGGGGATCCAAGTAGGAAAAGAATGAGGAGCACGCGCACGAAGCGACACATGTACGACGGGAATAATTAATCAAGCGATGGCGGGATCGCCTGAATGTATGCGTCCGGTCATGCAGAGGCAACCGGACTCCGGAAAGCCCCTGTCAAAACGGCTCGCCCCGGTCGAAGGCGCAGCGTTTCATACGAATCTGTTTCCAGTTATCACACCGTTTCCACGTCGGCATGCTGAATCTGCCGGTCCCGCGTTACGAGTGGACATCCAAGATGCAATGCGGTGGCTTCGATGATCCGATCGGGCATATCCGGAACCATGTCGCGGGGCACCTCATGAAGACGCTCGACCACTTTACGCGTAAGCGGCACGACGACGAGAGGGGGGCGCGGCTCATCAAGCGTCTCGTTCAGGATGTCGAGCGCGGCGTCCGGAAGCCGGGCCTTCTCGACCAAATAGATGATCTCGACGAGGGTGATAGAGGCGATGAAGAGCGGATGGCCCTTCCGAAGCATCTCCTCAATGGCATCCCGTGCAGATGCCGAAAGCTGCGGCGCATCCTGCAGATACCAGATGATGGTGTGTGTATCCGCAAGCAGCCCACTCACTCGGAGACCACCCGGGGGAAACGCCCCCACAATTCGTCGCGCACTGAACGGAGCTCGGCGGCGGAAAGAGGGGACGTCAGCTCTTTCCACTGTCCCTGCATGCTTGACCTAGGATGGTCCGACGACGACTCGCTCTCTTCATGCAGCTTGTCGATGTAATCGAGGACCTGACACTGCTTCTCGGGAGGAAGCGTGCTCAGCTTTTCAAGGATGGATGCCGTTGACGCCATGGTCTCGCGGGTCGATGGAAACTTGCGACAAATAGAACGTCGCACCCGGCAACGCGTTCTGTCCGCACTCAAAACGGCTCGCCCCAGTCGAAGTCGTCGAGCTCGTCCCAGCCGGAGGGGCTC
>CAYFRX010000105.1:0-10017 GCA_964345515.1 uncultured Rhodothermales bacterium
AGCCTGCAGCAACCGTCGATTACTGAGATCGTATCGAAGAGCAGTGACTTCTCCACGCTCGCGACGGCGCTCGGCGCGGTGGGTCTTGACGCTACGCTAGGTGACGAGAACGCGACGTTCACCGTCTTCGCGCCGGCGAATGCCTCCTTCGCTCCGTACGACGTGCAGTACTTGCTCCACAACCCGATGCTGCTTGAGGAGGTGCTGGGCTACCACGTGGTGCAGGGTGCGGCCGTCTTCGCCCAGGACCTGAGCGACGGCGACACGTTCACCACCGTCCAGGGTGATGAAATCGACGTTTCGATCCATAACGGCGACATCTTTGTCGAAGGGGCACAGGTGACGACCGCCGACATCGGAGCGTCGAACGGCGTGGTACACGCCATCGACGACGTGCTGCTCACCAACCGCACCGCCGTGGAACGGGCGACCGTCACGAAGGCCTTCAGCATCCTGGTTGACCTCGTGGGCCACGCCCATCTGGCTGAGGTGCTGAGCGGTCCGGGTCCGGATGGAGAAGATGGCATTACCGTGTTCGCACCGACCAATGAGGCCTTCCTGGATGCGCTCGACACCAACCACAACGGTTCGATCGACAACCATGAGGTCCCAAGCAACGTCGGAGACATTCTCCAGTACCATGTGCTCGATGATGTATTCTTCGCCGCGGATGTGCCGACCACCAAGACGGCCCTTCCCACCCTGCAAGGGGCCAACGTGAACGTCGTACGCAACGGGTCCCATGTCACGATCAACCCGGACACGGACCATGCGGGCGTCATCGCTCCTGATAGAGAGGTGTCGAACGGAGTGATTCACGGCATCAACACCGTGCTCACGCTGCCACATTGACGGGAGCAACGCGGCGGCACGCGGTCCGTAACCGTTCGAATCACCGCGCTGCCGTCGAACCTCCATGCCGTGTGCCGAGCCGCCCTGCTCATCACAGGGGGCTCGGCACGCGTCGTGGAACGGGGTTTGCAGCCTGTGGAGCGGGGTGCCATTGCCGCAGGCCAGCCTCGGCGTACGCCGTTTCACTGCTCGATGTTATGCGTTCCTCCATGCTTGACCGGCCCTCCGAACGGCCTGGCCCTAGCGAGCAAGACGAGAGGAGGCCTGCCTCCTCGCACCCTGAGGGGGCACTGGACCTCTTGCAACAGCGGCTGTGCCAGTCTGACCGAGACGCGTTCGAGCAGGTGTTTCGTCGCCTCTCCAAGCGCGTTTTTCGATTTGTGCGCGGCATGATCTCGTCCGATGCACTCGCGTACGACATCACACAAGATACGTTTGCAAAGCTTTGGGCCGCACGCGAGACCCTCTCCGAGGTGGACTCACTGAGGGGGTACATCTTTCAGATGGCGCGCCACCGCGTGTACAACACCCTCCGCGACGAACGGGTGCGCCGCGACAACGAGGCCTTGCTGGAGCGCGACGACCTCGGGATGAATCCCGAAGCGCCCGATGAAGCGCTCGATGCCGAGCTGCTGCGTGGGCTGTTCGACCAGTGGATTGCCGAGTTGCCGCCCCGCCAGCGCGAAGCGCTCACCCTGCGCCGTATCGAGGGCATGACCCACGAGGCCATCGGGCAGGTGATGGATATTTCGCCGCATACCGTCAACAATCACATTGTACGGGCGTTAGACACGCTACGTGAACGCCTGTACGAGCATCGCCCAGACTTGCTCGCTGAGTAACTGCGTTGCCATGGTGCATCGCGCCGTTTCACGGAACTGTTTTTCCTGACCCTATGAATCACGACGGATCCTCTTCCAATCCGGATGCGGACGGCTTGCCCGATGAGCTGGGCGATCGCGCTCGCGACGAAACGACCCGGCGCGAGTACGAAGCGCTCTGGAAGCTGCTACGTCGCACGGATGAGGCCACCGACGCGGCCTTCTCCACCGATGCGGCGTGGAACGACCTGGCCGCCGACCTGCCGATGGAGGCCGCGGGTGCGGACCGGGGCTCCAAGGCGGACCCGTCATCGGAGCGTCCGGGGCCGGCTCCGGACCGGCCGGCCCGCGCGACGGATCGACGGCGCACCCAGTGGCGGCGTCGCTGGGTGAGTGCGCTCGTCGCGGTGGTGCTCGTGGTGGCCGGCGCAACCCTCTGGGGGAGCCGGCCTGCCGCAGTGCAGACGGCAGCGGGCGAGCAGATCACGGTGACGTTGCCGGACGGCTCCACCGCCGAACTGAACGGCGCGACGACCGTCCGCTACGCCCGGGGCTTTTCGGTGCTGCCTGGCATCGATGCGTCGATGCGCCGCGTGGAGCTGCGTGGCGAGGCGTTCTTCACAGTGCTCCCGTCCGACCGGCCCTTCCAGGTGAAGACGCCGAACGCCGTCGTCGAGGTGTTGGGGACGGCCTTCGTTGTACGCGCTCGCACAGAGGGCGAGGCGCCCGTGACGGACGTCACACTGTCGTCTGGACGCGTCCGGCTCCGGAGTCTTGCCGGTGTTGCCGGTGACACGACCGAGGCGCGTCGCCCCGTCGTCCTGGCCACGCCCGGTCAGTACAGCCGAGTTGCGGGATTCGAGACCGAGCCCACGGCGCCGCACAAGGACGATCTGCAGTACGCCACGGCCTGGCGGGAAGGCGGTTTTGCCGTACGGAATGCGTCGCTACCGGCTATCCTGCGCGACCTCGAAGCGCAGTTCGGCACCTCGATCCGCCTGCGCGTGCCCGCCCCTGAAACCGATGCGATGACGCTCCACTATGGCGCCGGCATTGAACTGGAAGACATCCTGCGCGACATTGCTGCGGTGCAGGGACTGCGGTATCGGGCCATGAATCGAGGCTACGAGCTTGTTCGCCCAGATTCGGCATCGTGACAGGAGTCCTCTCAGTTGCCTCATCCATGCAAGCGACGCACCGTCTCATGACACCAACCGTTCGCAGCGCATGGCGTGTCGGGCGAGGGGTACTCGCCGGGATGCTCGCCGTGCTGATGCTTAGTAGCGTTACCGGCCCGGCCGCAGCGCAGGATCCAGGCGCGGATGACGCGCGGCGCTACACCTTGGCGCTACGCAACGTGCCGCTAGACGAGGCGCTGCAGGCGTTCATCCAGCGGACGAACACGGACATCGCGTACTCGAATGAGCTCGTCGAAGGGCGCTCCGTCTATTGCCGGGAGCGCGACGCCACTACGGAGACGCTGCTGCGATGCATCCTAACCGGTACCGGCCTCGACTATGTGCAGACCGCGCGAGGGACCTATCTGCTGGTCGAGTCGTTTCGCGCTCCCGATCCGAAAGGGCATATCGCCGGCACAGTGGTAGATGCCCTGACCGGCGAGCCGCTCCCCCAGGCCAATGTGCTCCTCGCCGACGCGTCCACCGGAACGGCCACGAATCAGGCGGGGCAGTTCAGTCTTGCGTCCGTGCTGGCCGGCGCCCATCAGCTGGTGATCACGTACGTGGGCTATGCGCCTCACGTCGACACCGTGTGGGTGCCGCCGGCCGGAAGGCAAAACATGCGGGTTGCTCTTACGCCGAAGCCGGTCCAAACTGAGCCGCTGGTCGTCGATGGGTTACAGCAGCGCTTACCGTCGGACCGCCTCGGCCGAGATCGCCTCGCGAACGATGCGCTTGCCCAACTGTCGGAGGTCGGCACGGTAGATTTCATCCGTCATGCGAGCCGGCACGTGGGCGTCACGCTGAACCAGCCGCAGGCGGCGCTCCACGTACAGGGGGGCGGTACCGGCGAGCACACGACGCTCCTCGATGCCGTACCTGTGCGAAAGCCCCTGAGCCTAGGCGGGGTGCTTTCGGCCTTTAGTCCCGTGGCACTCGGCCGGATCACTGTCCACAAAGCTGGCTTTGGGGCTGAGCACGGCAGCTACACAGCTGGGCTCATCGAGGCGGAACACGACCTCGCCCGCTCGTCCCTGCGCTACGGCACAGCCCTGGCCGATCCGTTGAGCGCGAACGGGCGGGGAGAAGCAACGTGGTCCGCCGGGCAGATGGGAACCGGTCACGCAATGGTTGCCGCGCGCACGAGCATGTGGGAGGCGTACCGCTCGCCGGCACTCGATCACCTGCTGTCCACCTGGACACAACCCGATCCCACCCTCACGGCGTGGTGGCTCGATCCGGACGCCGCTGCAGGTCAGCTTACGACGCAGCGCCCGTCGTCTTTGGCCCGGTTTCGCGATGTGCACGGCGCCGTTCGGCAAGATCTGACCCCGTTCCAGCAGCTGTACATCTCGGGATACCACGGGTCGAGCACGCTGGGGACGGACGTACAAACCGCCCTCACCGGAGATGCGGAGACGCAGCTCATTGCAACGCGCGGCCGCACGGGGTGGACGAACACCATGGGGCAGGTGCGCTACGACTGGATGGCCAGCGCGCGCGCTACGGGGCGCCTTCAGGGATATGGGAGTCGGCACACATCGCACAGTGATTTTGGACTGCGCGATACGCTCGTGCAATCCGGTGCGTCGACGCCCTTGCCTGTGCCGCCTTCGGTGGAGGACGCGCACGCAGTGGATCATGGCGTCGAAAGCAATGCGCTGACCGAGTGGGGAGGGCGGGCCGATGTCGACGTAAGCGTGACGCCCTCGGTCAGCATAACAGCCTCGCTGGCCGCGCATCACCGTGAGGGACAGGTGCAGGTGCGCAACCGATTCCTTGGCGCGCTGGACCATCGGATACGCACGTGGAACGTAACGGGGCACGTGCAGAGCGAGACTGCGTTGGGGTTCGGAACGACGCTCACCGCTGGCACGCGGCTCACATATCTCGCACCCCAGCGGACCGTGTTCTGGGAGCCGCGGCTTTCGGTGCGGTACGACCGCTCGACGAGCCCCATCGGTCCGTTTGCCGCACGGCTGGCTGGTGGCCTTTATCGCCAGTACGTCATGCAGTCAGAGCTGAGCAACGATGGGCCCATGGCCGTGGTGCCCTCAATGCAGTTCTGGCTGCCCCTCGACGCGTCGCTCCCGCCACCCCGAGCGTATCACACGGCGGCGGAAGCTCTTCTCATGCCCTCGGACGCTTGGTCCCTCCGGCTGGAAGCCTTCTATAAGTGGCAGCCGCGCACGCTGCAGATCGATTACGCCGCACTGGTGCGGGCGGAGCCGCTCCAGGATGCGCGGATGGCTCCGGCAACGGTCTTCGAGCGCCAGGCGGAATTCATGGCGGCGGGAGCCGGTCGGGCGTACGGCGTGGCGCTGCATGTGCAGCGAGAAGGCGAGCGAGTTTCGGCCAACGGATCGATCGAGTTGCAGCGCGCACAGCGGCAGTACCCGGGGCGCTTCGAAGAGCGGTTCGTACCGGTGCCGTGGGAGCAACCCGTGCGGGCGCGCAGTGATGTAGAGGTGCGGCTCGTCCGGGGCCTGTATGCCGTCGGAAGCTGGGAGGGCGTGTGGGGCCGTTCTTGGGCGCTGCGCCGGGCGTACTACGACTACGCGGCGTTGACGCAGGACGCTTCGACCATCGAGGGGCTTGATGTACACCGGCCGGGCGATCAGGTGCTGGCACCGCTGTCCCGTTTCGACCTGGGCTTGCGGGCCGAGCGCTCCGTGCGAGGCGTTACCGTAGAACTGCGCACCCACGTGGTGAACGTGCTTGATCGCGTGAATGCGTTCGATTGGAGCCTCACCACCTCGGGCTCCGTACCACGGCGGCACGTCCGCACGCTCCCCGGCCGCCGCCTGTTCGTGCTGCTGGGCCTGCGCTACTGATTCAGCCGGCGATCCGCTCCCAATCGATCGGCGCGTCCTTATCGATGTGGGGCAGGTCGCGCGCCATCACGTCGGGATACTTCTGCGCGGCGCCGCAGTTGTAGATCACGACGCGGTCGTCCGGCCCGATCCAGCCGGCCTCCGCGCCGCGCGCAGCGGCCCCCACGCACACCGCCGCTTCCGGCCCCACGGACACGCCTTCGGTCGAGGCCGCGAGTCGCATCCAGTCGCGGATGCGGGCTTCGTCCACGGCCACGGCGCGGCCGCCGCTTTCGCGCAGCGCTTCGCCTACCGCGTTGAGGTCGTAACGGACCCAGAGAGGGCGATCTTTGTGGGTCGTTTGGAGCGTGCGCGCTTCCAGGCGGGTGCCATCGAGCGCGCTCTCGAGGTGGGCAACGTGAGAGGGCACGAGGGCGTGTGGATGGATGGAGGGATGAACGTGTGGACGTTCAGCCGTTCAAACGCCCACGCTGGCGCTCAGCCGTTCTCGGTCAGCCGCTGTAGGATGTCTTCGTGGACGTTGAGCGCGTGGGCATCGTAGAGCACAAAGCGGATATGCTCGACCGACTCCAGGTTCGGCATCGCGTCGAGCACCGTTGACAGGGCCACCTCCGCGGCAGACTCCATCGGATAGCCGAAGGCCCCCGTTGAGATCGCCGGAAACGCCACGGAGTCGATCGCATGCTCTTCGGCCCGGTTGAGCGCGTTTTCGTAGCAGGCTTGCAGGAGCTCATCGGACGGCTCGTCGCGGCCGTAGACGGGTCCGAGGGTGTGAATCACGTGGGCGTTCGGCAGATTGTGGCCGCCGGTAATCACGGCCTCGCCCGGCTTGATGGGCGCCATCGGCCGTGCTTCCTGCGCCAGCCCTGGCCCGGCTGCGCGGTGGAGCGCACCGGCCACGCCGCCGCCGATCTGCAGCCGGGCATTGGCCGCATTGACGACGGCCGTCGTGTCGTCCTGCGCAGCGATGTCACCTAGCGTGAGTTCGAGGGTGATGCCATGGCGCGTGAGGTGCATGGCCGAAGTCGTGTCCGTCAGGAAGAATCCGAAGAGGACGGCGCGTTGAGGATCGTGTATAGACGGTAGGCGCAGAAGGCCATGATGCCGCCCGAGAAGAGCGCGCCCATCCACGCCCCGCCGAGCACGCGCTGTACGGTGAGGTAGAGCGCGATGGTCCCGATGATGGCGTAGATGGCGAGCAGTACGTTTTGGCTCATGGGGGTCAGGTCAGGTTGCGGAGGGCTTCACGGTCGGCGTCGTCCAGGTTTTTGAGGATGAGGTGCCCCATCCGGTCGCGCTTCGTCTTGAGATAGTCGGCATTAACTTCGTTGAGGGGGGCTTCCAGCGGGACGCGCTCCACGATCTCCAGTCCGTAGCCGGACAGCCCGACCCGCTTCTTCGGATTGTTCGTCATGAGCCGCAGCTTGCGGATGCCGAGGTCGCGCAGGATCTGGCAGCCGATGCCGTAGTCACGCGGATCCATGTCGAACCCGAGCGCGCGATTCGCCTCTACCGTGTCGAGGCCCTTCTCGTCCTGCAGCTGATACGCCTTTAGCTTGTTGAGCAGTCCGATGCCGCGGCCCTCCTGCATCATGTACAGAAAAACGCCCTGGCCTTCGTCTTCGATTTGGAGGAGGGCCTGCACGAGTTGATCCCCGCTATCATCGCGCTTTGCGGCAAAGACATCGCCGGTGACGCTCTGCGAATGGACGCGCACGAGGACGGGCTCGTTCTCCTGCCATGAGCCCTTGACGAGAGCCAGGTGCACGTCGCCGGTGAGTTGTTCTTTGTAGCCGACGAGGCGGAAGTCGCCATACATGGTGGGGAGGTCGACCTCTACGGCCCGGTCGATGAGCCGCTCGTGCCGCATCCGGTACGCGATGAGGTCTTTGATGGTGACGATGCGGCAGTCGAGCTGCTCGGCGAGGGCTTGCAGCTCCGGCACGCGGGCCATGGTGCCGTCGCCGCTCATGATCTCGACGAGCACGCCGGCTGGCTGGAGCCCGGCCATCCGCGCGAGGTCGACGGCGGCTTCGGTATGACCGGCCCGGCGCAGCACGCCCCCGGCGCGGGCGCGGAGCGGGAAGATGTGTCCCGGCCGGGCAAAGTCAAACGCGCTCGCATCCGGGTCGGCGAGGGCGCGGATGGTCTTCGCGCGATCGGGGGCCGAGATGCCGGTCGTCGTGCCCGGCTTGTAATCGACCGAGACGGTGAAGGGCGTGTTGTAGAGCGCGGAGTTCGACTCGACCATCAGGTCGAGGTCGAGCGCGTCGGCACGCTCCGGCGTGATGGACGCGCAGATCAGCCCCCGCCCTTCCTTCGTCATGAAGTTGACGAGCTCCGGCGTGACCTTCTCGGCCGCGCCGACGAAGTCACCCTCGTTCTCGCGATCCTCATCGTCCACCACAATCACGAGCCGTCCGGCCCGGATGTCCGCGATAGCGTCCGCGATGGCGTCGAAGCCTGCGCGCTCCGACGTCGCGTTCCGGCGTTCTGTCATGAAACCAAGTGCTTCTTCATGATACACAGTCGAATATCGAACAGCACGGCGGCGTCAGGGTTCAACGCGCCGTTCTCGGTTTGAAGACCGCGCCCATGCGAAAGGGCGTCCTGCAAAGACGCCCTGCGAATCGCCCCATCGCGATGAACGGGAGAGACGTATCGGCTCAGTCGTTCTTGCCCTTGCTGGCAATGGCCTGCTTGTCAAAGCGCAGCTTGACGCCGTTGCTATCCACCTGCGCCAGCACGCTGTCTTCGTCGATCTGGCGGATCGTGCCGTGGACGCCACCGATCGTGACAATCTGATCGCCCTTCTTCAGCGACTCGATCATCTCCTGATGCTCCTGCTCTCGCTTCTTCTGCGGACGCATGATTAGGAAGTAAAACACGGCGGCAATCAGCACCAGCGGCAGCAGGAGGCTGACCAGCCCGCCGGATCCACCTTCTGGGGCTTGGCCCATGAGGAAAAACGGTTGGAGCGCCGTGAGCACTTTCACGGTGAGCATGAGCGTGGTGGGAGACTTGTGAGTAGAGGTGTGAGCGGCGTGGCGACGTCAGTGCGTCTCGAACGCGAAGACGTGTACGCACCGGCCCGCCGACAGATTCCGCGCTGGCTTCGGGCGCGTCATCCATCAAAAAGAAAGGGCAAGCGACCCGCATCGCGCCGCTTCGACCTCCTACCGCTGCTGCCTTCCGGCCCTGACGGAGTTCAGAGGGAGCTGGCCGTGCGGGACTTGCCCTTACTCGGCGCAAGGCCTGTGGCCCTGCAAAATCTCTGGACGGTCTTGTAAGAAAGCTGCGCGCGCAGGTTCCGCGCACCACCGGTCGTTTTGGGCGTTCCATCGATTTTATACAAAGCCCGAACCGATGCGCCCGGCTTGCGGTGAAAGCTCCTCCAGCATCTGATCACACCATTGCTCGACTGCCATGTCCTCCCAGCTCGCCACCGACCTGACCTCCGCTGAATACGACCGCATCGCCCGCGAAATCGAAAGCGGCGATAGCCCCGTCGGCATCGACGCAAAGAAGGCGCACGTGCTCATCCTGCACAAGCTGATGACGCTGGAGCACCGCCTCGACCGGCTCGAAGCCAAGCTGGACGCGGCCGACGACTGACGTGTGGCTCACGCAGTAGACGCGGGAATGACGTCGTGAGCGTGGGTTCCGGACGCTCGCCCTCGGCGTCGAAGAAGCGGATGCGGCCGTCCGAGTCGCACGTCCAGACCTCGTCGGCCCCGTCCTCCTCTGGAATCTGTGCCCACTGCTCTTCATAGATTTAGGCTACGTCGGGGACTTTGATGCCCTTGGGGGTGTGGACCGCCAACTCAATGACCCGCCGACCGGGGCGATCAAAATAGTCGCGGAGAAGGTCCGAGATTCTGGTCTGTGCGTAACGGTGCGGAGGCTTGTGCGGGCTCAAAACGAGTTGACCGCGTTCGTTCGTCTCGATCTTGTGCGGTAGGTCCTGCAGCTGCGGATCGTGCAGCGCTCGGTGCCAGAGGGAAGCCGTTTTCGTTGCCATGAACGGTCTCCACGGTTGATGGGAGAGACGTGCAGATGAAGATTGTACCGCCCGCCGCTCCGGGGCGATCTGCGTCGCCTGCCCGCGTTGTATGACGCCCCGCAGGACGGTATATTGCTCCGATGACAACGCGCTGTGCCACCCTTCACCCGTCCCACCAACTGCCCTTCCTGCCATGGATCGACGCTCATTCGGACGCACTGACCTTCGCGTGACGCCCATGGGCCTTGGGCTCGCCGCGCTTGGGCGCCCGGGTTACATCAACCTCGGCCACGGCGAGGACCTGTCGGGCCGCCGCGCTGTCGACGAAC
>CAYFRX010000106.1:0-9795 GCA_964345515.1 uncultured Rhodothermales bacterium
CTCCCCGACTCCCCGACGCCTCATTCCCCCGGGATGCCGGGCTCGGTCATGTCGCGCACGTCGAGATAGGTCTCAAGCTCCTCGTCGGAGAGCAGGCCCATCTCTTTCACCACGGCGCGCACCGGCTTCCGCTCTTTGGCTGCCTTCTTGGCCACCTTCGACGCCTTGTCGTAGCCGATGGCCGTGTTCAGCGCGGTGGCGATGGACGGGTTCAGCTCCAGCAGCTCCTGGCAGCGTGCGCGGTCGGCCTCGATGCCTTCGACGCACTTCGTTCGGAACGCCTCCACGCTGCCGGCCAAGATGTCGATGCTCTGCAGCATGGCGTGGGCCATGACGGGCATCATCACGTTGAGCTCGTAGTTGCCGTGCGTGTTGGCGACAGAAATCGTCTGGTGGTTGCCCATGACGCGCGTGGCCACCATCATCACCTGCTCGCTCTGCACGGGGTTCACCTTGCCCGGCATGATCGAGGAGCCGGGTTGGATGACGGGCAGCTTGATTTCGCCGATACCGCTCGTCGGGCCGCTGGAGAGGTGGCGCAGGTCGTTGGCGATCTTGAGCAGCGCCGTGGCGAGCGTGTTCAGCGCGCCGTGCGCGTTGACGAATGCTTCCTTGCCGGCTTGGGCCGCAAAGTGATCACGCGCCTCGTGGAAGTCGAGCTCGGTTTCGTCGCTGAGTACCTTGATGGCGCGGCTTGGAAGTTCGGTGGGCCGGTTCAGGCCCGTGCCTGTCGCTGTGCCGCCCAGGGCCAGATCGGCCAGCTCGTCGGAGGCGCGCTCGATGCGCTCGATGCTCTGCTGCACCTGCGCCGCGTACCCGCCAAACTCCTGGCCGAGGCGCACGGGGGTGGCATCCATGAGGTGCGTGCGTCCGCTCTTGAGGACGTCGTCAAACGCTTTCGCCTTGTCCTTGAGCGCGCCGTGCAGGCGGTCCAGCGCGGGCAGCAGTTCATCCTCGATGGCGAGTCGGGCGGCCACGTGCATCGTCGTCGGAATCACGTCGTTGGACGACTGCGACATGTTCACGTCGTCGTTCGGGTGGACGACTTTGCTGCCCCGCTCGGCCCCGGCGAGTTCACTGGCGCGGTTCGCGATCACCTCGTTGGCGTTCATGTTGGTCGACGTGCCGCTTCCGGTCTGGAAGATGTCCAGCACGAAGTGTTCGTCGAGCGTGCCGTCGATGACTTCGTGCGCGGCCTGCACAATGACATCCACAGTGTCGTCGTCCAACAGGCCGAGGGCATGGTTGGCCTTCGCGGCGGACAGCTTCACGAGCCCGAGCGCTTCGATGAAACGGCGCGGGAACCGTTCGTCACTCACGGGAAAGTTGTCGAGCGCGCGCTGCGTCTGCGCGCCATACAGCTTGTCGGCCGGGACGTGCACCTCGCCGAGGGAATCCTGTTCGATGCGATAATCTGCCATGAACACAAGAAGGGAATGGTGAGCAGTCGTCGAAGTCGGGGAGCGTTGGGGGCTATTCGGCGCGTCAAGGCGGGGATGGACCGTTGGAATGCAAACGGGCGGTCGCATCAGGTGGAGAGAAGGCGCACAGCGCTGGGCCGAATAGGCATTAACGTTTTACAGAGTACACCAACATAGGAGATAGAAAGCGATCGCGCAGGAGCATCCGATCCAATTGTCCGGATCTTTGCGCAGCATTGCGGAGCGCCTTATCTCATTTTTGATGCATCGTTTGATCGGTACGTTGGTACGGTACCATACATACCGGAGCGTTCATAGGCTTACTCACCCGTTGAGCTGCTCATGAGACAGATCGAGACGGTCGACGCCATGCAAGCCTACGCGGATGCGCGGCGGGCTGACGGCCAGCGCATCGCGCTCGTGCCCACGATGGGGGCCCTTCACGACGGGCACCTGGCGCTGGTGCGGACGGCGCTGGAGCACGCCGATCGCGTCGTGGTGTCCGTGTTTGTGAATCCGACCCAGTTCGGCCCCGACGAGGACTACGACGCGTACCCCCGCGAACTGGATGCCGACCGCGCCAAGCTGACGGAGCTGGACGTGGATGTGCTCTTCGCCCCTGCCGTGCGCGAGTTGTACCCGGCGGACACGCTCGATGAGAAGGGCACGCCCGGCACGCTCACGTGGGTGGACGTGAAGCGGCTCGACGAGCACCTCTGCGGGCGATACCGCGAGGGCCATTTCCGGGGCGTCACCACGGTGGTCACGAAGCTGTTTCACGCGTGCAAACCGCACGTTGCCGTCTTTGGCCAGAAGGACGCGCAGCAGTTCGTCATCATTCAGCGGATGGTGCAAGACCTGCTGTTCGACATCGACATCATTGGCGTGCCCATCGTGCGCGAGCCGGATGGGTTGGCTCAATCGTCTCGGAATGCTTATCTGAGCGCGAGCGAGCGGGAACAAGCCACGGTGTTGTATGCGGCCGTCGAGGCGGCCCGCACCCGCATTCAGGAGGGGGAACAGCAAATTTCAGCCCTTGTTGAAGCGATGCAAAATGAGCTGGAGCCGGCCTCAGATGCCCGGGTCCAGTACGCCCAGGTGGTCGACGCGACGACGCTGCAGCCGATCGAGCGCATTCAGCCCGGCCAGCACGTGCTTGCGGCCGTGGCCGTCTTTTTTGACGACACGCGCCTCATCGACAACGCGTTCGTTCACGCCCCTGCTTAATTCGACAGATGCGACTCATCGCACGGCAGAAGACATGACCATCACAATGTTTAAAGCGAAGCTGCACCGGCTTCGCGTCACCGAAGCGGATCTCTACTACGAAGGCTCGATCACCATCGATGAAGAGTTGCTGGAGACCGCCGGCATGCTGCCGTACGAGAAGGTTCAAGTCGTGAACGTGAACAATGGGGCGCGCCTGGAGACGTACACGATCCCGGATGAGGCCGGATCGCGGACCGTGTGCCTGAACGGTCCGGCGGCGCGACTGGCTGCGCCCGGGGATCAGGTGATCGTGATTGCGTACGCCGACATGACACCCGAAGAAGCAAAAGCGCACCGGCCTCGCGTCGTGCTCGTCGACGAAAACAACGACCCGAAAGAGGTCATGGATCTGGATGCGGGCCAGCGCGCGCCTGAGGCCGAGAACACGATCGACGAGGATGTGCTGATTGCTTGACGGAGAGGCGCCCTGTCATCCCAAGGGCTCACCAAGGGACACCGCGTGCGGGCTAATCCCGCAAGTCCAAAAAGCGGTCGCCGCGCTTCACGTGGAGGAATAGGTTGATCCCCTCGGGCTCGGCGCCCACGCGAATGTCCTCATCGGACACGCCACAGCCCTTGGCCAGCTCAATGAGCTTTTCCTCAGAGCGGTAGTGCAGGTGCCAGTCGAGCATGGCTTCCATGTAGTCGCGGGTCGGATTGCGCGGCGAAAAGTTGCCGATTACCAACTCCCCGTCGTCCCGGAGCGCTTCGAGCATGTGCTTCAACAGAAACTGGAAACCCTTATCGCTGAGGTAATCGAAGAGTCCGGCGGACCAGGCGACCTGAAAAGACGTCGCGGGGTGATAGCGGAGGGCATTCGTCTCCACGAACTGGATGCGGTCCAGATACGGCTGGCACAGCTGCTGCGCGTAGTCGATCGCTTCGGGGTCGTTGTCCACACACTCGAAGTAGACGGAGTCGTTGTGCCCGTTGGAGTGGAAAAATTCGAAGACGTCGCGGGCCGGGCCGCTGGCCACATTCAGGACAGGGAGGGTATCTCGATCCGGAAACGTGTGCTCCAGGGTTTCCATCAGGTGGAGGAAGTACCGCTTCCGGTTGCGCACCGCTAGGGCCGCATCGCGCGCCTGGAAGAACGCGTCCCACTTCTCATAATCCGAGACGTCCGAGACGTGCTGGGTGTACAACTGGTCGATCGTTTCGAAGTCGCCAGCGTAGCCATGGGGCTTGCGCAGGCAGAAGCCCTGTAAGGTGTCTAGCGAGAGAGCGTCGCCAAACGATTCGCGCAGGAGGGCGAGGTCGTCCTCCGTAAGTTCGCCCGAACGATATTCTTTGGCGACCTTCTGCAGCCACTGTTGAAAGGACGCATAGTCCGACGGGTCGGGGCCGCCCTTATGCACCATCTTCTCGATGTATGCAATATGTTGATCTAGGTGGGGAGCGTGGGGAGAAGATTCCACGGTAGACCGACGCATGGCAAACGAAGGTGTATACAATAGTAAAGATAAAAAACGCTCTCACGGGAGGTGGGAGGCCCGATGAGAAAGCGGTTAGAAACTGATGGTAACCTAATACCGACGTTCTACTTCTTCAACCCGCAAGCTCTATGCCGCCCGGAAGAAGGTGTGGGATTACGAAGAGAGCGGGGAGTAGCTATTGGTTGCTCGCCGAACAGTGTCAAACAGTTCTTCTTTTGTGAACGGTTTGCTCAGGTAGTAGTCGAAGCCCTCGTCGAGGAATTGCTCGCGATCCGCTGGAAGCGCGTAGGCCGTGAGGGCGATGGCTGGAACCGACTCGTAATCCGAGAGGGCGCGCAAGTCGTGTAGCAAGTCCACGCCGTTTTGTCCGGCGCTGAGGTGGATGTCCAGGATGAGCACGTCGAAGGTTTGATCGCGGGCGAGGGCAAGCGCCTCATCGGGGCCGGCTACCACGTCCACGTCGCACTGGCTGCCCAACTGGTGCGCAATGAGTTCGCGCGTCAACGGGTTGTCTTCCACGACCAGGATAGAGCCGGAGAAGATCAAGGCCTCGGGCGAGGTGTCGGCGTCCGGCGACGCGGACCGGGACAGCTTCTCGGGAGAGATCGCGCGCGGAAAATACACCGTGAAGGCGCTTCCGACCTCTTTTTCGCTTTCGACGTCGATCGAGCCGCCTAGGAGATCGACGAGGCGTTTGGTGATGGCGAGGCCCAGGCCGCTCCCTTCGTGTGAACGTTGCAAGCCGGACGACTCTTGGTGGAACTCGTCGAAGAGGTGCTCCAAAAAGTCCTCGTCAATCCCGATGCCTGTATCCTCGACGCGGAGGAATACCGACGGGTCCGTGGCCCCGACCTCGACGGTCACGCGGCCTTCGTCGGTAAACTTGATGGCGTTGCCGACCAGGTTGTTGGTGATGCGATTCACGCACGCCGTATCGACTTCGGCGTAGGCATTGGAGGCCGTGATGTTGACCGCCAGGTCGAGCCCCTTCTGCTCCGCGATGGGTTCGAGGAGCTTGACGACGTCCTCGACCTCATCGGAGATATCTACGCGTTCCAGCTTCAGCGAGACCTCGCCGCTTTCCAGTTGCGCCAGGTCCAGCACAGAGTTGAGCGTGCCCTGCAGCCGCTTCGCGCTATCGACGATCCGCTCGGCGAAATCGGAACGGATGTCGTCAGCTTTTTCTTCGTGCAGCACCTCCGCATAGCCTAGGATGCTGGTGAGGGGGGTGCGGAGTTCGTGGCTCATGTTGTTCAGGAAGCTCGACTTTAGCTTGAGCAATTTCTCCGCGTGCTCTTTGGCTTCGATGAGCTGCTGCTCGTAGCGATGGCGCTCCGTGGCATCTCGGAAAATGGCCTGGATAAAGTGCTGCCCATCCACGTCAATCTGACTGGCGGTTACGTCGACCGGAATTTGTTGCCTGTCGCTGTCAACCACACAGAGGCTTTCCGTGGGGGCTCCTTCCTCCTTGATGAGTTGGCCAAACAAGGCCGCGTAGTGATCCCGATCATCGTCCGGGTAGAGCTCGGAGAGGTGCATGCGCTTCAGTTCATCGAGCGAGCGCCCCACCAGCGTCTGCGCGCGCTGGTTGGCTTCCATGAACTGGCCGGTGTCCGGGTTGATGATAAAAATGGCGTCGGTCGCCGCGTTGATCAGCGTGCTGACGTACTGATACCGCTTCTCAGTGGTGAAGGCGAGCGCTTCGGCCCGAATTTTGGCGCGGGCCACGGCGTAGATGACGAGGCTCACGCTAAAGGTCGAGATGCTCATGATGTACGGACTCACCTTTGGGCGCTCTAAGGCCACCACGCCGACGATGCAAGCTACGGTGGCGAAGCTCAGGTACGACACGAGCGGGCGCGTCTGCCCCGAGCCAAAGCTGAACCCCACGCCGATGGCCGAGAGCGTGAGGAGCGCGCCGAGCGCGTAGTTGGGCGCGAAGTCGTTCAGATACGTGACGCCAATGAAGTACGCCGTCAGTACGTAGAAGAGCCCTTGCGCGAGCGGGATGAAGTACAGTTCCACCCACTCATTCAAATAGGAGAGGGCCAGCAACCCCAGCGTGACGACGGACAATCCGAAGCGGGCCCAGAGCGGGTCCACCGCCGTCGGGTCCAGGAGGTGATAGATCACTCCGAAGGCCGGGCTGACCACGCCGGCCAAGAAGCAGATCAGCCGATACGTGTCCCTCTGGACCTGCGAACTCGCATCTTCCGAGGGGGGAACGTATGTAGCATCTATCCCATTCATCCGCAGCTACAAGCAGTTACACAGGCAGTGACACGTCGACGGGTCCAGCGCGCTCCATGAATATATACCCAGCAATATAGATACCAGCCGTAGAGAAGGGGACCCCTGCTCCTCTGCCTTGCTGCATTCCATCGGTCGAAAAACCAACCGCCATACGTTCCGAGGTCCCCGTCGTGACGGATCGCCGCTCAGGTGGTGAAGAGTGGACGACCTTGGCGTTTTATGTAGGCAAAACCCTCTCGTATATTTTAGTGATCATTTCCCAACAAAATCCAACCATGGCCATTCATCGGATCGCAGTCGTCGGCGCGGGCACCATGGGCAACGGAATCACCCACGTCTTTGCGCTGAATAATCATCCCGTGGCGCTCATCGACGTCGATCAGGCGCGTGTTCAGCAGGGGATCTCGACGATCGAATCGAATCTCGAGCGCCAACGCGCGAAAGGCAAGATCACTGAGGCGGAGCGCGATGCGGCGCGTACGCGGGTGGCACTCCACACGAACGTCGCGGATGGAGTCCGCGAGGCGGATCTCGTCATCGAAGCCGTCACGGAAACGAAGGAGGTGAAGGCGGACGTCTTTCGCCAGATGGATCAGCACACGCCCGACGAGGCGGTGCTGGCCTCCAACACGTCATCGATCTCCATCACCTGGCTGGCGGCGCAAACCCGTCGAGCCGACCGAGTCATTGGGATGCATTTCTTCAACCCGGTGCCGGTCATGAAGCTGGTCGAGATGGTACGCGGGCTCCAGACGAGTGACGCCACGTTCGAAGCCGTGGCCGACTGTGCCGAGGCGATCGGCAAAACGCCCGTGGAGGTCAACGACTACCCGGGGTTCGTCTCCAATCGCATCCTCATGCCCATGATCAACGAGGCCATCTACTGTGTGATGGAAGGCGTCGCGTCCGTGGAGGACATCGACACTGTGATGAAGCTGGGCATGAATCACCCGATGGGGCCACTCACCCTGGCCGACTTTATCGGGCTCGATGTGTGCCTGGACATCATGGAGGTGCTCCACAACGAGCTGGGCGACGACAAGTACCGGCCGTGCCCGCTCCTCCGGAAGAAAGTGACGGCCGGCCACCTCGGCCGCAAGACCGGGCATGGGTTTTACGAATACGACTGAGTGTGGATGGACGAGTCGAGGCGAACAAACGCTCTCCCCGATTCCTCATCTCCCCGATTCGTCCTACTGGTCATGCTCCTCGTAGGCCTTGATGATGTCCTTGACCAGCTTGTGGCGGATGACGTCGTCCCGGTCGAAGTAGACGAAGTCGATGCCCTGGACGCCTTTGAGGATGTGCTGGGCCTGGACGAGCCCGCTCTTGCTGCGCGAGGGCAAATCCGTCTGGGTGATGTCGCCCGTAATGATGCCCCGACTGTGCGCGCCGAGCCGTGTCAAGAACATCTTCATTTGCCCGGTGGTCGCGTTCTGCGCCTCGTCCAGGATGGCGAACGAGGACTTCAGCGTGCGGCCGCGCATGTACGCGAGCGGGACGACCTCGATGCGGTTCTGCTCTAGGTACTCAGCTAGCTTCTCACGGGGCAGCATGTCCTCCAACGCGTCGTACAGCGGGCGGAGGTACGGATCCACCTTCTCGTAGAAGTCGCCCGGGAGGAAGCCGAGCTGTTCGCCGGCTTCGACGGCAGGACGCGAGAGCACGATCTTGCGAATCTGGCGGGCCTTGAGGGCAGCCACGGCCAGCGCCACGGCGATGTAGGTTTTCCCTGTGCCGGCCGGGCCAATCGCAAAGAGGACGTCGTTTTTCTGCGCCGTCTGCACCATGCGCCGCTGGTTGCGGGTGCGGGGCTTGATCACCTCGCCCGACGGCGTGAACAGCACGGCGTCTTGTGCGTCTGACGGGCTGGACGTGGCGCCGTCTCCGGACGTGAACAGCGCGAGCACGGTGTCCACGTCGTCCTCGGTCAAGTGCTCGTTGCGGCCGACCAGCGCGATAAGTTCATCGATGACGCGCTCCACACGATCGACGGCTTCTGAGTCGCCCCGGAGCAGCACTTCGTTGCCGCGTGCCGTGATTTGCGTGTCCGGAAAAGCGTCTTCGACCTTGCGCAAGAACACGTCGTTAAAGCCGAAGAGGAGAAGAGGGTCGACCTCGTCGATGTGGATCCTTTTCTCAGGCAACGGGATGGAAAATTGGTCAGGCATATCGCAGGATGGACGGCACTGCGAAGGCAGATACTGTACCTTCATGCTCCGTCATACGACGGCTCATCCGAAGAGTGCCGAGGCAAAACGATCTCTTCACAACGAACGCGCAGTCAAATGACGCGACCTCTCGTCGTCGAATTTACGAAAATGCACGGCGCCGGTAACGACTTTATCGTGATCGACAATCGGTTCTTCCACTTTTCCGACGCGGCGTTGTCTGCCATGGCGGCGACGTGGTGTCCACGTCGCACCGGGATCGGGGCCGATGGACTGCTGGCGCTGGCGCCGCCCCACGATGAAGCGCACGACTATCGCATGCGGTACGTCAATGCCGATGGCTCGCCGGCGCGGATGTGCGGGAATGGGGCCCGGTGCCTGGCGCGCTTCGCCTACGAAGCAGGGTTCGAATCGGACGTACTCACGTTCGAATCGGACGCCGGCCTCTATCGTGCGGAAGTCCTTGCCGGCTCCGAGGGGGCCGTGCGCCTGCACGTGCCGCCCCCCCGCGACTTCGAGGCCGACGTCGCCCTGGAGAATTCCGACGAGGCCGTCGCCCGCCCGGTGCATTACGTCTGGACGGGGACGGAGCATGCCGTCTGCCTCGTCGAGGAGGTCGATGACGTAGCCGTTGAAACGGTCGGGCGCGCCCTGCGGCGTGATCCGCGCTGGGCGCCCGAAGGGGCTAACGCGAACTTCGTCGAGGTCGTACAGAACGAGGGTGGCGCCCCGGATACGCTGCGGGTGCGCACGTTCGAGAAGGGCGTCGAGGCGGAAACGCGAGCATGCGGCACGGGAGCGCTCGCCGCGGCCGTCGTTGCGCGCCTGATGGGTCGGGTCACGGGATCGGTCGTGTCGGTCACCATGCCCGGTGGAGGGCTTCGCGTGGGCCTCACCGCCGCCGATGGTGCCGTGTCGGATCTATATCTGGAGGGGCCGGCCGTGAAGGTGTTCCGGGGCACGATCGACGCCGAGCCGCACATGCTGGGCTGATACCGACTCCGGTTACGTCGTTGGTGTGTGGACGTCTCCGCGTTCATTTCTCCACACCCCCCGATTAAGCCTAAGCCTGGCTCGGTCAGGCATCGGGGGCAGGCTCTTTCAAGATCCAAGCTGTGCGATAGCCCTGATGGGGCTCCGTGACCGCAGACCGTGGACGACCGGCCGCCAGATGCGCATGGTTCCGCGGTCTACCGTCTGCAGTCCGTGGTCGCGTTCCACCATGAGCGAAGGGGCACAACCTGA
>CAYFRX010000107.1:0-9755 GCA_964345515.1 uncultured Rhodothermales bacterium
GGAGGAACAGGCCGATCCGCCATGGCAACGTGGAAGGCGGCAGACAATTCGCGCGGGTTGTTGATCCGAACCCGGTAGTCCGGGGGAAAGTTCGTGCAGCGCGTCGTGCGTCCGGTTTCATGGATCGCGCCTGGAACGTTCACCCTTGATTTGAAGGGGGCTGGATAGTACGTTGACCGCGTCCTTCGCCGCAATCCTGCGAACACCGGCAGGTCCTGCGCCCGGTTGTTCCGTTTGTCCCCTTTATTGGTTCACGTCCCATGCATCGATGGTTGTTTTTGCTGCCGGTGGCTTTGCTGGTGGTGCTGCTGAGTAGGCCGGTTGCTCATGCCCAGTCGACGGGCCTTCCTGCTGAGACGGTTGCGCTGGACGACCTCTCCTCATTTCGCGGTCCTCCCGCGAATTGGTCCACGGCCGACTCGGTGTGGGCCGATCCGGACCGGGAGCATCACCTGGAGGCTGTGCCCGGTTCAGGTATTGCTGTCAACCGGCCTACGGCATCGGCTGACGGGCATCTCGTGACGGCGTGGACGCACGGCGACCTGGAGATCGAGCTGGACGTCCTGATGCCCCGTAGCTCGAACTCGGGCCTCTACCTGCAGGGCCGATACGAAGTGCAGCTGCTCGACAGCTGGGGCGTGCCGTCGCCCACCTACGGCGACATGGGCGGCATCTACGAGCGATGGCGGCCGGGTCGGCCTGAGGGCGAACGAGGTGTGGGCGGCCACGCGCCGCGCGTCAACGTGGCGAAGGCGCCTGGGCTGTGGCAGCACCTCAAAATCGACTTCCGGGCTCCGCGCTTTAATGCCCGCGGAGAGAAAATCGAAAACGCCCGGTTCGAAAAGGTTGTCTTGAACGGCGTCGTCATCCATCGCAACATTGAGCTGTCGGGGCCGACACGCGGTGCGGCGTTTGACGATGAAGGACCGGCCGGGCCGCTCCTGATTCAAGGCGACCACGGGCCGGTGGCGATCAAAAATGTGCAGTACAAGCGGTACGAGCCGGGCGATATTCGGCTCTCTGATCTAACGTACGAGCGCTACGACACTCAACTGGATGAGGGCTTGCATCAACTGGACACCGTGGCGGTGGCTGCCCGTGGACCGGCCGATCAACTGACCTACAACGTCATCGGTAGAGACAATGATTTTGCGGCCGTGTTCGAGGGCACGCTCCAGGTGCCCCGCTCCGGTCGGTACGGCTTCGACCTCGCCCTCCATTGGGTGACGGGGGATCCGCATTTCGAAGGCCAGGTGATCGGGGGCGGCCGGCTCCAAATCGGCGACGAGACGGCGCTCGTGCATCCCGGTACGAGCCGCATTGCGTCGGGAACGATTGAGGTGGAAGCGGGGACCCATCCGTTTCGGCTGACCTACTTCAAGGCGCAATCGGGCGCCGCGTCGCGGATCACGCTATTTGCAGAAGGTCCCCAACTGCGTCGGCGCACGCTCACGGCTGAGGATGCGAGCGGTACCCTGAGCAATCCGATCCTGGTGCAGCCCGAAGGAACACCCACCATACTCCGCAGCTTTTTGCAGCACGGCGAGACCAAGAAAACCCACGCCGTCTCCGTCGGCGATCCGCGGAAGCTCCACTATACCTACGACCTCGCTCAAGGGAGTCTGCTCCGGGCGTGGAAGGGGCCGTTCGTCCAGGCCAACGCCATGTGGCAGGGCCGCGGCATCGAGCAGCGGGTCGTGCCCCAAGGGAGCGGTCCCATCTTTACGGGCGCGTCGCCGCTGGCCGCCCTGGCCAGCGAGTCCGTTGCATGGCCTGATTCCGTTCGGTCGGACGCCGGGCACGAATATCTGGGCTATCGCCTCGACGCGCAAGGGGATCCGACCTTCCGGTATCGCGTGCAAGGGCTTACGGTGGAGGATCGCCTTCGCGCCGACAGCACGGGCGGGCGGCTCGTTCGCACCCTGCGCTTCTCTGGAGCACCGGCCTCAGACCGGCTCTTTGTGCGCCTCATCCGCGCCGATACGCTGCAAGCCGCCGGGCCCGACCGGTTCGTGGCCGGCGACCGGCGCTACTACGTGGAGCTGTTGAACGCGACCGCGAAGCGTGCTCAACTACGGCGCAGCGCGGGAGCCCGCGAGCTGCTCCTGCCGATCCCCGCCGAGGGGCTTCCCATCGAATTACGTTACGCGATCATCTGGTAGCTCATGCGCTGGTTTCGTTCGACAGAGTCCTCGACATTTCATTACGGTATCCACCGCATCCTAGCGTGGGCCGGCCTCGCGCTGCTCGGCATGGGGATGCTCGGTAACGCACCGCACGTTCACGCCCAGGAGGCGTCGGCGCGGAATGCCGTGTCTGAAGCCGACTACTACGCGATCACGCCGCTGCCCATTCCGGAAGGTATCGTGCTCGAAGTGGGCGGGATGGCCTCGCTGCCTGACGGGCGCCTGGCCGTGTCCACGCGGCGCGGCGAGGTGTGGACGATCGAAAACCCGACGATGGACGGTGGGGAGGCTCCGCATTACCAGCGATTCGCGCACGGCCTCCACGAGCCGCTGGGCCTCGCGTATCGCGACGGCGCGCTCTACACCCATCAGCGGGGCGAGCTGACGCGCTTGCGGGACACCGATGGCGATGGGGTGGCAGACCGGTACGACGCAGTCCACACGTGGCCGTTGACCGGCAACTATCACGAGTATTCGTACGGGCCGGTGATCCTTCCGAACGGAGACCTCTTCGTCACGCGTAACGTGGCGTGGGTCGGCGAGGGGGCGAGTCTGGTGCCGTGGAGCGGGTGGGCCCTCCGCGTGAGCCCCGAGGGCGACGTGACGCCCGTGGCTGCGGGCATGCGCTCGCCAGCCGGCTTCGGCACGAACGCCGAAGGCGACATCTTTTATGCCGAGAATCAGGGCGATTGGGTGGGGTCCGGTCGGATTTCGCATGTCGAACGCGGCGACTTCCTCGGCCACCCCGCCAGTTTGGCGTGGAGCGATCAGCCCGCGTCGCCGCTCGATCTCGCTCCCGAGGACGTGCCCGACACGGGTGCCCCGATGCACGAGGTGGCCGAGCGCGTGCCGCCGCTCAAGCCGCCGGCCGTGTGGTTTCCGCACGGAATTATGGGCATCTCGACTTCGGACATCTTGGTGGACACCTCCGGTGGTGCGTTCGGGCCGTTCGAGGGCCAGCTGTTCGTTGGCGATCAGGGGCAGAGCAAGGTCATGCGCGTCTTCCTGGAAAAGGTGAAGGGCGCGTACCAGGGCGTCGTGTTTCCCTTCCGGTCCGGGTTCCACTCTGGCGTGTTGCGTCTCTCGTGGGGCCGCGACGGGTCGCTGTTTGCCGGGATGACGAACCGCGGCTGGTCGTCCACCGGCGAGGCGTCATTTGGTATCGATCGGCTCGTGTGGACCGGCGAGATGCCGTTCGAGATGAAGACGGTCCACGCCCGCCCGGACGGCTTTGAGATCGCGTTTACCCGGCCTGTCGATCGAGCGGTCGCGTCCGATCCATCCAACTACCAGATCGCCGGATTCACGTATCACTACCATTCGAGCTACGGCAGCGAAGTCATCGGCCGCCAGTCGGCGCCGATCACGGGCGTGCAGGTCGCCGAGGATGGGCGGTCGGTGCGCATCGCCGCCGACAGCCTGCGGGCCGGGTACGTCCATGAAGTCCGGCTTCGTGATTTTACGTCGGCGTCGGGCGTGCCGCTTCTGCACGATGTAGGCTATTACACGCTCAACCGGATCCCGGAGGGCGAGCCGCTCGCCGTGCGCGAATCCCAGCAACCGGGCGCCGCAGCCCCGAGCGCGAGCGCGTCGTCCCCCGCGCCGGGCCCCGACGCCTCGGCGACCGCGTCCAAGTACCAAACCGAGATGCCGGCGGCGTGGCAGGGCGAGGTGGACCGCAGGATCACCCTCGGAACGGAGCCGGGGATGCGGTACGACCGCACGGAGATCCAGGTAGAAGCCGGCGCGCGCCTGGCGCTCGTGTTCGAGAACACGGACGACCTGATGCACAACGTCGTGTTCGTCCAGCCGGGCACGGTGGAGGCTGTCGCCCAGGCGGCGCTGAACATGGGGGTGGAGGGGCCGGAGCGCGACTATGTGCCGCGTAGCGACGACGTGCTTTACTACACCGGCCTACTGGAGCCGGGCACGGAGGAGACGATCTACTTCACGGCGCCGACCGAACCGGGCACGTATACGTACGTGTGCACCTTCCCGGGGCACTGGCGCACCATGCAGGGCACGCTGCGGGTCGTCGAGTGATTGCCCTCGTTGCAATGCCGCATTGCTTATCAGCAGAGTGAGTGCACGGCGGACGGTGGAGGGGCCATCGGGCCGATCGTGCGGGCCGTGGCGGGCCGTGGCATATCAAGGGGCGATGCCCTCCGAATGGGATAGCTACAGCGTCGTAGCCCAGTCCGGTTGCGTCCGTTCCCGCGGGGGCGATTTGCACCACGGGCATGACCCGACGGCCCCAGCCCCTCGGGGCCGCTCGGAGCCCCGAGGCACGAATTAAAACAGGCTCTAAGCGTAACAACCATGTTCGCGGCATCGGCGTGGCGGAACGTGCCCTCTGGGCGCAATTATACCACCCCCGTGAATGATGCGCCCATCACACCGAGCCGTTCTCGAACACCAGCGACTGAGACCCATGCGCAACGTGATAGGCCGGACTCTTGTCGCCTGCATGCTCCTGATTGTAGGCTGCGGGGGCGGGGAGGAAAGCGGCTACTCCGACGACATGGCCGAGCAGCACGCGGACGACACGCCGGAAGCCACGGCGGCTGCGCGGGAGCCGATGACTCCCGTTGACGCCAGCACCGTGGCGTACGGCACGACGGAGGCCGGGGAGACCATCACGGGTTACGTCGCCGCGCCGGAAAGGCCGGACTCGGTGCTTGAAGCACGAGGGCTGGATCCGGCGGATGCCAATCTGCCGGGCCTGATCGTCATCCACGAGTGGTGGGGCCTCAATGACAACATCCGCACGGCTACTCGTCGCCTCGCGGGCGAAGGGTATCGGGCCCTCGCCGTCGACCTTTATGAAGGATCCACCGCTGATACGCCCGACGGGGCTCGGGAGCTTATGCAAATGGCCATGAAGGATCAGCCGCGTTTGTTGGCGAACCTGCGTGCCGCTGAAACCTTCCTGCGCGAGGAAACCGAAGCCCCGCGCGTCGGCATCATGGGCTGGTGCTTCGGCGGCGGCATGGCGCTGAACGGTGCGCTGGATCAAGCGGAGGCGCTGGACGCGCTCGTCATCTATTACGGCCGCGTCCGGGACGCCGAACAAACCGAACTGGCCGCGCTCCAGATGCCCGTCATGGGCCACTTCGGCGCCGAGGATCAAAGCATCCCGCTGGAGAACGTCCGCGCGTTCGAGCAGACGCTGAAGGATCTCGGCAAGAACGCGCAGATTCACACGTACGATGGGGCGGGTCACGCCTTCGCCAATCCCTCCGGGCAGAACTACAATCCCGAGGCGGCCGCGCAGGCGTGGGATCGGACGACGCGCTTCTTGCAGCAGCATCTGTACCAAGCAGGCACCACCACCGCGGCATCGGCGAACTAGCCGTTCGGCGCGGCGAAGTCAATCCAACTCAATGTCCAAGTATTGTTCATGGCTGAATTCCTCCCGCTAGAGAACGACTTGCTCCTGCGTGCTGCGCGGGGGGAAGAAACCGAACGCGCCCCGGTCTGGATTATGCGTCAGGCAGGACGCTACCTGCCCGAGTATCGCGCCTTGCGCGCCGAGCATGCATTCTTCGACGTCGTGCAGACGCCGGAGCTCGCCGCGGAGGTCACCCTGCAGCCCATCGAACGGTTTCCGCTGGACGGGGCCATCATCTTCTCCGACATCCTGGTGGTACCGCAGGCCTTTGGCATGGAGGTGCAGATGAAGAGCGGCGTGGGGCCGCACTTCCCTCAGCCTCTGGAGGCGCCGTCTGATCTGGACCGGCTGGACGTGCCCGACATCGAGGCAACGCTGGGCCACGTGTTCGCGGCGCTCACCGAGACGCGCACCCGGCTCGCGGGGCGCGTTCCGCTCATTGGCTTCTGCGGGGCGCCCTGGACGCTCATGGCCTACATGATTGAGGGGGGCGGAAGCAAGAACTTCAAAAAAGCACGCGCATGGCTCTACGAGCACCCGAGCGCCAGCAAAGAGCTGCTGCAGCGGATCACCGACGTGCTGATCGCCTACCTGCAGGGCCAGATCGACGCTGGTGCGCAGATCATCCAGGTGTTCGACTCGTGGGCTGGACTGCTCGGGCCGGGAACCTTCAGACAGTTCGCGCTCCCGTACCTGCGCCACATCGCGGCGGCGCTGGCGGACAGTCATCCCGAGACGCCGTCCATCGTCTTCGCGAAGGGCGCCCACTACGCCCTCGACGCGCTGGCGGACACCGCGTACGACGTGATTGCGTTGGACTGGTCGATGAACCCGCAGGCTGCGCGGGAGACGGTGGGCGATCGCGCCGTGCTGCAGGGCAACCTCGACCCCTGCGCGCTCTATGCGACGCCGGACGGCATTCGCCGGGCGGTGCAGGATATGCTCGCCGGGTTTGGCCCGCACCACCACATCGCGAATCTGGGGCACGGCATGCATCCGGATCACGCCCCCGAGCATGCGGGCGCCTTCATCGAGGCCGTCCACGAGCAGTCGGCGCGTATGCGGGCGATCGACACCGCCTGAAACCGGCTCGGACTGGACGGCGGGCTCCACGGGATGCACAAGTCTGTGCTGTCATTTATACTTCCATCTCTCCCAGCTCTTGTCATCTCATGTTTGTCCGTTTCTTCTCATGGCTGAACCGACCGTGACTGCTGATCCCGAGGTGTTTCCGGTCCCGCGGCCCGACCTCGCGCCGGGCGACGTCGTGCGCACCCAAGTTGAGGCGTTGGCAGAAAAAGATCTTCCGTACCGCGACGCCGGCATCGAGACCGCGTTTCGCTTCATGGCACCCGCCACGCGCCAACAGATCGGCTCGATTCGGCAGTTCATCAACGTGGTGAACAATCCTATCTACCGCTGCTGCATTCACCACGAGAGCGTCCGGTACAGTGAGGTCCGCATCAAGGGACGCAGCGCGCTCCGGGCTCTGATCCTCACGTCGTCGGCGTCGGGGAAGGAGGTGGGATTCGTGTTTGCGTTGGAGCGTCAGCAGGCTCCGCCGCACCGCAACTGCTGGATGACGCGCAGCGTGCGGCGCGTGGCCGTGTAACGCGCACGGCGGACCGCAGGACTCGTAAGTAAAAATCCCTCGACCCCATGGCTGCTTCGACCGCTTCAGTTCCCGAACCGATGGGTGTGCACAGCGCGCCGTGCGAGGTGCTCGCCGTGCTGCCGCTTGTGTACGTGGCCTGGGCCGATGGCGTCCTGACGCCGTCGGAGATCGACGAAATCCACGACCGGATCCAGGAACAGACGTGGATCGACGAGGCGCATCGGAAGACGATCTGCAGCTGGCTCGACCCGCAACACCCCCCGTCGGCCACGCAGTACTTCCGGTGGATCCGCACGATTCGCGAGGCGGCTGCCCAGATTCCCGATGCAGCCGATCGCTCGCTGGGCGAGCTCGGCGTGGAGATGGCGCGGCTGGCCACGGCGGGCGACGGCAATGGGTTGCCCGAGCCCGAGGTGCGACGCGCGCTGGCGGACGTGGAAGCCGCTGTGGGCGTCGTCGGACGCGAGGCGCTGCGTGAGATCCTGCGCGAGCGGCCGCGGCCCGAGGCGCCGCCCGACCGCGAGGCGCCTGCGCCGTTCGACGTGGACGCCATGACTCGTCTGCTTGATGGCAAGCACGCGGCGCTGCGCAGCAAAATTCGCACGCTGCTGCGCGATCCGGTCTTCCAGTACGAGCAGGACCTCAGCACTACGGCGTACCGGGAGCGTGTCCTGTACTGGTGTCAGTTGCTTGCCGAGCAGGGGCTCGGGGCGCTGGCGTTCCCGGAGGCCCAGGGCGGTGAGGGCGACATCGAGCAGTTCGTCGTCGCCTTCGAGACGCTCTCGTATCACGACCTGAGCCTCGTTGTCAAGTACGGCGTGCAGTTCGGACTCTTCGGCGGCAGCATCCACCGGCTCGGCACGGAGCGGCATCACGAGAAGTACCTGCCCGACGCGGGCCGCCTCGACCTCCCGGGGTGCTTCGCCATGACGGAGTATGGGCATGGCTCGAACGTGCGCGAGATCGAGACGACGGCGCGCTACGATCCGGAATCGGAAGAGTTCGTGATCAACACGCCGGATGACGCGGCGCGTAAAGAGTGGATCGGGAACGCCGCTGCGCACGGCCGGCTCGCCACCGTGTTTGCTCAGCTCCAGATTGAGGACGTCGAGTACGGCGTCCACGCGTTTCTCGTCCCCATCCGCCGGCCCGACGGCACGCCTCAGCCGCGCGTCCGCATCGCGGATTGCGGGGAAAAGATGGGGCTCAACGGCGTGGACAACGGGCGCCTCTGGTTCGACCACGTCCGCATTCCCCGCGAGAACTTGCTCGACCGGTTCGCGACGGTGGAGGCCGACGGCACGTATGAGAGCCCGATCCCAAGCGCCGGGGCCCGGTTCTTCAAGATGCTGAGCACGCTCGTCGGCGGGCGGGTGGCCGTGGCACGCGGGGCGCTCAGCGCGGCCAAGACGGGGCTCACGATTGCCATCCGCTACGGCAACCGGCGTCGCCAGTTCGGACCGAAGGGCGAGGCTGAAGTGCGCATCCTCGACTACCCGACGCATCAGAAGCGGCTCCTTCCGCTGCTCGCGAACGCGTACGCGCTCGACTTTGCCTTGACGGATCTCACGACCCGCTTCGCGGCGCGCGGCCCCGAGGCCGAGCTCGGTGACATCGAAGGGCAGGCGGCCGCGCTCAAGGCCGTGAGCACGTGGAACACTACCCACACGCTCCAAACCGCCCGCGAAGCCTGCGGGGGCCAAGGCTATCTGGCTGAGAACCGGCTCGGCCAGGTCAAGGCGGACACCGATGTCTTCACCACGTTTGAGGGCGACAATACGGTGCTCCTGCTGCAGGTGGCCAAGGGCCTGTTGTCCGACTTCAAGCAGGAGTTCGAGGACATGAACTTCTTCGGTCTGCTCCGCCACCTGGCCGGCCGGGCGAGCACCACCCTCAGCGAGCTGAACCCCGTCATCACCCGGAAGACGGATGCCGAGCACCTGCGCGACCCGGAGTTCCAGCAGGGGGCCTTCGAGTATCGCGAGCGCAAGCTGCTCCGCGCCGTCGCGCAAGACCTGAAGGCGCGCATCGACGGGGGGCAGGACTCGTTCGAGGCCTTCATGGCGTGTCAGCTGGGACTCGTGGAGCTGGCCCAGGCCCACGGCGAACGGCTCGTGCTCGACGCCTTCATCGAAGGGATTGCCGCCTGCGACGACCCGGAACTGATCGAGGTCCTCCAGCCGCTCCGGAGCTTGTACGCGCTCCACCGCATCGCCGCCGACCGCGGCTGGTTTCTGGAGAACGGCTACCTCGAAGGCGCCAAGTCGCAAGCCATCCGCCAGGAGGTAGAGACGCTCTGCGCCGAAGTCCGGCCGCACGCCGAGGCGCTCGTCGACGCCTTCGCCATCCCGGACGCCTGCGTCGCCGCACCGATCGCGAGGTAACTTGGGATCGGCGTTCGCTAGCCGCCCTCGATGGCACTGACTAACGCGCGGCAGAAGTCGGGGATGTCAGCGACCACACGGCCCCACACGATCGGGCCGTCCTGGAAGGCGGGCTCGTCCACCCACGTCGCGCCGGCGTTACTGCGGGCCGAGGAAGTAGCGGAAGCCAATCGCCCCGT
>CAYFRX010000108.1:0-9712 GCA_964345515.1 uncultured Rhodothermales bacterium
ACCCTGACTGCGCGGATGTCAACCGCTGCGAAAGTCTACGGCGCCCGTCCTGTGCAGAGACGGTTGGCACTTGACACTAATTTCATACGTCCTTACTATAGGCATAAGATGAACAAGTTGTCAAGAAAAAGGCAGCCGTGAAACTATTCAAGACGGTTATTTTCTCTTGGGGTTCGTTGTTGGCAAGATACCACAGGAAGCGCTACCAAAAAAGCGCATCCAGCGACTCGACTCTCGCTCCGCTGGCGTCCCACCGCCAGCATTCGGGCGGCTGCTTTTGACCTTCGCACCCACCGCAAACAGCACGATTACACTATGGCAATTCGGTATACGAACACGGCTACGTATAGACACACGGTTGCCGCGCTGCTTGCCAGCATGATGCTCAGCCTATGCATGAGCCTGCCGGCGCAGGCGCAGCAGGCCGAGGGGACCATCACCGGCACGGTGACCTCCGACGCCACCGGCGAGCCGCTCCCGGGCGTCAACGTGGTGGTTGTCGGCACCCAGCAGGGGGCCGCCACCAACGCGGAGGGGACGTATACGATCGCTGGCGTGGCGTCGGGCACCTATACCCTGCGCGCCACCTTCATCGGCTTCGCCGACGGGATCCAGGACGGCGTCGAGGTCGTCGCTGGCGAAACGACGGTGGTCGACCTAGCCATGCAGCAGGAGGCCGCCGGGCTCGACGAGCTCGTCGTGGTCGGCTACGGCACGCAGCGCGCCTCGGAGCTGACCAGTTCGGTCTCTTCCGTCAGTCCCGAGGAACTGACCAACGTGACCGAGACGAGCACCGAGGCGCTCTTGCAAGGACGGCTGTCGGGGGTTACGGTGACGACCGGCGGGGGCGACCCCAATCAAGAGACCACGGTGGTCATCCGGGGCACCGGGACGCTGGGCAATGACCAGCCGCTCTACGTCATCGATGGGGTCAAGACGAACTCGATGGCGAACCTCGACCCCAATGATATCGAATCGTTGCAGGTCTTAAAAGACGCCTCGGCGGCGGCCATTTACGGCAGCCGGGCGGCCAACGGGGTGGTCATCGTGACCACAAAATCCGGGACGAACGCCGTGGACGGGGTGCGGATCCGGTACAGCGGCCGGGTCGGCATGCAAGCGCCCATCAACACGCTCGACTTCGTCAACGCGCAGCAGTACCGGCAGCACGCCGTTGAATTTCGCCAGAACGACGGTGCGCCGATCCCTCCGTTCGCGCAGGAGGAAAACTTCGACCCATCGGTCAATACCGACTGGCAGGACGTGTGGCTGCGCACGGCACCGCTCTACCAGAACAGCCTCAACGTGTCCGCTGGCAACGAGAACGCGTCGGTCTTCATCTCCGGTGAGCAGCTCCGGCGGGACGGGGTCGTGGAGAACACGTCGTTCGAGCGCTACAGCTTCCGGGTCAATAGCAGCTACGAGAAGGGGCGCCTCAGCGTCAGCGAGCGCCTGGCCGCATCGCGGACAAAGAACAACCCCAACAGCTACTTCGGCCGCGAACGCGGGGCCCTGCCGGTGATTCCGATCAAAGACGAATCCAATGAGGGCGGCTTTGCTGGCGTACGGCCTGCGTTCCATGGGGTGGCGCGAGGTATCAATTGGTACGGCGTCTCCGAACTGAATCGGAATAGGACTACGACCGACAATATCATCGGGAGCCTCATCACGAGCTTCGACCTGACTAGCAACCTGACCTACGAGCTGACGCTCGGACTGGATTACCAGGTGTTTAATAACTCCAACTACACCCCCTCCTTCTTCCAGAGCACCTCGCAGGAGGCCTTCAACGACGAGGCCGACCTGTCGGAAGTCACCAATCGGCAGTTCGACACGATCATCGAAAGCACGCTGTCGTTTTCGGAGGACTTTGGCAACCACAGCGTCGACGTGCTGGGCGGCTACACCGAGGAGCGCGATCACGTCGAGACCGAATTCATCAGTGTGACGAGCTTTCCCAACAACAACGTCCGCACCATCGCCGGGGCTAACGAAGTGGTCAACACAGACGGCGGCACGTTCGAGAGCCGCTTGCGGTCGGGGTTCGGGCGCATCAACTACAACTACGGCGGGAAGTACCTCATCAGCGGGACGGTGCGGGCGGACGGGTCGTCGCGCTTCGCAGAGGGAAACCAGTGGGGGACGTTCTACTCCGCGTCGGTCGGGTGGCAGATGGCCCGGGAGTCGTTCTTTCCGGACTTCTTCGACGGGTTTAAGCCGCGCGTCAGCTACGGGAAGCTGGGCAACCAGGAGATCGGCGCCTACGAAACCATCTCCGGGCTGAACGTCAACGCCAATGCGTACTTTGCGGGCGGCGTGCAGCCGGGCACCGCTCTGCTCAACCTGGCCAACCAGAACCTGCAGTGGGAGACGACCACGACGACGAACATCGGGGTCGATGCCGAATTCTTGGACGGCCGGGCGTCGGTGACAGTGAACTGGTTCGACAAGGATTCCGAGGAGGTGCTCGCGAGCGTTCCGATCCCCACCTTTGGGGGCGTGGGTCAGAGCCTGACGACCAATGCCGCTGCGCTGAACAACCGGGGGTTTGAGTTTTCCGGAGCCTACGGCGACGAGCTCGAAAGCGGCTTTGCGTTCAACGTGTCGGGCAACTTCAGCGTGATCCGCAACGAAGTGGAGGCGCTGGGGGAGGGGCTCAGCGCGATCAGCGGGGGCGGCTTCACGCAGCAGGGATTCAACGCCACGCGCACCGAGCCGGGGCATCCCATCGCCAGTTTCTACGGCTACATCGTCGAGGGCATCTACCAGAGCGAGGAAGAGGCGCAGGCCTCCGGGCGGGCCAATGTCCAGCCCGGCGACTTTAAGTTCAGGGACCTCGACGGCGACGGCGCGCCGGACCAGACCTTTATCGGCAACCCGCATCCCGACTTCGAGTTCGGGCTCAACATGAACGCTTCCTACGGACGATTCGACGCCAGCCTCTTCGTGCAGGGCGTGCAGGGCAACGACGTCTGGAATTCGACACTCTTCCAGTACGTGCTGGACAACGCGGGCGGGACCAAGCTGACGACGGTCTTGGACTCATGGACGCCCGAAAACACCGACACGGACATCCCGCGGGCGACGGCTCAGGACCCGGCCGGCAACAAACGGTCGTCGACCTTCTACGTCGAGGACGGGTCCTACGTGCGCCTCAAGAGCCTCCAGGTCGGCTACGAGCCGCCGATTGCGTTGGTCGGTGGCGAGTACAGGGTGTACGTCCGGGCGGAGAATCTGCTGACGCTCACTAGCTACTCGGGGTATGACCCCGAGGTCGGCCGGGCCGATTTCGGCCTGTTCGGCCAAGGGGTGGATCAGAACGCCCACCCACGTTCCCGGACGTTCACCGTTGGCGTGACGGTGACGTTGTAACGGGACATACGGACCGCTCTCCTGCGTCGCCGCGCGATGCTGGGGGAAGGCCGAACGCGTTCTGCCCACCATGCCATTCGAAGAACCCAATCTCAACAGGCTGCCCACTATGCGTAGTTTTTCGAAAAACGCTGTCTCCTTGACCTCGGTAGCTGCCGCGGCCTTGGTGCTGTTATTTACGCTCTCGTCCTGCTCGGACAACTTGCTGCAGACACAAGACCCCAACCGTGTCACGCCGGATAACTTCTGGCAGGACGCCAGCGATGCGGAAAAAGGGATCAATGCGGTGTATGGCGCCATGCCTACCGTCTTCGGCTGGGGACGGATGATGGGGGCCATCCTAACGATCCACAGAGGCGATATCGTCGACGTGTTTCCCCAGCCCAACGTGTACAATGCGGGGACTTTCAACCTGGCCCCCAGTGACCCTCGGGTCGAGGAGGGGTGGCGCAACACGTGGGAGATCGTGTCCCGTGCCAATTACGTGCTTGCGAACGTCCCCGATATCGAGATGAACGAGGACCGAAAGGCCCAGATTATTGGTGAGGCGCACTTCCTTCGAGGGCTCGGCTACTTCTACCTGCAAAACATGTGGGGAAATATTCCGCTGTACACCGAACCCCTCCTTACGCTCGAGGGGCTCGCCGGCGAAGAACAGTCGCCACCGGCCGAGGTGTGGGCGAGCATCAAGTCCGACTTTCGGGCCGCGCAGGAACGCCTGCCTGAGAGCTGGCCGGACAGTGACGTGGGTCGGGCCACCTGGGGCGCTGCCACCGCCATGCTCGGCAAGGCGCACCTGTACACCTCGGGGCCGGGCATTCTCAGCTCGGGCGACTGGCCGGCCGCGGCCGAAGAGTTTCAGAAAGTCGTGGATTCCGGAGTGTATGAGCTCGTGGACGACTACCAGCACAACTTCCTGGAGCCGCACAACAACAACGCCGAGTCGGTCTTCGAAATTCAGTATGAGCCCACTCCCAATGGCGCCTGGGGGCGAAGCGGCAACTCGTCGAGCCCAGCGCGTGGAAAGGGCTGGGAGCCTGACATTGCACCGCAGGGCTACACGAGCCAGCAAAGCGTCGACATCAACGATTGGGTGTTTGATCTCTACATGGAGGAGCAGACGATCGACGGCGACGTCGACCCGCGGGCGTTCGCCACGCTCCTCTGGGACTACGACGGAGCGGTAGTGTACCAGGACACCTTCGACGAGGCTTTCCCGGGCGGAAACAGTGACGCGGTGTTCGTGCGCAAATACCTCGAGTTCGAACGGCAGTCCTCTCTCTCGCCCGGGAGCTGGTTTTACTCGGGCAACAACTACCGGATGCTGCGGTTTGCCGACGTACTGCTCATGCATGCGGAGGCGCTGAACGAGGCCAACGGCCCGACGACGGCCGTGTACAATGCCGTCAACCGCGTTCGTGCGCGAGCGGACATGCCGGATCTCCCGGCCGGTTTGAGTCAAGAACAGATGCGGCAGGCCATTCGGGACGAGCGTGTCCTGGAGCTGGCCGTCGAAGGACACCGCCACCTCGACTTGCGGCGGTGGGGCATCATGGCCGATCGCTTCACCAACAACCCGGAGCTCAGGGAGCATGCGGGCATGCTGTTCGAGCGAGACAAGAACGAGGTGCTGCCGATTCCGCAGCAAGACATTGACGCCAACCCGAACCTAGTGCAAAACCCCGGATATTCGGGCGGCTGAGGGTTCGCTTCGGTTTTGACGGTCGATCCCCCTGGGACGCCGAAATGCAGAGCTCTGCTCATGTAGAATTGCACCCTCTCTTCAGTCCTCTACAGGCCGGTGGCCCTGTAGGTGTTGCCATCACACACGGCGGGCACCAGCGGATGCAAGGGGTGCTCGGTGGGCGCTGTTCGAACGTGAAATGAGTGGAAACCCCATCCTCCGGGTGGTGAGATGCGGCCCGCTGTTGCACAATACCCGGCCTACTACACAGCGCATGTAGCGCTGCATCTCCCTCACACCCTGCTGATTTCATGTTGTCTACCGGCTCCCGTTGGTCACCCCCCGCACTGCGGTCGTTCTTGCGGCGGGCAGCGGGGGGCGCGCTCGCCGCCGTCGTGGCGCTCGCCCTAGCGGCGTGCAGCGGGGACGACGACGCTCGTCTCTTCAAACGATTGGGGGCGGAGCGGACGGGCATCGCGTTTGCGAACGAGATCGCAGCGAGCGATTCCATCAACGTCTTGGACTTCTATTACAGTTACAACGGCGGCGGGGTGGGGATCGGCGATTTCAACAACGACGGCCGCCCCGATCTTTTTTTCGGGGGCAACCAGGTGCGCAGCCGGCTCTACCTGAACGAGGGCGCCCTCCGATTTCGCGATGTGACAAGCCGCGCAGGGGCCGGTGCCGACGAGGCGTGGGTCACGGGCGTGTCGGTCGTGGACATCAACAGCGACGGCTGGCTGGACCTCTACCTCAGCGTCGTACGCCGTCCGGGCGGGGACGATGGCGCCAACAAGCTGCTGATCAACCAGGGCGTCGAGGGCGACGGCGTGCCCACCTTCTCGGAGGAAGCAGCGGCGTATGGGTTGGCGGACGAGTCCTACAGCGTGCAGGCTCTGTTCTTCGACTACGACAAGGACGGCGACCTGGACCTCTATCTGCTGACAAACGGGGTCGACATGTGGAATCAGAACGCGATGGCGAATGTGCCACGAGAGGGCGGGGGCCACCGATGGGTCGACAAGCTGTATCGCAATGGGGGCCGTGCGGATTCCACGGGCGTCCCGCACTACGAAGACGTGTCGGACGAAGCAGGAATTCGGCACGGCGGGTATGGACTGGGCGTCGCCGCCGGCGACCTGAACAGCGACGGCTGGCCTGACCTGTACGTGGCCAACGACTTCCTCCCGAACGACCGGATCTACCTGAACCAGCAGGATGGCACGTTTGAAGAGGTCGCCTCGAAGGCGCAGTCGCACCAGAGCTACAGCAGCATGGGGGTGGACCTGGCCGATGTGAACAATGACTTGCGCATGGATGCAATGGTGCTGGACATGCTCCCCAGTTCCCACGAGCGCCGAAAGCGGGTCCGGTCGGGCATGCATTACTCGGCGTTTTTGAGTGAGCTAGAGGCCGGTTACGTCCCACAGTTCGAGCGCAACACGCTGCAACTCAACCGGGGCATCGACGACCACGGTGTGCCGCACTTCTCCGATATCAGTCAACTGGCCGGTGTGGACGCGACGAGCTGGAGCTGGGCCCCGCTCTTGGCAGACCTGAATAACGACGGGTTCAAGGACTTGTATGTCACCAACGGGTTTGCTAAGGACATGCTAGACCTCGACTTCCTTGACGAGGTCGCCCAGGCCACTGTGCTCGGCAGCCGCTCCGCCAAGCAGGAAAAGGTGAGGACGCTTTACCGCGAGGCCCGTAGCATCGACGTTGCCAACCGTCTCTTCAAGAACAACGGTGATCTCACTTTCAGCGACGTAACAAGCACGTGGGGCGATGAGGGGCCCTCGCGCTCGACAGGCGCAGCCTACGCCGACCTCGACAACGACGGTGACCTCGATCTGGTCACCAACAACGTCAACCAGGACGCCTTCGTGTTTGAGAATATGCTGAACGAGCGAGGCGAAACGCCGGAGCAGCACGCCCTGAACGTGCGCCTTCGCGGCCCCGAAGACAACATCGACGGCATCGGGGCGGAGGTATTTGTTTACAGCAGCGAAGGACAACAGCACTACTACCACGCGCCGGTCAGAGGATACCTCTCTAGCATGAACGGCCCCATTCATATCGGGCTAGGCGCCGCTTCCGTGGTCGACTCGGTGAAGGTGCGCTGGGGCGACGGTCGCTACGACACCCGCCGCCGTGTAAACGCCGACCAGACGCTCCGCTTCGAGTACGCGTCCGCCCACTCCTCGAACGGTCGGGGCCCGGTGGAAAAGAAAGAGGCGACCGGCAAGCTTCTGCGCGCATCGACCGAGCGGCTCGGCCTTCGCCATAGGCACGAAGAGAACCGCTTCAACGACTTTGCTCAGGTATCGGCCCTGCTCCCCCGGATGTATTCGCGGGGCGGACCGGGCATGGCCGTCGGGGATGCCGACGGTCAACATGGACTCGACGTTTTTGTAGGAGGGGCATCCGGGCGTCCGGGAACCCTCTTTTTACAGAAAGAAGAGGGAACGTTCGCCAAGCAACAGATCAACGGCCAAGATGCCGCCTATGAAGACATGGGAGCTCTGTTTGTCGACGTCGATGGCGATGGGGATCAAGATCTCTACGTCGTAAGCGGGGGGAGCGAGCACCGCGCCGACTCCATGTACCAAGACCGGCTTTACCTGAACGATGGAGCGGGTCACTTCACCCGAAGCCGAAATGCACTCCCTAGCATGTTATCCAGTGGCAGCTGCGTCGTCGGCGCCGACTACGACCGGGATGGGGACATCGACCTGTTCGTCGGGGGGCGGTACGCCCATGGGGCCTACCCGTCTGCGCCCACCAGCTACATTTTGGAAAACGAGGGGGGGCGGTTCACCGATCAAACCCAGCATATGGCTCCGGGACTGAGCGGGGCGGGAATGGTGAGTTCGGCGGTGTGGAGCGACTTCAGTGGCGACGGCTGGCGCGACCTCGTCGTCGTCGGGGAGTGGATGTCCATCACGTTTTTCGAGAACGATCAGGGGCGCCTTACGGAAGTTACGGGTGAAACCGGGCTCAAAAACACACAGGGATGGTGGAATAGCGTATATCCAGCCGACATTGACAATGATGGGGACACAGATTACGTGGTCGGCAACATGGGAACGAACAACGGTTACGGCGACCCCACACCCGCTTCTCCGCTTACGCTTTTCGCTGGAGACTTCGACGAGAGCGGCACAGTGGACCCAGTACTGGCCCACCACGTGCGCGGCACGGGCGGTGAAAAGAAGCTGGTACCCTATCACGCCCACGACGACTTTGTCGACCAGTTGCCACCGCTCAGAAGGCAGATCAGGGACTACGAACGTTATGCTGCGGCCTCGCTGACCGATCTTATTCCACACGATCGCCTCGCCAGTGCCCAAAAGCTCGAAGCCGCACGCTTCGAGACCAGCATTATAGAGAATCGGGGAGACGGCACGTTCGCCCTCCGCACGTTGCCCACTGAGGCGCAGTTTGCTCCCGTGCACGGCATTCAGGCCGGAGACTTTAACGAAGACGGTCATGTGGACGTGATACTGGCAGGCAATCAGTATGCTGGCGAGATTCTTTACGGATGGCAAGATGCCTCCCTGGGGGTGTACCTTGCGGGGGACGGTTCCGGGCGCTTTCGCTCTGTTCCCTCCGCGCACAGCGGGCTTTTTCTGGACCGAGATGTTCGTTCGCTCTTGATGCTTCCCACGAACGAGGGCGAGGCCGTCCTGCTCGCTGCCGCGAATGCGGATAGCCTCACCGCCCTAACGTTCTCGGGCGAAAGCGCGGGCCGCGACGATTGGCTACGCGCAAAGCCGAACGACGCGTACGCCGTGATCCGTTATCGGGACGGTTCAAAACGGAGGGTTGAGTTTCACTACGGCTCGGGCTACTTGTCGCAGTCGGCGCGGGTCATTCGCCTCCACGACGGCATTGCGTCGATTCAAATCAGTGACTTCAGCGGCGCCGAACGAACCCTGACGTTTTGACCGTCCTGCTTGCTGGAAACGACCACTTCTCTTAGGGAAAAACACCCTGGCCCGTGTCGAAGAGCGATCGGGGGATGGGGATTATCAACCAGGGACCACCCATAAGTACGTTAAATCATACGATGAAAGTCAAAGCCCCTCCTGAGGCGCCAGAATCAACGTTTTTCGTGCGAGAGCCGTCGTACTACCTCCCCTTCGCCCGCGCTGCCCAACCGTGCATGGAGGAGCAGGTAAATTAAAAGCTTCCTCGCCGTTGCGAGGGGGCAACCTTCTAAAATTGCACGATGAAGGGGAAACACCCTATGACCACCTCCCCCTGGCAGACGAGACAAGCGTACGGCGGAGCGGAGATGGAGGCATCACGAGCAGTCGATGAGCGCTGTGACGCATCGGTGGCACACAGCTTCTGACGGTACTGATTCCGATGGTACAGTTAACAGTCCGTGGCCGATGCCGGAGCCGACACCTCGCGCTTCGGCCAGACGGGAGGAGACCGTCCGCGCCAGTAGATTGTTCTCCCGGGTCCCTGTAGGTCGAGGCTGGACGTTCTGCTGATGCATCTCCGGCCGCCGTTCCATTCTCGGCGCTCCTTTTTGTTAATATATTGAAGAGCTGGAGGCACTGTCTTAAATTGGCCTTCCACTCAGCGATATCGCAACCAGGCGCAGGTGTACCGATCCGGTCGTCCCGTGACACCTTGTGGTGA